>JANXMB010000113.1 GCA_025354865.1 Acetobacteraceae bacterium | reverse complement strand
GCGATATGATACGCTTCTGGTGAACGCAGGGGGTCGAGTACCAACATGCAATCTCGCTACCGGTTGGGCGTGGATATTGGCGGCACTTTCACCGACTTCGTCGCGTACGACGAAACTGGGCGCACGCTGAAAGTCTGGAAGAACCTCTCAACGCCGCATAATCCGATTGAAGCGATTATGACCGGCCTGAAGCACTTCGGGCAGTTCGAGGCGATCGAAACAATCCGCATCGGCACCACGGTGGCGACGAATGCCTTGCTGGAGAGCAAAGGCGCCTGCGTGGCTTATGTTACGACGCGCGGTTTCCGTGATGTGCCGTTCATCGGGCGGGGCAACCGGCGGCATCACTACGATCTTCAGTGGGTCAAGCCGAAGCCGTTGGTCCAGCGCCGCCATGCTTACGAAATCGACGAGCGGATCGGCGCGTCGGGCGATGTGCTGGAACCGCTTGATGAAGCACAGGTCGCGGCGCTCGCGGATCGCTTGCGCGCGGAAGGCGAAATTGGCGCGGTCGCCGTCGTGCTGTTGCACTCGTATCTGACACCGCTTCATGAGCAGCGGGTGAAGGAGATTTTCCGCGACCGTTTGCCGGGGATCCCGGTTTCCATCTCCTACGATGTGCTGCCGAAATGGAAAGAACATTTTCGTTCGTCCACGACCATCTGCGATGCTTTCCTCAAGCCAGTCGTTGAAAAGCAGATCGGCTCGATGCGCCGCGAACTGACCGCGCACGGCGTTGGCGCGAATGTTGTCGTGATGCGCTCGAACGGCGGGGAAATGAGCTTGAGTGCGGCCGCCGAGTCGCCCATCCAAATCGCAGTATCCGGGCCGACCGGCGGCGTGATCGCGGCCAAAGCTGTCGCCAAGCTGCTCGGTTTGCCGAACGTGGTGACGCTCGACATGGGCGGCACCTCGACCGATGTGTCCACTGTGGTGGACGGCCGCGAGAAGTTCACCACCGATTTTGAGATCGAGTGGGGCCGGCCGGTTCAGATCCCAATGATCGACATTCGCACAATCGGCGCTGGCGGCGGTTCCATCGCCCGCATCGATGGGGGCGGGATGCTTCTGGTCGGGCCGGAAAGCGCAGGGGCCAATCCTGGACCTGCTTGCTACGGCAACGGTGGCACGCGGCCCACGGTGACGGACGCCAATGTGGTGCTGGGCCGGATCAGCGCTGGCAACTTCCTCGGTGGGACGATGAAGCTGGACGCGGACGCGGCACGGCGCTCCATCTCGCCGATAGCCGAACAGCTTGGCATGTCGGTGGAACGCACCGCGCTCGCTATCGTTCGGATCGCCAACAACAACATGGTGGGCGCGCTGCATACCGTGCTGACCGAGCAGGGGCTCGACCCGCGCGACTTCGTCTTAGTCGCGTTTGGCGGCGCCGGACCGCCGCATGCCTGCGACCTGATGTCGGAGGCTGCCATTCCCCAAGGCCTGATTCCAAATTTTCCAGGCCAATTCTCGGCATTTGGTTTCACTATGGCCGACGCGCGCGTCGACCGTCACCGCACCGTGCAACTCAACTCGCGCTTTTTCGACCAAGCGCGCGCGGCAAGCGCGATGGCGGCTCTGATCAGCGAATGCCGCGCCGATCTCGCGGCGCAAGGCCATCAGGATGTGACGATTAGCCGCAGCGTGGAAATGCGCTATCTGGGTCAGAACTACGAGCTCGAGATCCCGATCACGATTGACACATTCAGCGACGCGGAAGTCGCCGGCTTGCTGGATGCGTTCAATGCGCAGCATGAGGCGCGCTTTGGCTTTCAACTGCCAGATCACACAGAGATCGTGAATTTCATCGTAACTGGTGTGGCGCGCACCGGAGATGTGGAATTGCCAGTGATTGCCGATGCGACGGAGCCTGCGCGCGCGGCGTCGGTGCGGGATGTTTGGTTCGACGCTGGCTGGGCAGCTACGCCGGTGTTCATCCGTGATGACCTGCGAAACGGCCACACGATCCACGGACCGGCACTGGTGGAAGAGAATGCCTCAGTCACCGTTCTATTGCCCGGCATGACGCTTGCTGTCGACCGGCATGGTCAATTGCTGATTTCCGCCTAAACCCCACGCTGGGAGCACATCCGATGGACATGGTTTCGCTCAACATCGTTGGCGGTATTCTGGTTTCTATCTGCCGCGATATGGGGGTGACGCTGATGCGCACCTCCTATTCCACGATTTTCAGCGAATCGCTGGATTTTACGTGCGGACTGGCACTGCCGACCGGCGAACTGATCGCCACTGGCGATTTTTGTCCGTCGATGATCGGCGGCATGCCGTTGCTGCTGCGCTCATGCGTGACCGAAATCCCGGTGGATGAGCTAGAGGATGGCGACGTCATTCTTCACAACGATCCGTATCGTGGTGGATTGCACACGCCCGAGCATACGTTCTTCAAACCGATCTTCGTCGACGGCAAGTTGCTCGCATTCGCCGTTGCCATTGGCCACGTCTGCGAGGTCGGCGGCATGGCGCCCGCGGGCTTCGCGGGTGAGGCGACCGAAGTCTTTCACGAAGGGCTGCGCGTGCCGCCGGTCAAGATCAAGCGCGCCGGCAAGGACGTGGACGACGTTTGGCGGCTGCTGCTCGCAAACGTGCGCACGCCACGCTACAACTATGGCGACTTCCGCGCTCTGATCGCCGCCATCGATCTGGGTGAGCGGCGTACGGTGGATGTGGTACGCAAGCACGGCGCGGCCTCGTTCGATGAGCATGTCCGCGCGCTGATGGACTACTCAGAACGGCGGATGCGCGCCGAAATCGAGAAAATCCCAGATGGCCGTTACACGTTCGAAGACTATATGGAAGACGATGGCATTGAAGACCGGGCCTACAAGATCCGTGCCGAGGTGACGGTGACCGGCAGCGACTTGATTGTTGATTATCACGGCAGTTCCAAGCAAGCGAAGGGGCCGATCAACGGCACGCTCGGCGTCGCGCATGGCGCGGCGTATAACGCCATCCTGCAACTCACCGATTCGACGATACCGAAGAATTCGGGATGTTTCCGGCCCATCCGTGTGCTGGCGCCGCCCGGCAGTGTGGTGAACGTGAACTTTCCTGGCCCGTCCGTTGGCGGCAATACCGAGACGCATTGCCGGATCGCGAATGTCGTGATGGGAGCGCTATCGACTGCGTTGAAGGACCGCGCGGCCGCGACCGACGGCGCATCGCACAGCAATTTCCTGTTTGGCGGCACCGATCTGAAGACCGGCGAATTCTTCTGCTGTTACGATCTGACGCCAGTGGGCTGGGGCGGTCGCGCTTCCGCCGACGGCAATGATGCAGTGGGCGGCATCAACGGCAACTGCCCGCATATTCCGGTGGAAGTCTTCGAATACCGCTACCCTTGGCATGTCGAGGAGTTCAAACTCGTCGATGGCTCCGGTGGCAATGGCACGTTCCGCGGCGGCTTGGCATTATCCAAGACGGTGCGCTGTACCGACACGCCGATGACGTTCAGCTACATGAGCGACCGGCAGAAGATTGCACCGTGGGGTATCCATGGCGGCCACGCCGGCGCGAAGGCGGAACTGTTCATCGACCGCGCCGGCAGCGGTGAGTGGCTGACCATCACACAGGCCTTCAACAAGGTCTCGCCGAGCAAGTTCGCCAACGTGCCGTTGCAGCCGGGCGACCGCATCAAGATTTCCTCGCCCGCTGGTGGCGGCTGGGGGCCTCCGGAAGCGCGCGACAGGGCGCAGGTTCGCAACGACCTGCTCGACGGTTTTATCACCGCTGAACAGGCGGCAAGCATTTACGGCCTGCAAGCGGTCTCCGGATAGCGACGCCCCGCCGCGACTCAGCGCGAGGTTTCAGCGATGCGGCATACGCGGCTCTGGGGCGCAGCACCCCGGAGCTTTCGTGTCCGGGGAGCTTTCGTGTCCGGCCAAAGTCGACGCCAGATGGCGGTTCCTGTTCGCGTAGGCCGCGATCCGGCTGAACCTGTCCAGGCTTTCCGTAGACATCAACTCCCAAATTCCGCTTTAGACCGGCCAGCCGCCCTTGATTGTCATGCGGTGGCCGGAGCGCATCTGCGGATAGTAGTCCCACAGCGCCATGTGTTGGACCGCGCGGTTATCCCAAAAGTAAGCGTCCGGCCTGACACGAGTGGCGGCGCGTTGGGCGTTTGATGATCTTGCTGATGTCTGGCGGCTCTTTCTGTAGCTCCAGAAGGAGGCTGTGTTGCCGGATATCGAGGTGGTGGGACGGATTGAGCGTCGTCGGGTTTGGAGCGCGCGGGAGAAGGCGGCTCTTTTGCGGCCCGATCCTCCAGGGCAACAGTTCTTCGATCTTGATGATGGTGTGGCCTTCGGCGATCTTCGTCAGGACGTCGCGCAAATAGGTCTCTGGGTTCAAGCCGTTAAGCTTGGCGGTGCGGACGATGGTGTAGATGGCGGCTGCCCTTTCACCGCGAGCATCGGAACCTGCGAAGAGAAAATTCTTCCTGCCCAGGGCAATGCAGCGCATCGCGTTCTCGGCAATGTTGTTCTCGATCTCTAGCCGTCCGTCGGTGACAAACCGCGACAACGCTGCGCGCCGGTTGAGCGCGTAGCGGAACGCCTCGGCCAGTTTGGCCTTGGCCGACAGCTTGGCGCGTGTTGTCTCGGTCCACGCAAAGAAGGCGTCCACCAGAGGGGCCGATTCGCGGCGCAGTTCGATCCGCTCAAGGATTGGGGCGAAGGCTGCGTGCGCTTCGATGGCATAGATCGCGGCAATCCGGTCCAGCGCCTGTTTGGCGGCCGGGGATTTGTGCTGCTCCCATTCGTCAAAGCAGCCGCGGCGGGTATGCGCCCAGCAGGCCGCCTCCGTGATGGGACCGGGCCTGGTGCGCGCCGGGCCATACAACGTCTCAAACCCGGCATAGGCGTCGGCCTGGAGCATGCCGGTGAAGCCCGCCAAGTGTGCTGCGGGATGCGCGCTGTTGCGATCGGGGCTGTAGAAGTAGGCAGCGGCCGGAGGATCCCCGCCGCAAAACGGCCGGTCATCGCGCACATAGGCCCGCAGCCGCCCGGTCCTGGTCCGGCCCAGCCCGGCCCAGCCCAGCCCAGCCCAGCACGGAGCAGAGCACCGGAACCGTGGTGTCGTCGCCATGGATCTTCGCGGCAGCAAAGACATGCGCGCGGATGCCGTCGGCGATCGGATCGAGCAGCCAGGCCGCCTGGCCGACCCAGTCGCATAGCGTCGAGCGGTCAAGTTCCAGCCCCTCGCGGGCGTAGATCTCGCTTTGGCGATACAGCGGCAGATGGTCGACATATTTTGCCACCAGCAGATGCGCCAGCATGGCCGGGGTGGCGCGGCCGCGCGGCGTCGGCATCGCCGAAGCGGGCGCCTGAGTGATCGCATCGCACGTCCGGCAGGCGAATTTCGGCCGCACGTGGCGGATGACCTGGAAGTGGCGGATGACCTGGAAGTGGCGGATGACCTGGAAGTGGCCGGGCACGTAGTCCAGCACCTCGGTGACGTCCTCGCTCAGCTTGCCCATGCCGCCGCCACAGGCGGGGCAGACGCAAGCGGCGTCACCGGCGGGGTCACCGGCGGGCTGATGCACCACCTCCTGGCGCGGCAGATGCTCCGGCAGCGGCTTGCGTTTTGGCTTGGCGCGGACGGGAACCGGCGCCGCAGCATCGGCGGCTTCGGCGCGGGCGATGTCCTCGGCCTCGCCGGTCTCCAACTCCTCCAGCTGCAGCTCGAGCTGCTCGATTTGGCGGGTGCTGCCGCGCGACAGCAAAGTTGTCCGGTCAGCGACAGGTAGGATGGCCGGTTTGGTTGTCCGAAGGGCGGGCGTAGCCCGACCGTAGGGCGACCAAACCGGCGGTGCGGGTTTTGACCCGTCGCTCTGGTCGCGGCGTGCGCGCGAGCAAGGTCGGAGCCTCGACTTCCAAGAGGTCCGAAGTGCCCGGGCGCCCCGCCACCGATCAGCAGATGAGGCTTTACATGGACCTCCGCCGCCAGCATCCCCAACGCGTTGCCGCCGCCAAAGCCGGCATCAGCGAGCGCACCGGCCGCCGCATCGAGGGTGATCCTCGGCTGCCGTCGCAGAAAGCTGCCGAGCGGCCGCGACGGCGACAGGTCACCGACCCGCTCGGCGGGCTGTGGCAGAGCGATATCCTGCCGCTGCTGACCAGCCACCCCGGCGTGCGGCCGGTGACGGTGCTGGAAGAAATGCAACGGCGCCACCCCGATCGCGACTGGGACCGGTTGCGCCGCACCCTGGAGCGTCGCGTGCGCGCCTGGAGCGCTGAACACGGCGCCGAGCGCGAGGTGATCTTCCGCCAGGACCACCCGCTCGGCCAGCAGGGCCTGTCGGACTTCACCGACATGGCCGAACTCGGCGTCCGGGTCGCCGGCGAGGCGCTCGCGCACCGTCTCTATCACTGCGTGCTGGCCTATTCCGCCTGGGAGCATGCCGAGGTGGTGCTGGGCGGCGAAAGCTTCACGGCGCTGGCCTGCGGCCTGCAAAACGCGCTGTGGGCGCTTGGCGGCGCCCCGCGCGAGCACCGCTCCGGCAGTCTGTCAGCGGCGTTCCGCAATCTCGACCGCGATGCCGCCGAGGACCAGACCCGGCGCTACGAGGCGCTCTGCGTCCACTACAAGATGACGGCGACGCGCAACAACACCGGGGTGGCGCATGAGAACGGCGCCATCGAGAGCCAGCACGGCCACCTCAAGCGCGCTGTCGCCCAGGCGCTGGTGCTGCGCGGCAGCGCCGACTTCGGCAGCCTGGATGCGTATCGCGACTGGCTCGCCGACCTGATCGGGCGCCGCAACGCGCGGCGCGATAAACTCGTCGGCATCGAGCGCCCCCGCTTGCAGCCATTGCCGCCGCAGCGCACCACCGGCCACGACGAGGCCACCGTGCGGGTCACCTCCAGCAGCGGATTCATCCTGCGCCGCGTGTTCTACACCGTGCCGTCGCGGCTGATCGGCTACCGGCTGAAACTGCGGATTTACGACGACCGGGTGGAGTGCTTCCTGGCGCAGCGCCACGTGCTGACCCTGCCGCGCGGGCGTCCGCCCGGCAATTGCCGCATCCAGGTTGTCGACTATTGCCACGTCATCAACAGCCTGTGCCAGAAGCCGATGGCGCTGCTGAACCTGGTCTATCGCGACGCACTGTTCCCGCGCCCGGCCTATCGCGCCGCCTGGGAGCGCCTGATCGCGGCGCGACAGCCACGCGTCGCCTGCCGCATCATGGTGGCGTTGCTGGCGCTCGCCCATGAACGCGGCTGCGAAGCCGATCTCGCCGCCGCCCTTGCCGAGCAACGCGACGGCGGCGGCGTCCCCGATCTGGCGTCCTTGCGCGCCCGCTTCGCCCCGGCCGCGGCAAGGCTGCCCGTCGTCGCGGTCAATCTGCCGGCGATCACCAGCTATGACACGCTGCGGCCCGCCCATGCTGCATTGGCATCCGCGACAGCATCCGCGACGGCAGGTGCGACGGCAGGTGCTGCGTCATGAACGACAGCATCACCGTCGACACCGCGCGCCTGCCGCTGCTGTTGGGCGAACTGCGCCTGCCGGCCGTCGGCAAACTGTGGCAGGCCTTCACCGAGCGCGCCGACCGCGAGGGCTGGCCCTCGGCGCGGCTGCTGGCAACGCTGGCCGAACTCGAACTCGCCGAACGCGCGCAGCGGCGCATCCAGCGACACCTGCTCGAAGCGCGCCTGCCGCCGGGCAAGACGCTCGACAGCTTCGACTTCGCCAGCGTGCCCATGGTCAGCCACGCCCATGTCACCGCACGCGCCAGCGGCGACGCCTGGTTGAACAAGGGCGCCAACATCCTGCTGTTCGGACCGAGTGGATCCGGCAAATCGCACCTCGCGGCAGCCCTCGGCCACGCCCTGGTCGAGAACGGCTACCGCGTGCCGGCCACCCGCACCACCGAGTTGGTGCAGCGCCTGCAGACCGCCCGGCAAGCCTTGTCGCTCGACGCCGCCATCGACAAGCTCGACAAGTATCATCTGATCATTCTTGACGATCTCTGCTACGTCAATCGCGACTAGGCCGAGACCAGCGTGCTGTTCGAGCTGATCGCCGCCCGATACGAACGCCGCAGCCTGCTGGTCACTTCCAACCGCCCCTTCGGAGAGTGGACAAGCGTCTTCCCCGATGCCGCCATGACACTCGCTGCGGTCGATCGCCTGGTCCACCACGCCGTCATTCTCGAGATGAACGTCCAAAGCTACCGCCAACGCTCCGCCGCCAACCGGCAGAAGCAGCGCACCACCAGCGACAGCAAGCGCGACAACAAGGAAAAGCCCGTCACCGCCCCGCCAAACTGACACGCGGCGCGAAACAACCCTTGCCTGACAGCGTCAACAACGTCACCTTCCCCTCACGCAGCGACCGGACATCCTTGCTGTCGCTGACCGGACATCCGAACTGTCGCGCTATAGGGTGATCCGCTCCGGCGACCGGCCGAACTGCATCCGGCGCAGCTTGGCGATCTGGAAGCGGAGCTTTTCGATCTCCAGTGCCTTGAGGCGAACTGCGGTCTGCGCCGCCTTCAACTCCGTGCTCGCGCTGGCCAATGCGGCCTGGCAGGCCGGCGCACATGCGCGCAGCGTTCGGCATCGCGATCTTGATCGCTCCCGCCGTGCCCGCGCCGCTCGAAGCCGGATGGGATCGCTCCGGATTCGCCAGCGCCAGCATCTCGCCGCCGCCGCTGTTCGCTGTCCCGATCACGCCGACCGGCACAAACGCCACGCCCTCCGGTGCTCCCCCGGCGGCGGCGGCCGCCTTGCGCGCTGACTGCCAGTTGTAAAGCAGGCTCTCCAAAATCCCGTGCCGCCGTGCCACACGTCGAACCTTGCCGCCTTCGGCGTCAACCTCAGCCAGCAGATCCGCCAGAGAACGGCAAGCTCATCGAATGCCAAACGCGCCGCCCCTCGTGTCAGGCCGGACGCTTACGTTGCGCGGTGCTTTGGGGGGATATTTTGGCTGTTTGGGGCCGGGAACGGCGAAAGCGCCGACTGCGAGGCCGGCGCTTTGAGGGTGCGCTTTGAGATGGTTGCGGGGATAGGATTTGAACCTATGACCTTCAGGTTATGAGCCTGACGAG
>JANXMB010000103.1 GCA_025354865.1 Acetobacteraceae bacterium | reverse complement strand
AATCGCGAAACACCAGCACGGCGTATGTCGCGATTGCCGCATCGATCGCCGCAACCTCCGAGGCGGACAAAGGTTGGGTTGGATCGACGCCCGAAACCTCCCCCACGAACAGCGAATGCAGAGGCTGGATCTGCATTATTCCGCCGCCTGCTGCACCGGCGCGCGATCGACGCCCAGCCCGACGCCTTTGATCGAGGTCCGCCGCAGGTCGCGCCGTTCCTTCAAGTCGTCGAAGCGGGTGGCCCGATGCATGACCGTGCGGTTGTCCCATATCACCAGATCGTTCACTTCCCATTTGTGGGAGTAAACGAATTGCGGCTGGGTAGCATGTTCGGTGAGATCGCGCAGGAAGGCGCGGGCCTCCGGCACCAGCCAACCGTCGATTTCGCCGATATGCGAAGACAGGTACAGCGATTTCCGCCCGGTGACGGGATGCGTCACAACCAACCGATGCTTCACCGGTTTCAGGTTGTCGGGATTGCCGTCACCCTGCACCGCGAAGCCGATTTGTTCGCGGGAGTAAACGATCGAATGGCCGACGATCATATCTTCCACCAGCGTCTTGGTGGCCGCATCCAGGGCGTCGTACGCCGCCCGCATATCGGCAAATTCGGTATTGCCGCCCTTCGTCGGATTCACCCTCGAATGCAACAACGTATACCCCGCCCCCACCGCTCGGAATGACGCATCGGAATGCCACAAACGATTCGCCAACGCATACATGCGGCGGCTGTCGTCGCGGTCGCGCAGTTTATCGGTGTTCTTTCCGTCGAAATTGGAGATGTCGCCCAACTCGATCTTTTGGAAACGCCGCTTTTCCGGCGCCATCATTTGTGCCGCAAGCGGAATTTCCAACTCCCCGAAATTGGCGCTGAATACGACCTGGCGATCGTCGTCGAGCGGCTGGTTCGGGAACGACAGAACAGCGAAGGAGTCCATGCCGCCTTCGATTGCGGCGACTTGTTTGGCAGTCAGTGGCTGGCAAATATCGATGTCGGTCACGACACCGACAAAACCGGGTTGGATCGGCTGAATCATCATGGTCCAGGTCCTCCTGTTTATTAGATCGCGATGCGTTCGCTCTCGCTCACGTCTCGCGATCTAACCTAATGTTTGTTCGCGCGATTCAGACCTCCGGTGATTCCACCTGCGGTCATCGCGCTCTAAGCAGCTTGTTGCACGGTCGGGGCATCGCCGCGAATCGTGGATCGACGCATATCGCGGATGTCGTTCAGGTCGTTGTAGCGGCGGGCACGATGCATGGTGGTGCGGTTGTCCCAGATTACCAGATCCCACATTTTCCAGCTATGCGCATAGACGAACTGCCGCTGCGTCGCGTGTTCCGTCAGATCGCGGATAAATGCCCGCGCCTCGGGCACCGGCCAGCCGACGATTTCGCCGATATGGGCAGACAAATACAGGGTTTTACGCCCGGTTCGCGCGTCGGTCCGCACCAACCGATGGCGCACCGGCCGCAGCTTGTCCTGAAATTCCGCCCCGTAATCCGCCTTGGGAAAGCCGATCGTTTCCCGCGAATAGGCATTGGAATGGGCGGTGATCAGGTCCTCGACCTCCGCTTTCGTTTCTTCATCGAGCGCATCGTAGGCGGTCCGCATGTCGGCAAATTCGGTATTGCCCCCGGTCGGCGGAACGATACGCGCCGACAACATGGAATACTTCGCCGGGATGGCGCGAAACGACGCATCGGAATGCCAAAGTCGATTGCCCAGCGCACCCAGGCGCTTCTTGTCGTCGGCGGCGCGCAAATTGCTGCGCACGTCGAGGTTGGAGATATCCGCCATCTCCGGCTGCAATCGGTTGTCTTCCGGCTTGCTGAGTTCGGCGCCGGAGGAAATCTCCAACGGCCCGAAATTGCGGCTGAACGCGAGTTGCGTCGTGTCGTCGAAGCGCTGATCGTGGAACACGAGCACGCCCCAACGGTCCATGCCGTCGTCGATTGCGCGCACCTGCTCCGGCGTCAGCGGGCGCGTGAGATCGATGTCGGAAACCTCGGCGGCGAAATTCGGCGTCAGCGGTTTGAATGCGATGCTCATGGTCGGCCCCTTACCTACCCGCGAGTATAGCGTCCAACCCACCCGCCTTGCCAATCCCCGGTTTCCAGGCGAATGATCGGCGCAACAAAACACGGGAGGGAACCGCCATGCTGCGGATCGTATCGTTGGCGCTTGCTGCTTTCCTGCTCATGGCGGGACCAACTTTGGCCGAGGTGCCGGAGGTGCGTTTCGCCCAGCAATTCAGTATGGGCTACTTGCAATTCAACGTGATGAACCATTTGAATTTGCTGCAAAAACACGCCGCCGCGCTTGGCATTCCGGCGGTGAAAATCACCTATGTCACCTTCAACGGTCCGGACATGATGAACGATGCGCTGCTGTCGGGCGCGGTCGATATCGCCTCGGGCGGGGTGCCGGGATTGTTGACGATCTGGGCCAAAACCAAGGGCACCCCGCAGGAGGTCCGGGGCATCGCCGCCATGTCGCAACAGGTGGTGCTGCTGACATCGAAGGACCCGGCCATCGCCACGATCCGCGATTTCAAGCCGGGCGACCGCATCGCTTTGCCAGCGGTGAAAGTGTCGGCACAGGCGGTGATGCTGCAAATGGCAGCGGCGAAGGAGTGGGGCGACGCCGCCTTCGATCGCCTGGACAGCCTGACATTTTCCATGTCCCCACCGGATGCAACGGCCGGCATGATCTCCCCCGGCGGGGATTTCAAGAACGCCTTCACCGTGCCGCCGTTCCAGAATATGCAACTGAAAGACCCCGCGGTGCATGTCGTGCTCTCGTCGGAGGACGTGGTCGGCCCGTCTACCGGCGGTACATCGTGGACATCGAAACGATTTCATGATGCCAATCCGCAACTTTACCGAGCGATTGTGAATGCGATGCAGGAGGCGTCGGAATATATTGCGGTCCATCCGAGGGAAACCGCCGAGTTCTATGCGGCCGACACCAAGGGTAAAATCGATATCGATCTGATGGTGGGGCTGTTGCAGGACCCCCGCTACAAATACGTTCTGACGCCGCGATCCATGACCAAATGGTCCGACTTCATGTTCAAGATGGGGCGGATCAAACAGAACCCGGAAAGCTGGAAGGACCTGTTTTGGCAGGAAATCCACGGGCTGGACGGGAGCTGATGCCAGCCCCCGCCGCACGATCCGATTATACGGCAGCGTTCCGACGGATGAAGGCTTTTATTGCTGCCAGAGCCCGTAACGAATCGGCCGATGCGGGATTGCCGGGAATGAAGGCATGCGGCTGGCCGGGGAAGCTTTCGAACGATATTTTTCCACCGGCTGCGGCATAGGCCGAGGCAAATCCGCTCGTCATATCCGGCGTCAGATTGTCGTCCTTGGTGCCCTGTATCGCCAGGACCGGCGGCATCGCAACGGTTTCGCCACGCTGCAAAATCAGTGTCGGATTGGCATCTTCCATGTCCGCCACACCGGGCCAGAATGCGTCGTGCGCAGCGACCAGACGCGCCGCGCCGGCGGCTTGTTTCACCCGATAGCGCTTCAACGGATCGGCCACCGGCCAGCAAGCGATCGCGAAAGCCACCGACGCATCGCCTTCCGGCGTATAGCGCGGATCGTTCGGCCGCAGCGCCGCGAGCAACACCAAATGCCCCCCCGACGACGTCCCCAACGTTCCCACCAAATCCGCTCGGCTGCCATATTCTTCAGCATGGGCCTTGAGGAAACGAATACCTGTGCTCACGTCTTGGCATGCGACGGGATATTGCGCTTCCGGTGGCATGCGGAAATCGATCGACAGCACGACGATCCCCTCGGCTGCCAGGGATTCGGCAATCGCGACGTTGTTGAACCGATCGCCACCGGTCCAGGCGCCGCCATGCACTTCCAACACGGCCGGAAACGGACCGGGGCCGGACGGACGGTAAAGCCGAGCAAGCAAGGGGGTGGCGTTGGGGGTTTGGTAGACGATGTCTTGGGCGGAAAATTCCATGGTTTATCCCCTCAGGTCGGCCTGGAAACGGTCTCGCCACCGTTCCAGGCTGTTTTCTTTCATGACCGCGATCATTGCGGTGTGGCGTTCTTTCCGTTCTTCGATCGACATGGCGAAGGCCCGATCCATCGCGGCGGCCATGCCTTCTTCGTCGTACGGATTGACCAGCAGTGCCGCTTCCAGTTCGTTCGCGGCGCCGGCAAATTGCGACAGGATCAAAACCCCGGGATCGACCGGGTTTTGCGCCGCGACATATTCCTTGGCCACCAGATTCATCCCGTCGCGCAGCGGGGTCACCAGACAGGCCTGTGCCTCGGCATAGAGCGGCATCAGCACGTTGCGGGGGAAGCTTTTATTCAGGTAGCGCAACGGCACCCAATCGACCTCGGCAAAGCGGCCGTTGATGCGACCGGCCTCCCCTTCCAGTTCTTTGCGAATTTCCTGGTACGTATCGATATCGCCGCGCGACGGTGGGGCGATTTGCATGAATGTGACGTTGCTATGCCAATTCGGATAATCCTGCAAAAAACGTTCGTATGCCACGAATCGTTGGCGCAGGCCCTTGGAGTAATCCAGTCGATCCACACTCAGGATCAACCAATCCAGCAGCGTCGCCCGCAGCCGCGTCGCCACTCGCCGGTTCGACGCCAGTTCCGCCTGCGCTCGGACCTCATCGACATGCACGCCGATGGGATAGACGCCGGTTTTGATTATCCGGTCGTAGGCGGTGAAGATCCCGTCGCCCACCATGCGCCCGCCGGCCCAGCGGATGGCATAATCCAAAAACGCCGCGCGATCCTGTTCGGTCTGAAACCCCAACAGATCGTAATGGCACATACCCCGCACCAGCTCGGCATGGCTGGGGATGGTGCGCAGCGTGCCCGGTCCGGGAAAGGGAATATGCAGAAACAAGCCGAGGCGATTGGTTACACCCAGATTGCGCAACGATTCGGCGAAGCACAGCAGATGGTAATCGTGCGCCCAGACCACGTCGTCCGGTCGCATCAGCTTGGCAACCGAACGGGCGAATAATTCGTTGACCCGCTTGTAGCCGGCAAACTCGGCACGATCGAATTTTTCCAGACCGATCTGATAATGCAGCACCGGCCACAACACGCCGTTGGCGAATCCGCGATAATATCGATCGTAATCCTGCTGCGACAAATCGATCGTGAACAGGGTAATCGGCCCGACTTCGCGCGCCGGCTTGGGGTCGGGATCGTCGCCGATATTGCCGCTCCATCCGAACCAGATGCCGCCATGGCCTTTCAACGCATCGAGCACCCCCGCAGCGAGGCCGCCGGCGGTGGCTTCCCCTTCCTGTATGGGGGCAACGCGGTTGGACACAACGATCAGGCGCGACATCGGATTCCCAGGCGGCTGCGAGCCGCCGGCAAACTAGGCCGTTGCGCTTATCCGAACAACCGCCGCTCGCGCTCCTCCGCGAAAGTATCGATAATCGGCGCCACCGCCTTGGCGATCGCCAGCAATCGCGCATCGGCGTAGCGCTTGCCGACCAGCGTGACGCCGACCGGCAGACCGGACGGGCCGAAGCAGGCGGGGATGCCGACATTGGGCCCGTGCAACAGTGTCCACATGCGGTTGAAGATGGCATTGCCGGTCGTATGCAGACCGATCGGCGCCTCCCCCGGGGAAGACGGGGTCAGCACAACGTCCAGCGTCGGACCGAACAGCCCGTCGAACACCGGCCGACACGAATCGGCCAGCGTATAGGCGGCCAGGAGTTGTTCCGGTGTCGTGCCGATGGCGTTTTCGACCTTGGCCCGCAGATCGGCGGCGAGCAGGCCGTAGGCGTTGGCATATTCCGGCAGGAACGACGACGCGCCCTCCGCGTTAACAATGATATTCTGCGCCGCGATCAGGCCGTCGAAGGGGGCGGGCAGGACCAATTCCTCGACGATGGCGCCGGCATCGGCCAGCCGTTTCGCCGCCTCCGCCAGCGCCTGTTCGCCGCCGGGTTCGATCGCCGACCATGCGGGGGATTTGCATAGCCCAACCCGCAACCCTTTCACCGCGACCGGGGCAGTATCCTCGGGGATTCGATAGGCGGTGCCGACCAGGATCAAATCCTCCACGCAGCGCCCGTACCAGCCCACCGTATCGAGCGTCATCGACGACATACGCGCGCCTTCGCGGCTCACGAGGCCCCAGGTGGGTTTGTGGCCGTAGATGCCGTTGAACGACGCCGGACGGATGTGCGACCCGCCGGTTTGCGTCCCAAATGCCAGCGGCACCTGGTAGTCCCCGACCGCCGCGCCGGACCCGGACGACGACCCGCCCGGGGTGTGCGCGGCGTTGTAGGGGTTGCGGGTCAGCGCCTTGCGCCCGCCCGAGGCGAATTCCACCGTGTCGGTTTTGCCCAGGATCAGCGCGCCGTTGCCCCGCACCACGCCGACGCAGGCCGCGTCCCGGCCGACCCGCAATCCATCGTAGATCGGCGAATTTTGCGTCGTTGGATACTCGGCGGTGTCGATGACATCCTTCACCCCGAACGGCAGCCCGTGCAGCGGGCCTTTCGGACCGAGTTTGTCGAGTTCCCGAGCACGCCGGATCGCGAGATCGGGTTCCAACCACAACCACGCCTTCACCGCCGCATCCCGCGCCGCTATCCGCGACAAGCATGCTCGTATCAGTTCTTCGCAAGACAAATCGCGGCTGGCGATCAGGGCAGCGGCCTGCGACGCGGTCATGCGTGCGGGATCGGTGGCATTGCGCATCTTCGGTCTCCTTCGCCGGGGGGGGTGGCTCGTGGTCAGAATCTGACGAAAAGAACCGTCGGATTCTGACCACTAGGCTTTGATTTGGTGGGCCAATTCACCTAACGCTTGGGACTCAAGCGTTCGGATCGGACCACTAGAACAGTAGGCCTTTTTTCAACATGCCGTGCACGCCTTTTTCGCCATTCACGGTCTGCGTCACATGGAAATCCACCGCCAGGGAGCAGAACGCATAGGCCTGTTCGCGCGAGAGATTGGTTTTCCCGCAGATGAACGCGATCATTTCCCGCAACGCCTGCTTCATGGCCTGATCCAGATCCTCGTTCATCCCCATGCTGATGAAATGGGTCGGGGTTTCCGCCCGCGGATGCGCGAGGCCGATGTTTTTGTGCAACGTAAACGTGAATGTCCCAGTCAGGCACATTTCCAGGGCGGTGACGCACACCTCCCCATCGCCTTGCACGCCGTGACCGTCGCCGACCGAAAAATTCGCGCCGGGCACCCAGACCGGCAAATACAGCGTCGAGCCCGCCGTCAGTTCCTTGTTATCCAGATTGCCGCCGTGAATGCGCGGCTCCTTCGATGCGATCCGCCCGAAGGAAGGCGGCGGTGCGACGCCCATGACACCGAAAAACGGCGCCATCTTCAGTTCGGTGCCCCACGGCAAGGTGCACACCAGGTTTTCCCGATCGACGGGGATGTGCATCATGGTGGTTTCGTGAAAATCCTCCGGCAAGGTGCCGGCCAGCGGGCGGATGACGTTGTAGCCCCAGTTGGCGCCGGGTTCGATTTTATCGATACGGATTTCCAGCATATCGCCGGGCATCGCGCCGGCCACCGCGATCGGTCCGGTCACGATATGGCCGGCCTTGACCCCGGGATTGGCTTGCAGAATGGCGAGAAGCTCCGGCGGCGATTGCAACGGGGAGCCGGGTTCCGGCATCACTTCGTCCCGACCGGACACGCATTGAACCTCGACGGTGTCGCCGGATTCGATATGAAACACCGCCGGAAATGCGGCATCGAAAACACCGAGGCGCACAGTATCCGGCGCGGCACGCAAAGTATGGAAGGTCATGGGGTCTTGCCTTTCGCGGCGCCACCGGGGCAGCGCAGTTCGATCCGACGGGGAAATTGCGGGGGAATCGCCAAGCAAATCAAACCATCGCCGGGCGTTGCCCCCTAAATGCAGTGGCTTTTTCGAAGGCGTCGGCGATTTGGAAAACGGTCGCCTCCTGGAACGGTTTGCCGACGATCTGCAACGACAGGGGCAGGCCCTGCGGCCCGAAGCCGGCACAGATCGACATCGCCGGATAGCCCGCGACATTGAACGGAATGGTGAAACTCGGCCGATCGAACACATCCCAGCGCGGGATTGCGTCCATCGTCGGTGCCTCCCCCGGGGCGGCGGCGGTCAGCACGGCATCGAGGCCGCGCATCGCATCCCGCAATTGGTCGCGCAATTCCCGGCGGCGGCGCACCGCCTGGACATAATCGACGCCGGACACCAGCGCGCCCAACATCAGCCGGCGTTGCACCCGCTCGCCGAATCCGTCCAGCCGGGTGCGCGCCCATTCCTCGTACGCAGTGGCGCGTTCGACCATCGAAATCAGGCTGCCGCAGGCGTGCCAATCCTGCATCGGCGCCAACGTCACCTCCGATATCGTTGCGCCCATGTCGCGATATACCGCCACGGCGTTGTCGATCGCCGCCAGTTCCGGCGCGGACACCGGGGCGTCGGTTTCGTGGAAATGCCGGATCAGGCCGATGCGCATCCCCCTCAGGCTGCGCCCCAGCAAAGCGGAATAATCCGGCACCGGGCGATCGGCGCCGGCCGGGTCTTTCGGATCGTACCCGGCAAGAACTTGCAGCATCAGCGCGCAATCTTCCGCCGTCCAGGCCATCGGCCCGATCGTATCGAGGCTGAACGCCGCCGGAGCAACGCCCGCTCGGGACACAAGCCCATAGGTCGGTTTGATCCCGGCAATGCCGCACAACGCCGCCGGGCCGCGAATGGACCCGCCGGTATCGGTGCCGATGCCGCACAGGATCATGCCGGAGGCCACCGCCGCGCCAGTGCCGGACGACGATCCGGCGGTGAAATGGTCGGGGTTCCAGGGATTGCGAGCCGGCGGGGCCAGCACGTCGAAACTCGGCCCGCCATCGGCGAATTCGTGCGTCGTCAACTTGCCCATCAACACCGTGCCGGCCGCTGCCAGTTTCGTCGCACAGGTGGCGTCGGCGGTCGGAATATTGCCCTCCAGCAAGCGCGATTGGCAGGTTGTGGGGATGCCGGCGGTATCGACAATATCCTTCAACCCCATGGGAATGCCGTGCAGCGGTCCGATCGGGCCGTGCTTCATAATCGCCGCCTCGGCCAGCCGCGCATCCGCCAGCGCCCGCGCCTCGGTCGGGTGAATGAACGCGTGCAGCGTGCCATCCATTCGGTGCATGCGGTCGAGGCATGCCTGGGTCAATTCGACCGGCGACAGTTTCTTTGCCGCAATCAATGCCGCCGCCTCGGCCAGGGTCGGAATGGCCATGCTACAGATCCTCCGCCGTAAAACCGAAACAATGCGCCGGTTCCGCCATGCGCCCGCGCGGTTGGCGCACCCGAGCCTTCATGGCGGCGAGACCGTCTTGGATGGTTTTGAGGTCGGTCTTTTGCGCCTCAGTCAGGGTCAGTCCGGCGTTGTCGAGCAGAAAATGCAACGCCTCGTCGGTCAATGGTTCTGGCATGCCGTGTGCTCCCCCATGCATTACGATATACCGATCTTAGCAAGCATCGTGCCGAAAAAGGAAAATTGGCGATGACCGAAGATGCGTTGAATGCTTTTGTGCCGGGGCCGCGCTGCCGGATTGCCGGGGCGCCAAGCGGGGCCTTGGCGGGGCTGGATTTCGCGGTAAAGGACCTGATCGACGTCGCCGGCTGGCCGACCGGCGGCGGCAACCCCGATTGGGAGCGGGCGCATCCGGTGCCGACACGGCACGCCTGGGTGGTCGAACGGCTTCTGTCCGCTGGCGCGTCAATTGCTGGAAAAACAGGCACCGATGAGGTTTCATTGGGCATATTGGGCGAAAACCCCTTCACCGGAACGCCCATAAACCCAGCAGCCCCCGACCGAGTGCCCGGAGGATCATCGTCCGGATCGGCATCTGCCGTCGCAGGCGGCATATGCGACTTCGCTTTGGGCACCGATACCGGCGGGTCCGTCCGCGTGCCAGCCAGCTTCTGCGGCCTGTTCGGCATCCGCCCCACCCATGGCCGCATCGATTTCACCGGCATCTGCGCCCAGGCGCCAACATCCGACACCGTCGGCTGGCTGGCCCGCGACGCCGCCGTCTTCGCCAAAGTCGGCGCCGCCTTGTTCGGGGAAGCGACGCCAACCGCCCTGCCCCAAACCTTGCTGGTCGCGACCGACGCTTTCGGATTCGCCGATCCCGCCGTGGCGGACGCTTTGGCCCCGCTTGTGGATCGCCTCGCCGCGATCGTCGGCACGCGGCAGGATGTTACCCTCGCGCCGCAGGGTCTGTCGGTCTGGAAAGACGCCCAACGCACCCTGCAATCGAGCGAGGCTTTGCGCACCTTCACCCCCTGGCTCGATCGCTTCAATCCGCGCATGCAATACGGCGTCGCCCGCAATCTCGCGTTGGCGTCGCTGCTGACCGATGCCGATCGCACCCGCGCGGCGCTGATGCGGGAAGAAGCGCGCCTCCGTTTGCGCCAGCTGCTGCCGCCGGGCACGATCCTTTGCCTGCCGACCACGCCCTTCCCCGCCCCGATGCTCGGTCTTTCCATTTCCGATCTGGCTTTCCCGAGGGAGCGTATCACCTGCCTCGCCTGCCTGGGCGGCCTGGCGGGATCGCCGCAGGTCAATCTGCCCGGCGCCTTGGTCGATGGCGCGCCGGTGGGTTTGTCGATCGTCGGCGGGCGCGGCACGGACAGCACTTTGCTCGCCGTGGCGCAAGCATTCGCCTGACGAAATGATCGGCCGGTAGCCCGCCTCCCCGCCGCATGGCATTTCCCGCGCAGGCGGCTATCATCGTCCGACGCAAGGGAGGCGCCAGGATGGCACGCGACAAGATCCGAATCGGCTGCGGCGCGGGGTTTTCCGACGATCGTATCCCGCCGGGGGTGGAGATCGTGGAGAAAGGCGACCTCGATTACCTCGCCATGGAATGTCTGGCCGAACGCACCATCGCCCGCGAAACCCTGGACCGAGCGAAAGACCCCACCAAAGGCTACACCCCGGTGCTGCTGGAACGGATGGAGGCGATCATGCCCCCCGCCCTGAAGCGCAAGGTGAAAATCGTCACCAATATGGGCGCCGCCAACCCGATGGGCGCAGCGCAGGTGCTGCGCCAGCACGCGCCCGATTGGGGCTGCCCGGACTACACCTGCGCCGTGGTGCGCGGGGACGAGGTCACCGACATCATGCGGGCGCATCCGGAGCTGGCGTTGATGGAAGACGGGGCACCGTTGGAATCGCTGCTGCCGCGCATGGCTTCGGCCAATGCCTATCTGGGCGCCGACGTGGTGGCGCAGGGTTTCGCCACCGGGGCCGATCTGGTGATCACCGGCCGGGTCGCCGATCCCGCCTTGTTTCTGGGCCCGATGCTGCACGCGTTCGGCTGGTCCTACGACGACTATGCCAAGCTGGCGAACGGCACCTTGGCCGGGCATCTGTTGGAATGCTCCGGCCAGTTGACCGGCGGCTGCTTCGCCGATCCCGGTAAGAAGGAGGTCGAGGACCTCGCCGGGCTCGGCTACCCGCTGGCCGATGTCTGGGCCGATGGCCGCGTCGAGGTTTCGAAAACCCCGGGTTCGGGCGGGCGGCTGGATGTCGCGACCTGCACCGAGCAGTTGTTGTACGAGATGCACGATCCCTCGGCGTATATCACCCCGGATTGCGTGCTGGATGCGTCCGGCGTGTCGTTCGAGCAGCTTGGGAAAGACCGGGTGGCCTTCCACGGCGCGCGCGGCAAGCCCCGCACCGCAACCTACAAAGTCGTGGTGGGGTATTTCGACGGTTACATGGGCTCCGGGGAGATGGGTTTCGCCGGCCACAATGCTGTCGCGCGCGCCAAGCTGGGGATCGAGGTGGTGAAGGAACGGCTGCGGCGGCGCGGGCTGGAATACTCCGAGATGCGGATCGATCTGATCGGCATGAATTCGCTGCACGCCAACGACGCCGCGCTGGCGCCGGAACCCTACGAGGTGCGCCTGCGCATCGCCGCCCGCACCACGGACAAAAAAGCGGCGGAGGCGGTGGGTGCCGAGGTCCGCAGCCTGCACATGCAAGGCCCGACCGGCGCGGGCGGCGGCATCAACTTCGGCGCGCGGCAAATTCTGGCGGTGAAATCGGTGCTGATCCCGCGCGAATGGGTCAAACCGGACATCGCGATGGAACGCGCCGCATGAGCATCCGGCTTTACGACATCGCCCATGCTCGGGCTGGCGATAAGGGCAATACGTCGAATATCTCAGTCACCGCTTACGACAACGCGGGTTGGCAGGCGATCCAACGCGACCTGACGGCCGAGCTTGTGCTGGGCCATTTCCAGCATTTAGGCGCCGGACCGGTGCGCCGCTACGAACTGCCGCAACTCCGCGCGCTGAATTTCGTGATCGAGAACGCCCTGGGCGGCGGCGTAACCCGATCGCTGGCCATCGACCCCCACGGCAAAAGCCTGAGCGCATGGATGCTGACAATCGAGTTGCCGGGGCATAACGAGGGGGCTAAATAGCGAGAATGCGCATCGATCACCTTATCGTCGAGAATTTCAAAGGGTTTGAGCGGCGGGAATTCGACTTCCATCCGCAGTTCAATCTTATTGTCGGCGAGAACGGTTCGGGCAAAACCTCGGTTTTAGACGCGTTAGCGGTCGCGGCTGGAAGCTGGCTGCTGGGGATTCCTGGCGAGGACAGCCGACACATTCGGCAGGACGACGTCCGTCTTATCAGTTACAGCACTTCGACCACCGTGAACTGGGAACAGCAATACCCTTGCGTTGTCGAAGCCCGAGGAACGCTCGACATCGGGTGGGAAGCAAGCATGCCCGATCTTGGCCCTTCCGTCTTGTCTTGGCGTCGGGTTTTGGCAGGTCCCGGGGGACGAACGACCCGGGTCGATGCAAATGACATCAAGCAAACCTCTGAATCTGCGGTAAGCGCCGTGCGACGGGGGCAAAACGCGACGCTCCCGCTTATTTCCTATTATGGTACCGGTCGCTTGTGGGACATGCCGCGCGACCAAACGAAATTCAAAGCGGACCGGGCGCTCGATCCGAAAATATCTCGACTTGCGGGATATAAAAACAGTGTCGATCCTCGGTTGTCGGTCGCTGCTCTGGTAGAATGGATTGGGCGTCAATCCTGGGTAGCCTTCCAACATAGTGGGCAAGAAACGCAAGCATTTAGTGCCGTTCGAGCAGCGCTGCGGCGCAATATCCATGGGGCTCGCGATATTTTATTCGACGCCCAACGGAGCGAGGTCGTCGTCGATTTCGAAGACGATCACCGCCAACCCTTCGCGAATCTAAGCGATGGCCAACGATGCATGCTGGCACTGGTTGGGGACCTTGCGCAGAAGGCTGCAACCCTCAACCCGCATCTCGGCGCCGAGATATTGACGAAAACACCTGGCATCGTGCTAATCGACGAACTCGACCTGCATCTTCATCCGAAGTGGCAGCGTCACGTTATCGAAGATTTGAGGACGACTTTCCCGAAGCTTCAGTTCGTTTGCACGACCCACTCCCCCTTCCTAATTCAATCCCTTCGCTCGGGTGAGGAGCTTCTGATGCTCGACGGTCAAGCGCCGGAACATCTCTGGCAATTATCGATCGATACGATTGCAAATGGCATTCAGGAGGTCCCCCCGGGGACTAGCGCGAGATACGAGGAAATGCAATCGGTGGCAACCGACTATCTGAAACTACTGGAAGAAGCTGCGCAGGCACCTAACGAATCGCGGGCGGCTTACGAGTCCCGCTTGGCCGATGCTATCTCCCCGTTCGCTGACAATCCGGCCTTCCAGGCAATCCTGGAATTCCAACGCGCCGCTAAACTCGGTTCTTGATCGATGCGTCCAGTCCGTCGCGGCACACTGCCAACACCCCGATATTTCTCTTCATACATCGATGCCAAGCCCGAACTTGTCGCCCGGCTGGGGGGGTATTGCAGCTATTGCGAGCAACCTCTCGGTACACAAATAAACGTTGAACACATTCAACCAAAATCGCTACCACAATATGCCGCTTTGGAGGGACGGTGGGACAATTTTCTGCTGGCATGTCGGAATTGCAACAGCACGAAAGGGGCAAGAGATACGGTCCTTTCGGAAGTTTACCTACCGGACCGCGATAATACATTTCTTGCGCTGACCTACGCGGCCAATGGATCTATCCGCCCGGCCCCAGATGCGGACAATGAAATAGCACAAAAAACATTGGACCTCGCCGGGCTCGACAAGATTGTTTCTGACATACATACGAAAAACGGGCAATTCGTTGCACTCGCGCGCATTCGGCAACGAAAATATGTCTGGAAACTTGCCATCGACGGACGGGAAGATATCGCAAGATCGCTGGAGCCAGAAGTATTGCGAAGAAGGTTAATCGACACTGCCCTTGCAATAGGATATTTCAGCATTTGGATGACGGTATTTCAGGATGACGCTGTATTCTGTGGGCGCTTGATCGACGCATTTCCAGGAACACGACCCAGCGGCTGCTTCGATCGTTCGACAAGTGCTCCAGTGTCGCCGGCTCCCAATCCAGACGGACTGCCCAATGGCGGTAAATTATAGCGGCTACACCGCGCCCCCCATCAGCGCCAATCCCTCCGCCACCGAGACGAATTCGCCCCCGGCGGCGATCCGCTCGGGGCCGAAGCGCGCGTCGAACAGGCGGCGGACGGCCGGCACGAAGGATGTGCCTCCGGTCAGGAACACGTGGTCGATCTTGTCCGGTGTCAGCCCCGCCGCGTCCAGCGCCCGATCGATCGCCGCGCCCATGCGCAGCAGGTCCGGGGCGATCCAGGCTTCGAAATCGGATCGTGCGATCGGCGCCTCGATGGCGATGCCGGCATGGGCGAAGCGCAGCACCGCGCTGTCTTCAGACGACAGGGCAGCTTTGACCGCCGAAACCGCGCGATACAGCGGGAACCCCTGCTCGTCCTCGATCAAGGCGAGCAAGCCCCGCAGCCGTTCGGGATGTTGGGCGGTTTTGGCGACGTCGGCGATCTCGCGCAGGGTTTTCGGCCCGCGCATCAGCGACAGACTGTGCCAGCGAGCGAACGATCGGAAATAGGCGACGGGGATGGGCATATCCTTGCCGAACACCCGGTAGGTATCGTCCTTTCCAAGTAACGGGCTGACGACATTATCGATGATACGGTAATCGAACATATCCCCGGCGATCCCGACACCGGCATGGCCGATCTGCGCGACCGGCGCACCGGGCACGAAGCGCAACACCGAAAAATCGCTGGTGCCGCCACCGAAATCGCCCACCAGCACGGTGGCCGGGCGGGTCAGGGAGCGGGCGAAGCGCCAGCCGGCGGCCTCCGGCTCCAGCGCGATGGCGACATCGTGGAAACCGGCGGCGACAAAGCCCTGGCGCAGCCGTTCTGCCCCGAACGCGTCGTCGGCGAACTCCCCGGCAAAACGCACCGGCCGCCCGGCGACAACCCGCAGCGCGGCGGGATCGAGCCCGGCCGCCGTCGCCACGGCGCGCAGAAAATCCGCCATTAGATCGGCCAGGGCGAAGCGGCGTCCGAAAATGCGGGTTTCGACAAAGCTGCGCTGGGCGAGATAGGTTTTCATCGACATGATCAACCGACTGTCGAGCGGATCGTCGAGGTAAGCGGCAATCGCCTCCGGACCGGCCGCGCGATGCAGGCGCTGCCCGGCCTTCGCATCCTCCGTCCAGAAGCAAAGCACCGAGCGAAACACCTGCTCGGCGCCGAACATGGCGCTGCGTGTGCCGCCGTTGCCATCGGGCAGCGCGACAACGGTGTTGGTCGTGCCGAAATCGATCCCAACTTGCAACATCGGAAACCCGAAATGAAGGAAGGGGCGGGCGTGTAGCGGTATCCTGGCGCGCCGGCAAGCCATCGGCGCCCTACCGGCGTTGACACGCGCGGTCGCACCCCCCACCGTCCCTGGAACCACCGATCCAGGAGCGAACGCCATGATCGAAGTTGTCCCGCAAACATTGCATATCGGCGCCGAAATCCGCGGCGTGGACCTCACCCGGCCGCTACCGCCGGACCAGCTCGGCGCGGTGCGTGACGCTTTTCTGAAATGGAAGGTTATTTTCTTCCGCGATCAGAACCTCGATCACGCCCAGCATGTCGCGATGGCCCGCCAATTCGGGGAGCCGACGATCGGCCATGCGGTGTTCGGACACGTCGATGGCTACCCCGAGATTTACTCGGTCGCCAAAAATCGCACGGCGAATTCGAAGTATGAGGCAATGTCGATCACCCCCTGGTACGGCTGGCACACCGATATCACCGCAGCGGTCAATCCGCCCTGCGCGTCGATCCTGCGCGGCGTGACCATCCCACCGTACGGCGGCGATACGTTCTGGACCAACCTCGTCGCCGCCTATCAAGGCCTGTCGGAACCGATGCGCGCCTTCCTCGACGGCGTCCGCGCCATCCATGCGTTCGAGGCTCGTAGCGACGGCAAAGGCGGCGCCTACGACGAGCGGGTGAAACGCCGAGCGCTGAAAAGCGAGCATCCCTTGGTCGGGGTGCATCCCGAAACCGGCGAGCGTGTGCTATTCGCCAGCCCGTCTTTCATCAAATCCCTGGTCGGATTCACCCCGAGGGAGAGTGCCAAACTGCTGGAGATCGTCTGGGAACACGTGGTGCGACCGGAATATACCGTGCGGTTCAAGTGGAACGCCGGGGATATCGCGATGTGGGACAACCGCTCCACCGCGCATCTGGCGCCGCGCGATATATTCCAGTCCGACTTCGATCGGCAGCTTTATCGGATCACGCTGGTGGGGGAACGGCTTGTCGGTGTCGACGGACGCCCGTCGCAGGCAATCGACGGCCTGCCGATCCTGTCGGTGGACGAAGAACGCAAGCTGATGGCGGCGGAGTAGCCCGCAATCAACCTTCCGGCGCATCCACTGGGCGCGGCTTGCCGGCTTCGTCCAGCGCGACCATCACGAACGCGGCGGAGGTAACTTTATGCAGGTCGCTGCGACCGCGCTGCACCGCCCAGGCCTCCACCTCCAACGAGATCGATGTCCGGCCGACCCGCAGCACCTTGGTATAGACGCAAACGACATCGCCGATTTTCACCGGGCGGAGGAAATTGAGGTGCGAGACCGACGCGGTGGCGGTTCGGCCGCGCGCGCGTTCCGACGCGGCGGTGCCGGCGGAAAGGTCCATCTGCGCCATGATCCAGCCGCCGAAAATATCGCCGGCCGGGTTGGTGTCGGCGGGCATGGCGACGATCTTCAGGGCGAGATCGCC
>JANXMB010000079.1 GCA_025354865.1 Acetobacteraceae bacterium | reverse complement strand
ACCCCGGCCCGGCGATCCGGCTGGATGGCGACCGTCCGGAGGATGTGGTGGCCTGGCCCGGCCCGGCAGTCGGGGCGCACACGGCGTATGTGCTGGAGACGCTGTTGGGGGGGTGACCCGGTTCGGTTGGTGGTCGGCCTGATATATCAGTTTGACAAAATTACCCAAATAGGGTAATTTATCTCCCGTGGAAAAGCGGAAGCCTCATCACGATTTACAAGCCGTCCAGGCAGCCGTCGCCAATCTCGGCGCTCTTGCGTTTACGCGGACCGCGCTCGATGGCGGACGAGGCATGGGGCTGACGTTGACGGAGATGCTCACCTGCGTCGCCGGGCTCGCGAAAGCACACTTCTATAAGTCGATGACCACCCATGCGGATCATCGGGTTTGGCAGGACGTATATCACGCGCCGACGCCGGGTCGGAAAACCGCCTATATCAAGATCGCCTACCGCGAGAACGCGCCCGTCATACAGTTCAAGGAGAAGTAAACCATGATTCGCGATTGCGTGTGCTGTGGCACGGCGGGGTCGATGACCCGTTTCGAGGGAGAAGACTTCGCGATCGACCATGCCGGCCTGTCGGCCACGATCGACAATCTATCGGGCTGGCGGTGTGCCGCCTGCAACGAGGTCGAGTTCGATGCGGACAGCGCGCGGCGCTATGCCGCTGCCGGCGATACGCTGGTGTTGCGGAATCGCGAACATCAGGCGCGTGAGTTACGTCGGATACGGCGTAAGCTGGGCTTGACGCAGGATGCTGCGGCGCGGCTGACCGGTGGCGGCCATAATGCGTTCTCGCGTTACGAACGTGCCGAAGTGGCACCGATGCCGGCGGTGGTGAATCTGTTTCGGATTCTGGACAGGCACCCCGAGGTGTTGGGGGAAATTTTGCAAATCGGGAGCAATCGTGCGGATCGGTTAGTCTGAAACCGGCTTCGCTGCGACCGGTCGAGAAAGGCAGCGATCTTTTGGTTTTCCGATGCCGCCGAGGTTCGGTCGAGGGACCGGACCGAGGCTGCTTCGATGGTTATCGCAGCGCAGCGACGAGAACCGCTACCGCAACAACCAGCAAAGCCACAATCGTGCCGCCTCCGCCGACTGTCGGTGTCTTTCCATTTTTTGTATCTTGGCCGGTTCTCTTAGTCGAATAGCTGAGGCCGGTGCCCGGCACGCTGAACGTCGTCTTGATTCCTTTGGCGTCGATGTTCGCTGTAATCCCTCGCCGGCCGACCGAAAGCGATGTTAAGCCGCCTTTACCGAAATTGAGCCTGAGCCCTGGCACGATCCGAACGCTGCGCCGAAAACGAAATCCCATCGGTTCGAACCTCCTGCGGTATTACGTCTGGAGCGGTGGCCCGACGACGACAATCGGATGGAGTTTTTATCCTGGTGTTCGCTCGTCGCGCAAACAATCGGATCGAATTGGCAGCGCTGTTCGGAAAACGCCGCACGATCCGACCCCCGCCCTACGCCGCCTTGCGGAAGGTCGGGGGAATCCCAGCCTTCGGCAGTTGTCCGTTCAACTGTTCGCCCGGCAGGCCGGCGTGCAGGATGGCGCGGGCTTCGAACAACTTGGGAATATCGATGCCCGTCGTGAAGCCCATGCTTTCCAGCATGAACACCAGATCCTCGGTCACCACATTGCCGGATGCGCCGGGCGCGTAGGGGCAACCGCCCAGACCGGCGAGGCAGGAGTCAAACGCGCGAATCCCCTCCTCCAAGCCGGCCAGCGCGTTGGCGATGCCAAGCCCGCAGGTGTCGTGCAGATGCAGCCCATAGACGGCCGGGCCGATTTCGGATCGGGCGGCGCGCACGACCTCGCGGACTTGGGCGGGATGGGCGTAGCCGACGGTATCGGCCAGCATGATGTGCTCGACCCCCGCATCGACAAGCCCCTTGCACAGCGCCACCGCCTGCTTCGTCGTCACCACGCCGTCGATCGAGCAGCCGAACGCGGTGGATGCGCCGACGATGACCGGGACGGGGCGATCCTGTTCCTTCATCCAGGCCATGACGTCGCGCATCATGGCGATGGAATCGGCCGGCGTGCGGTTGAGGTTGGCTTTCGAGTGCCCCTCGCTCACCGAAATCGGCATGCTGATCTTGTGTACCCCGGCATTGTAGGCGTTCTGCGCGCCACGCAAATTCGGCGCCAGCGCCTGCACCACCCAGGCCGGGTTAGTCGCCATCGACCGCGAGACAATCTCGGCGGTGTCCGACAACTGCGGGATCACCCGAGGCGGCACGAAACTGCCGACCTCGATCTCCGGAATGCCAGCGGCAGCGAGCGAAAGAATCCAAGCCATTTTGTCGTCGGTGGTCATCCGGGTCTTGGCGATTTGCAGACCGTCGCGCGGGCCGACTTCGCAGATGGAAACGAATTCGCTCATGGTTCGGGGATCTCCGCCGTCAAAATGTCGCCGTGTTCGGATTCGGTTATGTAAAGCGTCCGCCCGTCCGGCGCGAGGGCGCAGTTCGTCGTCATGTTTCCCCGTGGCGATTGCACGCGAAACAGTGGAATGCCGGTGGGGCCGACGATCCAGACGCAACCATGGCCGGGATTGCAGATATACAGCCGGTCGTGCCGATCCATGGCCAGACCGTCCGGCCCAACCAGGCCCGGCGGCACGCGGGCGAAACATTGCGCCTTGCCGACGATCGCGTCGGGACGCAGCGCAAACCGCCAGACCTCGCACGACCGGGTCATCGCCACATACAGATGGGTTTGTGCCGTGTTCAGCACCAGACCGTTCGGGCTCGGGCCGGTGGCGAGCAGCCGGTCCAACCGCCCGTCTTTGTGCAATCGGTAAACCCGGCCGGTCGGGTCCTGCAAGCCGGTCTGGCCCTGGTCCGTGAACAGGATCGACTCGTCGTCGTGCAAGGTCAGATCGTTCAGGCCTTTGAACCCCTCGCTCATGACCGTCTGGATCACGGCGGCGGTGGCACCCGTGTCGGGATCGATGCGCACCAACCCATGGCGGTAATCGGCCGCAATCAGGATGCCGTCGGGCTGCACCTTCAGACCGTTGGGCCAGCCAGGGTATTCCGCCAGTTGCTCCCAATGGTCGCCGTCGATGCGGAAGATGCGGCCGTAGGGGATATCGACGACCAACAACCGGCCTTGCGCGTCGAAGCACGGGCCTTCCAGGAAGCAATCGACCGGCGCGCCCGCTCGGTTTGCGTCCGCCCATTCGGAACGTGCCGGCGGTCGGCGGAAATGCGCGGGGACCGAGGTCGCGACGCGAGCCTCGATAATCTGGGGCGGGGGGAAATACATGCCGGCACACTGCGGCGCGGGCGGCGCCCTGGCAAGATGGTCGCATGGGGCGAGGATCGGCGGGGTCGCGCTCCCCAATTCGGTGCACGCAAGCCGCGCGCCCGGCGCATAACCCATCCCCTTCCACCTATATCGTAACGCCGCTTATAATAACCTCACACAAGAACGGCCGCACCGTGCACAGGTTTCAACGCGACATCCTGTTCCTCCTCCACGACGTCGCCCGTCTGCTGCGGATCGACGCCGATAAGCGCGCCCGAGAGCAGGGGATGACGCGCGCGCAATGGGGGATCTTGATCTGGTTGGAACGCCAACCCGGCATCTCGCAAAAGGAATTGTCGGAACTGCTCGAAGTCGAACCGATCACAGTCGCCCGCCAGATCGATCGGCTCGAAGGCCGGGGCATGGTGGAACGTCGCCCCGACCCCCGCGATCGGCGCATCTGGCGCCTGCATCTGCAACCGCCCGCCCATGCCGCGCTGGAAGATATCAACCGCCAACGCGCCGACATGACGGATATCGTCACCACCGGCATCGACATACCCACTTTGGACACCATGACCGAGGCACTGCTCCGCATGAAGGCCACTCTCAACCTGGACGCGCACGCCACGAAACAGGAAGCGGTCTGATGGCGCAATCCACCGCCGCCGACGCCCCGCACATCGCCGTCGCCCCCACCAACCGCCGCCGCCTCGGCCGGCGCGCCCTCCGCCCCATCCTCATGCTCGGCGGCATCTTGGTTGTTGCGGTGGCGTCCGGTTATTTCTGGCTGACCGGCGGGCGCTATGTCGCCATCGACAACGCCTATGTCCGCGCCGCCAAGGAAGTACTGGCCACCGATGTCACCGGCATCGTGCAGGATGTGCCGGTCCGCGAAGGCCAACGCGTCGGCAAGGGCGACGTGCTCCTGCGCCTCGATCCCCACCCGTTCGAGATTGCGGTCGCTGCGGCCAAAGCCAATCTGGGCGGCACCGTCTCCAGCCTCAACGCCATGAAGCTCGAATACAAACGCATGCTGGGCGATGTCGCGGTCAAAGAAGCCCAGGTCGAGTCGGATCGCGCGAACTTCGAACGCTTCGCCGCACTGGTGAAAAGCGGCGGCGTCACCCGATCCGAATACGACAACGCCCGCTACCAGCTCGCTGCCAACCAACAGAGCGTCGCGGCGCTGAAAATCGCGGCGGAGGTGCAATTGGCCCGCCTCGGCGGCGATCCCGAAGTCGATGTGCGCCGCATGTCCGACTATCTACAGGCGCAGGCTCGGCTCGAAGAAGCACAACGCCAGCTCGATCATACCGTCATTCGCGCGCCATTCGCCGGGATCGTGACCCAGGTCGATACGGTGCAGCCGGGGATGTATCTGGCTGCCGCGACCGCCGCGTTCGGCCTGATTTCCACCGACCGGGTTTGGATCGAAGCCAATCCGAAAGAGACCGAACTGACGTATGTGAAATTGGGCGATCCGGTGCATTTGACCGTGGATACCTATCCGGGCCGATCGTGGAAGGCCGTGGTGGAAAGCATCGCGCCGAACAGCGGGTCCGAGTTTTCCATTCTGCCGGCGCAAAATACCTCGGGCAATTGGGTGAAAGTGGTGCAGCGCATTCCCGTTCGTATCGTGTTCGAACGCAAGCCCGGCGACCCGGAATTGCGCGCCGGCATGAGCGTGGAGGTCGAAATCGATACCGGCCATCGTCGTTCCCTCCACGATTTGTTTTAATTCATGAGCGTGTCGCAAGCCGATCCGGTTCCGCACCGGATGGCGATCGTGCTTTGCACCGTCTGTGCGACGCTGATGCAGGCGCTGGATCAAACGATCGCCAATGTCGCGCTGCCTTACATGCAAGGCAGCCTGTCGGCGAGTTACGACGAAATCACCTGGGTGCTGACGTCCTATATTACGGCGGCCGCTATCATGACTGCGCCGGTCGGTTGGCTGGCGGCGCGCTTCGGGCGCAAATACCTTTATATCACCTGCCTGATCGGCTTCACCGCGACATCGGTCCTATGCGGCGCGGCTCAGTCGCTGTCGCAGGTGGTGATTTTCCGCATTCTGCAAGGCATGTTCGGCGCCGCTTTGGTGCCGCTGTCGCAATCGACCATGATGGATATCTATCCCATGGAAAAGCGCGGTCAGGCGATGGCGATTTGGGGCATGGGGGTGATGATCGGGCCGATCCTGGGACCGACCCTCGGCGGGTATCTGACCTCACTCTACAATTGGCGTTTTGTGTTCTACATCAATATTCCCTTCGGTATTCTCGCCACCGTCGGATTGATCCTGTTCATGCCCCGCTCGCACCCGAATTTTAACATGAAATTCGACTGGATCGGGTTCGCCGTGCTCTCCCTCGGGATCGGGTCGTTGCAATTGATGCTGGATCGCGGCGGGGATCAGGACTGGTTCACCTCCCGCGAAATCGTGATCGAGGCGGTGTTGGGCGGCCTCGGCGTCTATCTTTTCATCGTTCACATGCTGACCGCGCAACGCCCGTTCATCCCGCCGGCGATGTTCGCCAATGGAAACTTCTCCGCTGGCGCGGCGATGATGTTCGCCGCCGGCACCATCCTGGTCTCCAGTTCGTCGCTGATGGCGCCCTGGTTGCAGAATTTGGCGAACTACCCGGTGGAGACTGCGGGCCTGATCATGGCCCCCCGCGGCATCGGCACCATGGGCGCGATGCTGATTGGCGGGCGCCTGACCGCCAAGGTCGATCCGCGTAAACTCATGGCGTGCGGCATAATCATGCTGATCGTGTCGATCTGGGAAATGACCGGATGGACCCCGGATGTCGCCCAATCCCGCATCGTCGCCACCATCGTCTTCCAAGGCATGGGCTTGGGATTTCTGTTCATTCCTCTCCAAGTAATCGCCTTCGCCACCCTGGCGCCGCAATATCGCACCGACGGCGCGTCCCTGTTTTCCTTGAGCCGCAATATCGGTGCGGCGATCGGGGTTTCCGTCACCTCGTTCATGCTATCGCACAACACGCAAACGTTGCATGCGGAGATCGGCGCCTCGGTTACGCCGTTCAACCGAGCCTTGCAGGATGGCGGGGTGGTGGAGCGGTTTTGGAACCCGATGACGCATCACGGCGCCGCGCTGTTGGATCGGGTGGTCAACCATCAGGCGCAGATCGTTGCGTTCGTGGACGATTACCGCATGATGGTATTCACCACCATGCCAGCGCTCGCCCTGCTGCTCCTGATGCGCCGCCCGCGCTCGGCTGCCACCCGGTCGAAACCGGAAGATGCGCACGCGGCGATGGACTGACGCTGGTCGGCCGAACGGTAGCCGCGCAGGGTTGGCATGGCGGCAGCGCGCGAAATCGAACGGAATTTGCTACCCTTGCCACCCAAAAGGGATCGCCCCAATCGGAGGAACATCATGCAACCGTCCAGCACCGCACCGGCCTTCCACCATGTCGCCCTGCGCGCCACCGACTTCGATCGCACCGTCAAATTCTACACCGAGGGCCTGGGCTTCAAGGTCCATTTCGAATTCGAGGTCCCCGGCCGCATCGATCGCGCCGCGTTCCTCGACGCGGGCGACGGACGCTATGTCGAGATTTTTGGCTCCGGCTCCGCAGTGCAATCGGAAGGACGCCGCCGCAATCCCGGCGAAGACCGGACCGAGGGCGCATTGCTGCATTTCTGCCTGCGGGTGGCCGACACCGACGCCGCCTACGCGCGGGCCTTGGCCGCCGGGGCGGAGTCGCGCGTGGCACCGCGGATCGGCACCCTGCGGCAAAACCCGCCTGTCGAAGTCCGCATCGCCTTCGTCACCGGCCCCGAGGGCGAGGTGATCGAGTTCTTCCAAAGCGAACAATTATAACCGGCGCGACGGGTCGGGCTCAGTCGTCCACGTAGGGGTTCTTGGTCCCGCGCAGTTCCAGTCGGATCGGCGTGCCCGGCAACTCGAAATTATCGCGCAGGCTGTTCACCAGATAGCGCTGGTAATCTTCCGGCATTTTCTCGACCCGCGTGCCGAAGGTGATGAACGTCGGCGGGCGCGCCTTGGCCTGGGTGACATAGCGCAGTTTCAACCGCCGTCCGCTCACCATCGGCGGGGGATGGCGGGCCAGTGCGCGTTCGAACCAGCGGTTCAACTCCCCGGTCGCAACCCGTGTGTTCCACACCGCATGCGCCGCCCGCACCGCCGGCAGCAGCCGATCGATCCCGGCGCCGGTCAGGGCGGAGATTGTGACCAACGCGATGCCCTTCATCTGGGCGAGGCTTTCTTCCAACCGTTCGGTGGCGGCTTTGCGCGCCGCCGCCCGATCCGGCACCGCATCCCATTTGTTCAGCACCACCACGCAAGCGCGGCCCTCGCGTTCGACCAGCCGCGCGATTTGCAGGTCTTGGTCGTTGACGCCTTCGACGGCGTCGAGGGTCAGCACCACGACCTCCGCCATTTTCAGCGCCTGGATCGCCGCGCCGACCGACATTTTCTCCAACTCGGCTTCGATCCGCGCGCGTTTGCGCAGGCCGGCGGTATCGACGAGTTCGATCTTGTAGCCGTCGGAATCGGTGATGACGACGGCGATGGCATCGCGGGTCAGGCCGGGTTCCGGACCGACCAATTGCCGTTCCTGGCCGAGCAGGCGGTTGAGCAAGGTGGATTTTCCGGCGTTGGGTCGGCCGACGATGGCCAGTTTCAGCGGCCGTTCGGCGGTGCCGGATTCGTGGTCGTCGTCGTCGTCTGCCTGCACCGGCGGCAGCCGTTCCACGATTTCCGACATCAGATCCGAAATACCCTCCCCGTGCTCGGCCGACACCGCGCAGGGTTCCCCCAACCCAAGGGACCAGCCGTCGAGCACCGTTGCCCCGGCGCTGCGCCCTTCCGCCTTATTGGCGACCAGCATGACCGGTCGGCCCTGACGGCGCAGCCATTGCGCGAAATGTTCGTCCGCCGGGGTAATGCCGCCCCGCGCATCGACGACGAACAACACGAGATCGGCGAGATGCACGGCGCTGGAGGAACTGTCGGTCATCCGCCGCGCCAGCGTGTCGGGGGCGGCTTCCTCCAACCCGGCGGTATCGATGAGCTGGACCATGCGGCCGCGCATCTGGGCTTGCGCTTCCTTGCGGTCGCGGGTGACCCCGGGCGTATCGGCGACAATTGCGACCCGCCGTCCGACGAGGCGATTGAACAGCGTGGACTTGCCCACGTTCGGCCGTCCGGCAATGACGACCACTGGTAACTTCATGGAATTCAGACCTGGTTCAGCGCAGCGCCATCAGCCGCGCATCGTCCGATACCACAAGTAGGGTGCCGTCCGCGACCACTGGTGACACGGGCGAGGCGACGCCGGACATCGTTTGGCGCCCGAGCAGCGCGCCGGTGTAGGGGCTGACCGATAGGGCTTCCTCGGTGGTGCCGGTTACCACCAGCCGGTCGCCGGCCAGAATCGGGCCGTACCAGGTGTAGGGATCCTTGCGCTTTTCCTCGTTGCCCCAGCGCGGCAGCGGGGTGACCCAGGCGACCCGTCCGTCGCGGGCGTGCATGGCGATCAATTCCTGCTCCACCGAGACCAGGAATACCCAGTCGCCGGCCACGCAGGGCGTGTCTTCCCCGGTGATGCGCCGTTCCCACAGGCGGCGACCGGTCGGTAGATCGATGGCGACGGCCAGTCCGCCCATGCCGATCGCATACACCAGATTGTTGGCGATCGCCGGTGCCCCGCGGATCGCGGTGAAATCCGTGAGTGCCGAGCGCATCCGGGAGGAACCGAGGCCGTCGGACCAAACCGCGTTGCCGGTATCGGCGCGCATCGCGGTGATTTCCCCGGATCCGAAGCCCGCGACGACCAAGCCGCCGGCATAGGCCGGTGCCGGTTGCCCCAACATCGGGGTGCCGCCGCCCAGGCCGCGATGCGACCACAGGACGGTGCCGTCATCGACCGAAAGTGCCAGCAGGCGGTCGTCGATCATGGTCAGGAACAACCGCCCCTCGGCCACTGTCGGCGACGAACGGGCGGGCGTGTCGAGCAGTTTGCGCCAGCGCAATGTGCCCTTCGCGGCATCCAGCGCCACCAGATCGCCGATTCCGTTCACCGCGTAGACGGTGCCTTTATCGACTGCCAGCCCGCCGCCGATATTGGCGCCGTCCGCGTCGTCGTTCTTGGTGTCGAAACGCCATTGCCGATTGCCGTTGGTCAGTGCGAAGGCCGCAACCTCCCCATCGGAGTCCATGGTGTAGACCATGCCGTCGACGACCAGCGGCTGCGCCAGAATTTTGCGCCGATAGCCGCCGCCTTCGCCGATGCTGGAACTCCAGGCTTCGCGGAGTTGGTCGCCGATTTGCAAATGGCCCATGGCGTGGGTGGGATTGCCACCGGCCTGCGGCCAGCCGGAATTGCGGACCGGCGCAGGCAGCACGATCTTGGGCACGCCCTCGTCCGGGCGGAGGACACGTCGATCGACCTCCACGATTTCGCGTTTGCCGGGCAGCGGCTTTTTCTTGGTGCTGAACCAGCCATCGACCGTGTCGCAGCCGGCCAGCGCCAGGGGGGCCGCGAGTGCCGCGCGGCGGGACAGGTTACCCGCGCGCGCGATTGGCCTAACCGACATGGGAGAAGTCCTCATAAAGCGCGATGACCGTAGGTGGAATCGCCGAAGGTCTGAATCGCGCGATCGACGAAAACGTTAGACCACGATGCACGAGCGGACGCGCACGCATTGCGGTCTGGGAAACGGAAACAGCCACACCCCGCCCCACCGTCATGAGCCGAAACGGCTCAGAAGTGCGGTCGCCCGGCTGCGAACGCCCGCGGGGGCCGTGACGTCCTGGGATAGTTTGCCGAACGCCGCCTTGGCCTGTTCGGCGTGTCCCTGGCGGAGTTCCAACAGCGCCAATTGTTCCTGCGCCAAAGACCGCCACGCATTTGTAGGCTCGGTCAACGGCTTCAACCGCGCTTCGAGCCGCGCGGGATCGCCCTGGTCGATCTGCCATTCCGCCCACATCAAGGTCGCGAGGTCGCGCAACAGCGGATCGGCCGCGCCGTCGGAGGCCACCTGGTCCCACAAAACCGCCGCGCCGTTCAGATCGCCGGCCTGCGCCTTCAACGCCGCCGCATGCAGGCGCGACAGCGTGCGATACCCCTCCGGCGCACCGGCCGACAGCGCATCGAATGCCGCGCCCAAGCTCGCGCGGGCCGTCGAATCGAGGCTGGCGGCGCGGTCCAACGTCGAGACGGCACTGACGAAAGCGCCGGCGGCGGCCGCATCCTGACGCGCCTGCCACCACTGCCAACCCTGCCAGCTTCCAACCCCGGCAAGCACGACCAGCGCCGCGCCGACCAGCGCACCGCTATACCGTTTCAACAACGCCTCCGCCTTATCGGCTCGGAGTTCCTCGTCAACTTCGTCGAAGATATCGACCAACGTACTCTCTCATCCCGTTCGCGCGCAGGGGGCGGCCAGAGCGGCTCGGCCAGGGGACCGGTGCGACGCGGCCGGACCATAGCGGCGGCGGCGCGCGGCGGCAAACGGCGTAAACCTTTTGTTTACCTTTTGCTGTCAGGATGGCGGCATGAGACCGCTTTTGCTCCTGCTTTTCCTGCCGGTGGGCGGCATCGCCGGCTGCGCCGCATCCCCCGAACAATGGATCGGCGGCGGCGCTTTGCTCGGAATCGGCAGCATCGCCGTCATCGGGCGCACCCCGATGGATGCGGCGGTATCCCTGGTCACCGGCCGAGATTGTTCGATCGTGCGGCTGGAAAAGCGCCAGGCCTATTGCCGCCCAGAAGAACCGCCGCCGGAGGAACCGGTCTTCTGCACCCGCAGCTTGGGCCGGGTGGATTGCTGGAAGGACCCCGCCGCTTTGCCGGGCAAGCCGGTCGGCGTGGCGGACGGTCCGACCGCGCTAACCCCGGCGCAGGAGAAGGACCGCACCAAGGGCTGGCTGTTTTGACCGGTTAAGCCGCCCGCGCCTCGCCAACGATTTTGACCAGCGCGGCCAAAGTGTCGCGGGCGAATTTCAGGCGGGTGGCGACATCCATATCGCGCGAGATCGCCAGTTTGTGATCGGGACGCAGACGGATCAGGCCGCCCTTCGACGACAGCCATTTGACCAGCCCCGCCGGGTTCGCAAAAGCATTGCGACGGAACGTCAGGACCATGCCTTTCGGGCCGGCGTCCAACTTCTCCACCCCAGCTTCCCGGCACGCCCGCTTCAGCGCCACCACCCCCAGCAGATTGTCCACCTCGCCCGGCAAGGCGCCGAACCGATCCACAAGTTCCGCCATCATCGCATCGGATTCGGCATCCGACCCCAAAGCCCCGATCCGGCGATACAGGCCCAGCCGCACCGGTAGGTCGCGAACATAGGTTTCGGGGATCAGCACCGGCAGGCCCAGGCTAATATTCGGCGTCCAGTCCCGCCCCTGGTCGTCCTTGCGATCGTCGCCGGACCGGATATCGGCGACCGCGTCTTCCAGCATCTGCTGGTACAGCTCGATCCCGACCTCCCGGATATGGCCCGATTGCTCGTCGCCCAGCAGGTTGCCGGCGCCGCGAATATCCAGATCGTGCGATGCCAACGTGAATCCGGCCCCGAGCGCATCGAGGGTCTGCATCACCGTCAGTCGCTTCTCGGCGGCGACCGACAGGCGATGGTTGGCCGGCCAAGTCAGATAGGCATAGCCGCGCTGCTTGCCGCGCCCGACCCGGCCGCGCAACTGATACAACTGCCCCAGCCCGAACATATCGGCGCGATGGATCAGCAGCGTGTTGACCGCCGGCATGTCCAACCCGCTTTCGACGATATTGGTCGAGAGCAGAATGTCGTATTTGCCGTCGCCGAACTCGGTCATCGTGCGTTCGAGGTCGGTGGGCGACAGCCGCCCGTGCGCCACCGCCACCCGCGCCTCCGGCACAATCTCCGCCAACCGTTCGGCCATCCGGCCCATATCCTCGATTCGCGGCACGACGCAGAAAATCTGCCCGCCGCGAAAGCGTTCGCGCTGGATGGCTTCGCGCACCACCACCGAATCGAACGGCATGATGAAGGTGCGGACCGCGAGCCGATCGACCGGCGGGGTGGCGATGATGCTCATTTGCCGGACGCCGGTCAGCGCCAGTTGCAAGGTGCGCGGAATCGGCGTCGCGGTCAGCGTCAGCACGTGCACGTCGGCCTTCATCGCCTTCAGCCGTTCCTTGTGAGCGACCCCGAAATGTTGCTCCTCATCGACGACCAGCAGCCCGAGGTCGCTGAACGCGATCGATTTCGCCAGCAGCGCATGGGTGCCGACGACGATATTTATGTCGCCGTTGGCGAGGCCCTTTTTCACCTCCGCCGCGTCCTTGGCCGTGACCATGCGGGACAACTGCCCGATCTTGATCGGCAATCCGGCAAAACGAGCGGAGAAGGTGCGGAAATGCTGGCGTGCGAGCAACGTGGTGGGCACGACGACGGCGACCTGGGCACCCGACATGGCGGCGACGAAGGCGGCCCGCAGCGCGACCTCGGTCTTGCCGAACCCGACATCGCCGCAAATCAACCGATCCATCGGCTTGCCGGCGGCGAGGTCTTCCAGCACATCCGCAATCGCGCGGGCCTGATCTTCGGTCTCGGCAAAGGGGAAGCGGGCGCAGAATTCGTCCCATGTGCCCTCGGCCGGCGCCAGGACCGAGGCATCGCGCACCATGCGCGCAGCCGCGATGCGGATCAGTTCCCCCGCCATGTCGCGGATACGCTGCTTCATCTTCGCTTTGCGCGTCTGCCAGCCTAGACCGCCAAGCTTATCGAGCGATACGCCCTGGGTTTCGCTGCCGAAGCGGGAGAGGATTTCGATGTTCTCGACCGGCAGAAACAGCTTTTCGCCGCCGTCGTAGATCAGCCGCAGACAATCGTGCGCCGCGCCGGAAACAGCCAGGTTGGTCAGCCCGTCGTACCGGCCGATGCCGTATTCCTGATGCACGACCAGATCGCCCTCGGCGATTTCGGTGGCTTCGGCAATGAACTGATCGGCGCGTTTGCGGCGGCGAGGCGGGCGGGAAATACGCTCGCCCAGCAGGTCTTGCTCCCCCACCACAGCGATCCGCACCGCCCCGAGGGAGGCGACATAGCCACGCTCGATCCCGAGGGTGATCAGCGACACCGATCCGGCGGGTTTGCGGCGAATGGCGGCGTAGCTGTCTTCGGCGGCGATATCCTTGAACCCGTGCTCGCGCAGCAGATTGCCCAGGCGCTCGCGCGAGCCGCGGGTCCACGCCGCGACCACGATCCGCCGGCCTTCCGCCGTCCAGCGCTCGGCTTGCACCTTCAACTGATCGAACACATTCGGCGGCGCCGCGCCGGACACCGGTGCGCGGCTGGCCGCAAACACCGGACCGGGGCGGCCACCGCCCTCCACCCCGCTGGCGCCATCCGGCTTGCCGAAGGGGGTGAACGCCGTGCAGGGTCCGAACGACAGCATCTCGTCCCAGTCGTCGCGACCGAGGTACAGCATGTTCGGCGGGATCGGCCGGTACGGTACCTCCCCATCGCGCGGCGGGGCGCGGCGGGCTTGCGCGTGGTCGGCGATCATTTCCAGCCGCGCTTCCAGCACCTCCGCCGCCTGATGATCCAGGCTGACGGCGGCGTCGGGCAGATAATCCAGCAGGTTTTCCATCGTCGGATGGAACAGCGGCACCCAATGTTCCATCCCCGGATGGCGGCGCCCGTCGGAGATCGACAGATAGATCGGGTCCTTGGCCGCGTCCTGGCCGAACAATTCCCGCCATTGGGTACGAAAATGTGCGATCGCGGCTTTGCCGAGCGGCACTTCGGAGACGGGTCGGAGGGAGAGGGCGTTGCGGCGGGCGGCGCTGCGCTGGGTGGTGGGATCGAAGACGCGGATGGATTCGATGGTGTCGCCGAACAGGTCGAGCCGCACCGGGTCGGTTTCGCCGGAGGGGAAGATATCGACGATCCCCCCGCGCACCGCATATTCCCCCGGCTCCATCACCGTGCCGGCGCGGCCGTAACCGTTGGCTTCGAGGAACTGGGTCAATTTCTCCGGTTGGACCGTCCCGTTGACCGCGAGATCGAGGCTGGCCCCGGCGAACACCGCGCGCGGCGGCACCCGCTGCACCAGGGCATTGACCGTCGTGAGGACGATGCGCGGCCCTTTCGGCGGATCGAGCAAGCGCGCCAGGGTGGCGATCCGTTCCGACACCAGCACCGGATTGGGGGAGACGCGATCGTAGGGCAGGCAATCCCAGGCGGGGAAGCGCAGCACCTCGGCTTCCGGCATGGCGAAGGCGAGGGCCTCGGCCAGACGCGCCATGCGGGAATCGTCGCGCGCGACATGGACGACGGGGCCGCTGTATTCGCGCCTGCGTTGGGCGAGCAGGAACGCGTCCCACCCCTCCGGTGCGCCCCAAACCTTTAGCGGTTCGGTCATCGCCGCAGACTGTCCCGGATTCGCAGCAGCATCGGCGTGGCGTCCTCCGCCGGGATCGGGCGGCGCCCGGTCAGCCAATCCGCCAGATCGACATCGGGCATTTCCAGGATCGCTTCCAGCGAATCCAGCTCCGCTTCCGAGAATGTGCCAAGCCCGGCGCGCACAAATCCGCCGATCATCAGATCGTTCTCGAACGTCCCCCGATGGGTGGACCGAAATAGCAAACGCCGGCGGCGCGCGTCGTGTTCTGGTTCTGTCATTGGCTGAGTGTCATATACCCGCCAAACAGCGTCTGTCAGCCCGTGGACACCGATCCTCTTATCCCGCTTTTCGCACCCCTGACCTCCCTACGCGGCATAGGCCCCGCCGTGGCGGCGCTTTTGGCGCGCGCGATCGGGGGGGACCGCGCGATCGATGTGCTGTTTCACATGCCCGATTCGTACCTCGATCGGCGCAACCGCCCGAAAATCGCCCAGGCCCAGCAGGGCACCGTGGCGACCCTGGCGGTGGAGGTCGTGCGCCACGAACGCCCGGCCAATGCCCGCCAGCCCTGGCGCATCGTGGTGAAGGACGAGACCGGAACGGCCGAACTGGTGTATTTCCGCTTCAATCGGGAGGCTCAGACCCCACCCGGCACGCGATTGCTGGTGTCGGGGAAAATCGATCGGTTCAACGGCCGGGTGAGCCTGCCGCATCCCGACCACCTGGTGCCGTTGGAACAGGCCGACCGACTGCCGGCGATCGAGCCGATCTGGCCGCTAACCGCCGGACTATGGCCCCGGCAAGTCGCCTCCGCCGTTGCACAGGCACTGACCGCCGTGCCGATTTTTCCGGAATGGCACGACCCAGCGCTGCTCCGGCGGGAGAAATGGCCGAGCTTCATCGAGGCGATGCGCGCCGTACAAACCCCCACCGAGGAAATCCCGCCGCCGCGCATGCGCGCCCGGCTGGCGTACGACGAATTCCTGGCCGGTCAGGTCGCGTTGACGGTGGTGCGCGGGCGGGTGCGCGGGCGGCGCGGGCGGGCGTTGGTCGGCGATTCGCGCCTGCGGGACATTGCCTTGCAACGCTTCGGGTTCGCCCCAACCCCGGCCCAGATCGCCGCCATCGCCGAAATCGATACCGACCTCGCGTCTCCGCGCCGGATGCTGCGGCTGCTGCAAGGCGATGTCGGGTCGGGCAAGACGCTGGTCGCGATCCTGGCCATGTTGCGCGCGGTGGAAGCCGGCGCCCAGGCCGCCATCATGGCCCCGACCGAGGTGCTGGCGAAGCAGCACCACCGCACCTTGACCCGCCTCTGCTCGGTCCCCGTTGCGTTGCTGACCGGTTCGGTCAAAGGGCGGGAACGCGCCAAAATCCTGCGCGGCCTGAAGGACGGGTCGATCCCGCTGGTGGTGGGGACCCACGCCTTGTTCCAGGACTCGGTGGAATATCGCGACCTCGCGCTGGCCGTCATCGACGAACAGCACCGATTCGGCGTCAATCAACGCCTTACGCTCGGCGCCAAAGGCGAGCAAACCGACGTGCTGGTGATGACCGCCACCCCCATCCCCCGCACCCTGCTGCTGACCAATTGGGGGGAGATGGATGTCAGCCGCCTGACCGGCAAACCCGCCGGACGCCAGCCGATTCGCACCACGCTGCATTCCCTGGCGACGCTGCCCGACGTGATGGACGGCATTGCCCGCAAGCTGGATGCCGGGGGCCAAGTCTACTGGGTGTGCCCCCTGGTCGCCGAGAGCGAGGTGCTGGACGTCCAGGCCGCCGAGGGACGATTCGCCGACCTGCATGCCCGTTTCGGCGACGGCGTCGGACTGGCGCATGGGCAACAACTGCCGGAAGTACGCGACGCCGCCCTCGCAGCCTTTGCCGCCGGCCAAATCCGCCTGCTGGTCGCGACCACCGTGGTGGAGGTGGGCGTCGATGTCCCCACCGCCAGCGTGATGGTGATCGAACACGCCGAACGCTTCGGGCTGGCCCAGTTGCACCAGTTGCGCGGCCGAGTCGGGCGGGGCGCAGAAGCCAGTTTCTGCCTGCTGCTGCACGAGGATTGGGTGAGCGAAACCGCCCGCCGGCGCTTGACCATGCTGCGCGATACGGAAGACGGGTTCGAAATCGCGGACGAGGATTTCCGCCTGCGCGGCGGCGGCGACCTGCTGGGAACGCGGCAGGCGGGGCAGCCGGGATTTCGCCTCGCGGATCCCGTGGCGCACGAACCGCTGCTGCATATGGCGCACAAGGACGCGGCGGTGCTGCTATCCCGCGATCCCGGCCTGACGTCGGACCGTGGCAAGGCCGTCCGGGTCCTGCTGCGGCTGTTCGAACGGACGGCGGCGATGAAGACGCTGGCGTCGGGGTAGCGCGACGTTCGGCCGATTGCCTGCCGCGCTAACCCAATGGCCACGCGCCGGGATCGGCCGGATGCAGCACGAAACCCGCCGGACGGCCGCCTTGCTTCGCCGCCTCGGCCGGGGGCAAGGCGGGGTCGAAATTATTGGCATCGAAACGGTATCCGTTGATCCGATCTGCCTCTGTGGAGACCACGAACAACAGCGGCGGCACCATATCGTCGGGTTCGACCAGTTTCGGCGCAGTCCCCGCCGCGCTGCGATCGCGCATCTCCTGCGCCATGCCCGGGGTGTTTGCCCCTGCCCCGGGATTGACGATGTTGACGGTCGTACCGGTGCCCGCCAGTTCCTTCGCCCAAACCTCGGTCGCCATTTCCAACGCCGCTTTCGACGAGCCGTACGGTATCGCGCCGGGCACGTTCATCGTGCTGAGTTTCGTTGTCACGTTGACGATCCGCCCCCACCCGCGCGCGACAAAAATCGGTGCGACCCGGCGCGCCATATTGTCGGCGGCAACGTAATTGGTATCCATCACATTCTGTATAACCTCATCCGATACCTCCCAGAACTTCTGACGCTCGGCGCGCCGGAAACGATCGGGGGCGATATAGGTGAAGGTCAGGCCTGCATTGTTGACTAGAATATCGATCTGCCCAAACGCCGCCTGCGCCGCAGCGATAACCCGATCGCATTCGGCGGGTTTGCGGATATCGGCGACGAAGGGGCGGACATTGTCGATGCCGGTCATCGCCGGCACATCGCTATCGATATGCCCGACCGCCAGAACCTTAATCCCAGCCCGAGCAAGGCCGATTGTCATGCCTCGCCCCAGCCCGCGAAGCCCACCCGTCACAATTGCGACCCGTTCGGTCATGTCCGCATCCTCCGTTTCGGTTGCCGGCAGGCTACGCGAATGGTCTACTCAACGCCAGAAACCAGCCGCAGGAGATGTCGATGAAGCTGATGTGGTTCCACCTGATGCCGTACACCGAATTGCCGGAGGACTTCAAAGAGAAACATCCGTCGGTGTGGGTCGATATCCATTCCTCGCTGTTCGATCCGAAGCGTGCGCATCTGATGTACAACGATTTCATGGACGAGCTCGAATACGCCGCCGATTGCGGTTACGACGCGATTTGCGTGAACGAGCACCATTCCAACGGCTACGGCCTGATGCCCTCGCCGAACTTGATCGCATCGTCGTTGGCGCGCCGCACCACCGATGCGACGATTTGCGTGATGGGCAATTCGCTGGCGCTCTACAATCCGCCGACCCGGGTGGCGGAGGAATTCGCCATGCTCGATGTCATTTCCGGCGGGCGTCTGATCGCCGGATTCCCCGTCGGCACGCCGATGGACGATTGTTTCGCTTATGGGCAAAACCCCTCGCAGTTGCGGGATCGTTACCTGGAAGCGCACGATCTGGTGATGCGCGCCTGGCAGGACCCCGACACGTTCGCCTTCAACGGTCGATACAACCAGCAACGCTACGTCAACATCTGGCCGCGCCCGATCCAGCGCCCGCATCCCCCCGTTTGGATTCCCGGCGGCGGATCGGTCGAAACATGGCAATGGTGCGCCGAGAAAGACTATGTCTACTGCTATTTGTCCTACTACGGCCACAAAGCCGGCAAAGCGACGATGGACGGTTTCTGGGCAGAAATGGATCGACTCGGGAAGGATCGGAATCCATACCGAGCAGCGTTTGCGCAGACGATCGCGGTGGCGGAAAGCCGGGATGAGGCGATGGAACGATATACCGAAGCCGCCGAATATTTCTTCGGTCGCTGCCTGCATTTCGATCCCCGATTTGCCACCCCGCCGGGTTATACGACGGAAGCCACGCAACGCGCCGGCCTATCCAGCCAGGTCAGCGCCGCCGCCCTTCGCACCGTTGCTCGGCCTACCGAAATGAAAGACCTCGTCGATGCCGGCTATATCGTGATCGGATCGCCTAGTCAGGTTGTCGAACAATTGATGGATCTGTCGGACAATCTGAATGTTGGAAACCTGATGTTGTTGATGCAATTCGGCAACATGAACAAGGCACTGACGCGGTACAACACGAAGCTCTTTGCCGACAAGGTAGCGCCGGTCCTGCGCAAGGCAAAAGCCGAGTGGGAACATCGGTGGTGGCCGCAACCGATGGACCGCACGCTGCGCGCGCAACTACCCGCATTTTCTCCCAACGTCGCAGCGGCTGAGTAATGAACGGGCTGTTCGTTCCCCCGAAGCCGCCCGTGCCGGCGCAACCCCTGCCCTTCCGGCAGTTCTTCCGCACGCTCGCCAGCAACGCCCTATCCAGCTGGCCCGCCGCCGCCTACGAACAGCCCTTCATCGCCCGCAATATGCTCGGCCGCCATAATTTCATTGTCAACGATCCCACCGGTATTCATCGCGTCCTGGTCGACAATCCCGGCAATTACCGCCGATCCCCCGCCGCGATCCGCATCCTGCGACCGATAGTCGGCCAAGGACTGCTGTTGGCGGAAGGCGATATCTGGAAATTGCAACGCCGGACCGTCGCACCGGCGCTGGCACCGCGCAGCATGCCGTTGCTAACCCGGCACATCGTCGCGACGACGGACGAAGCGCTCGATGCGCTGCGGGAACGGATCGATGCGCCCGTCGATATCCTGGCAACGATGCAGAATTTGACGCTGGAAATCGCCGGACGATCGATGTTCTCGCTGGAGATGCAGGAATACGGCCGAGAAATGCGCCGCATGTTGACCGAATTTGCCGCCCATCACGCAAAACCCGGCATGTTGGATCTCATCCTGCCGACCGCGATCCCAACGCCGCGCGATTTCGCTCGCAAACGTTTCAAGAAGCGCTGGATGGGCTTGATCGAGGCCATCGTGCGCGATCGCCTGCGGATGCCCGAACCCGATCAGCCGCGCGATTTGTTCGACCTGCTGCGAGCCGCGCGCGATCCGGAAACCGGCGCCGGTTTTGATCGCGAGCAATTGCGCGATCAGGTGGCGACATTGATCCTGGCCGGACATGAAACCACGGCGGTTGCGCTGTTCTGGGCGCTGACATTGTTGGCACAGGATCGCAACGAGCAACAAAAGCTCGCCGACGACCCCGATAATCGTACCCGAGCAGTGCTGAGCGAAACGTTACGGTTGTTTCCGCCGGCGTATTTGATTGTGCGGGAGGCGATCGGTGCGGATTCCGTCGCTGGCCAAGCGGTCTGTCGTGGCGATGTCGTCATGATTGCGCCATGGATTCTGCATCGCCACCGCATGCTCTGGCGCGATCCCGATGCATTCGATCCGACGCGGTTTCTACCGGGCGCGCCGGTGCCGCCGCGATTTTCCTATTTGCCGTTCGGGGTCGGCCCCCGCATCTGCGTTGGCGCGCAATTTGCCCTGACCGAGGCGACAATCGTGCTCGCAGCGACGATTAAGCGGTTCGACCTGACAATGGAAAGCACCCGCCCGGTGCTGCCGGTCGGGGTCGTCACCACCCAGCCCGACCATGCGCCAGCGTTTCGCTTGCGCCTGCGCTAGAGCGTGATCGCTTGAGGTTGACTTCAACCTCGGGCGTGAATCACTCTCTCAAACAAAGGCTTAGACCATGATCCAACGCCGAGATCGCGTGCGACCTCAAACGATCATGGTCTAAGCCGGCTGACGCTCGATATTGCGTTAACCGGACAGCGAGCGTTCGACGCTGGTGCCGAGGTCCGGCCCGTTTTCCGGTCGGGGCGCCGGCAAAGCCGCCTTCGGCCGTTCCAGCGCGAACTGTCCCATCGACAGGGCGCAAGATTCGTCCAAAACCTGCCGCGATGCACACACATCGTGTCTTCGTGTTGTCCTTAATCTTGCACAAAAGCGGCTCGGCAGCCCGCCGCAACGTCCCCTTGCTAAACGGTCGCGACCGGCGTCGCCGGGGAACCCACCGCGCCCGGCAGGCGCAGCGGCGGGGCGGTCAGCAGGAACCGATTGCGCCCGTTCGCCCGCAACCAATCCGCTAGTTCCGTGTGGTACCACATCTCCCCGAGGTAACAGCCGAGCTTGAATAGGCAATGGGCGTGGAGTGGCAGGGTGGCGCAGAAATCGTCGAGGCAGGGCCGGGAGGGCGTGCACTCCACCGCATAATTGTCGGCCAGCAGCGCGACGGCGCCGCTATCGGTAATCCATTGTAACAACCGCTGGTCCCGCCCATCCAGGGCCGATGTGGTGGAGAACAGGATTTTCGGATCGGGCTGCTTCTTCATATCCAGCAGCAATTGCGCGAAGCCGGTGCGGATGCAGACGAAATCGCCGGATTCTACGACGACTTTGTCCTTTTCCAGCACCGCCATCAGATCCTCGTAGCCGACGATCTTTCCGGAGTCGCCGAAATGCGCCTGCAGATCGATCATGACCGCTCGGCCCTGCACGCAGGCAACCGCCATGTTCTCGATCCCCAGCCGACGGGCGCCGGATTGTTGGCCGGTCGGGGTTTGGTTCCCCTTCGCATCGAAGGCGACGGGGCCGATAATATCTACGCCGGCGCGATAACCGTTATAGAACACATCGCGCATCACTCCATCGCCCATGGTGTCGAACATTTGCCCGACATGCGACAGGGAGTCCCATTGGGTGGAATATTGCAGCGTCAGCAGCACCTGATCGTCGCACACCACATCCAGCGCGGTGGGATCGTCGCAGCGCAGGGGGTAATTCATATTCGGCGCCCCCGGGCGTTGCGTCGGGGTCAGCACCGGCGGATTGCGGCGCGGGTTGATAATATTGCCGCCGGGATAATCCAGCGGCAGGGACAGGCAGAAATTCTTGCCGACCTTCACTTCCGCAATGCCTTGCAGCACTTTTTCGGCGGTCACCAGATTGAGCCGCCCCAATTGGTCGTCCGGACCGAAATCGCCCCAGGTCGAGCCTGCCGGGCGGCGCTGCCAACGGGAATTGTCTGCCATGACACTGAATGCTCCGGTTTCGGTTCGACCGCGCCAGCGTGCGGCATCCGTCGCTGTTCCGCAAATTCGTCCCGCGCGGTTCCGTTCGCCCTGAAAGCGCTCTACACAGGGGGGCGTCCAAAACGAAGGAGGAAAACGCGATGAAGCGTGCGATCGCCACACTCGGGCTTGTGCTTGCCACCGCAACGACTGCGGGTTCCACGGCGTTTGCTGCCGATACACCGTTCGGGTCGGATGCGTTGATCGCCGCTGCGAAAGCCGAGGCCACGATGGTGCTTTATTCGGTCAATTTCAATGAAACCGAGCATGCTTGGATTGCAGCGTTCAATAAGCGTTTTCCGTTTGTGAAGGTGGAGTTGGTGCGCGCGCCCGGCGGTCAGATGATCACCCGTATTCGCACCGAAGCGGCGGCGGGGAAGCTGGTGGCCGACGTGATCGAATATTCCGATCGTGGGCATCTGCGCACGATGGGCGATCTGTATCAGGAATACGCCCCACCCAACGCCGCCGATTACAAGCCGGAGGCGGTGACCGATCCGCACAAGCTTTGGCCGCGCACGACGTCCGGCTGGTGCATTGCTTACAATACCGAACTGGTGAAGGATCCGCCGAAAACTTGGTGGGAACTGACCGATCCCAAATGGAAAGGCCATCAGATTGCCGAGGTGATCGCCGGTGGTGGCGGCCCGCCGTGGAATCGCGCCTTGTTCCAACGTCAGGTTCTGGGCCTCGGGTATTGGGAGAAACTGGCCGCGAACGAACCGTCGCTGTATCCCAGCGGCGCGCCGGCCACCGACGCCATTATTCGCGGCGAGATGAAATTGGGTGCGCAACAAACCAATATTGTCATCCCCCGCGCCCGCGAAGGCGCCCCGATCGCCTGCCACACCCCGCCCGAGGGTATCCCCCTCACGTCCTACGGGGCTGGCATTCCGAAGACGGCTCGGCACGTCAATGCCGCGCGCCTGTTCCTTAATTGGTCGCTCTCGCGGGAGGGGCAGGAGGCGTTCGTGCGGGATTCCGCCGGTTTTTCTGCGCTCAAGGACGGTCCATTGCCTGAGGGCATCGATCTAACGGTGATGAAACCATGGTATCCCAATATCGACGACTACAGCAATCTACAGGAACAATACATCGTGGAATGGAACAAAATCAATAATTACCGACAATAAGCCTGAGGACAGCCGGTGCCGAACTGGATGCCGCGACGATGGCCCTGGCCGAGGCAATCGCCGATGCGCCCAGTTGCAGGGCGTATCGTTTGCCCTCTACACTCCCCGTGTTTCGATGTCGGTCGCGTTTCGGGGGACGATAAGATGCGTTGGACGATCCTGGCTGCCATTCTGCTGCTGGCACAAAACAGCGCCTGGGCCGGTTACCTGCCGGACGGCGGGGCGGTCGTGCAGGAGGTCGCCGCGTCGCTGAAGGCGAAGGGCCTCTCGACGGAAATAACCTCCGACAAAGACGGCGATCCGCTGATCAAAAGCATCTACGAAAGCACGAAATTCAGCGTTTATTTCTACGAGTGCGGCAGCAAGCAGCGCTGCAAATCGATACAATTCGCCGCCGGTTTTTCAGTCGACGGCGCGTTGTCGGCCTCCAAGGTCGCGGAATGGAACCGCCGCAAGCGCTTCGGCCGGGTCTATCTGGATAACGACTCCGATCCGTGGATCGAGATGGACATGGATCTGGAACACGGCGCAACCACCGAGGCTTTGACCAATAACCTCGACCGCTGGCAGTTGGTGATCCACGAGTTCCGCAAATTCATCCAGCGTTAGGCTGAAGCGGCGTCCGATAACGGACGCCCGCCGATCGGTAGCCCCATTCAGGCCGCCAACTGCGCCACCGTCTCCCGATCGCCGGCAACCGTCGTCCGCCGCATGTCGCGCACCTGGGTGTCGTCGAACCGCGTTACCCGATGCACCGTGGTCCGGTTGTCCCACATAACGAAATCGTGCTGCTGCCACGCATGCGAATGAAAAAACTGCTTCTGCGTCGCGTGCTCGGTCAAATCGCGCAGGAACGCACGCGCCTCCGGCACCGGCCAGCCGATAATTTTCCCGGCATGCGACGACAGATATAGCGACTTGCGGCCGGTCACCGGATGCACCCGCACCAAACGTTGCCGGACCGGTGCGAACATCGCCATCTCCTCGGGCGAAAGATCGTCGAAACCCAACGAGCCCCGCGAATAGATCAACGAATGCTCGCAAATCAGATCCTCGATCTCGGCTTTCGTCGCGTCGTCCAGCGCGTCGTACGCGGCCCGCATGTCGCAAAACTGCGTATTGCCGCCCTTCCCCACCGTCACCCGCCCCGAAAGCAACGAAAATTTCGCCGGTTTCGCTCGGAACGAACTGTCGGAGTGCCATAACTGGTTGCCCAAGTTGAACATCCGCTTCCGATCGTCGCGCGCCAAGGGCTTATGATCCAGCCCGAGGTTGGACACATCGGCCATATAAGGATCGAGCCGCTTTTCCGACGCCTTGGTCACATTGCCCCCGGCCGTATGCTCCAATTCGCCGAAATTCTGGCTGAACGCCTTCTGCTGTTCGTCGGTGAAACGCTGGTCGTGGAATACCAGAACCGCGTAACGATCCATTCCTGCCTCGATTGCTGCGGCACCCTCGGGCCCGATCGGCTGGGTCAAATCGATGCCGGAAACCTCGCCGACGAAGCCGGTGTTCAGCGCGCGGATGTTCGGGGTCACGGGACGTCCTCCTTCGGGGTTGGCGGGAGCTTAGCCCTGGACCGAACGGCCGCAAAGTCTCCCCCGCAGCGATGAACCAGAGGCAAAGGCGGGTCAGGGTCGAGCCATACGCGGTTGCCAGCCCCGCCTGCGGATGACAGAACCGCCGCAGGAGGACGCCAAACCCATGCCGAACGACGGAACGCTTGCCGCGCCGGAAGTGCGGGAAGGCACGCCGGGCCGCACACTCGTGCTCGCCGCGTGTATCATGGCCACCTTCATGGCGGCGGTCGAAAGCACCATTGTCGCCACCACCATCCCGACGATCGTCGGTGAACTCGGCGGGTTCAACCTGTTCAGTTGGGTGTTCACCATCTTCCTGCTGACCCAGGCCGTCAGTATCCCCATTTATGGCCGTCTCGCCGATATTTTCGGGCGCAAACCGGTGTTTTTCGTCGGCTGCGGCCTGTTCCTGACGGGGTCCACCCTGTGCGGCCTGGCCTGGGACATGCCGTCGCTGGTGTTTTTCCGAGCAGTCGAGGGCTTCGGCGCCGGCGCCATCCAACCGATCGCGGCGACCATTCTGGGCGATATCTATACCCCAACCGAGCGGGCAAAGATTCAGGGGCTTATTTCCAGCGTGTTCGGGGTGGCGGCGGTCGTCGGTCCGTCGATGGGCGCCTTCCTGATCCAACATATCAGTTGGCGTGTGGTGTTCTGGGTCAACCTGCCGATCGGCGCCGCCGCCATCGCGATGATCGCCGTCTTCCTCAAAGAACGCGTGCAACACCGCGATCACCGCGTCGATTGGCTCGGCTCCCTGCTGCTGTTCGTCGCATTCGGCGGCTTGATGCTGGCGCTGGTGCAGCGCGGCAGCTTGGCCCCGGCGACGCTGTGGACCGTGTCGGCCATCGGCGGCCTCGCGCTGGTGGCGCTGCTGGTTCACGAATCGCGGGTGCGGGAGCCGATGTTGCCGCTGGAACTATGGCGCATGCGCATCATCGTCACCTGCAGCCTGGGTAGTTTCGGCACGGGGGCGACGATGATGGGGGTCTCGGCGTTCCTCCCGTCCTATGTGCAAGGCGCGATGGGCCGATCCGCCATCGCCGGGGGGCTGGTGCTGGGCGCGATGTCCGTGAGCTGGGCGCTCGCGAGTATTATCGGCGGGCGCATTATGGTGCGCACATCCTATCGGCTGGTCGCTGCGATGGGGGCGGTCGCGCTGGCCGCGGGCTGTTTCATGCTGACACTGCTCAGCCCGGCGGACGGGCCATTGTGGGCGGCAATCGCATCCTTCGTCATGGGCATCGGCATGGGGTTCTGCAACACGGTGTTCATCGTCGCGATCCAGGCCTCGGTCCCCTGGCGGCAACGCGGGGCGGCAACGTCGTCGAGCATGTTCCTGCGCTTCGTCGGTCAGGCCGTCGGCGCCGCCGGCTGCGGCGCCGTTCTCAATGCCACCATGCTCGGTTTGGACCCGGCGGCGCCGCGAGCGGTGGACCGGTTGATGGATGGTGCGACTCGCGCGGCGATGTTGCCGGCCGAGATCGCGCATTTGACCGATGTCATGGCCGCGTCGCTCCACAATGCCTACCTGCTGGCATTGGCCTTCGCGTTGTTAACGCTGGCGATCTCGTCCTTTATTCCGGCCCGGCTGAGCCCCCGGCATCAGTCCACCCGGAACTGACCGGCCGATTGTCCTTGCATTGCCCGGGCCGGGCGACCATATCCGGTGCGCGGCGTTTTTCAGCCTGGGTCGATTGTACCTTCCTTTGCGGCCACGTCGCATTCCTCGGTGCCCCGAATTGAGAAGCATGCCGGCTCGCATCGCGCGGGTCGCCGCCTGCTGTGGAGAAATTAGGATGGCCCAGTACAAGTTCGCAGTCGGCGAGACGGTGGATTTCGTCCCCGGTGCCGGTGATACCAATGTTCCCTACGGAAAATACAAAATTCAGCGGCAAATGCCGAGCGAAAACCGGGAATTGCAATACCGCGTGAAACATGTGACGGACGGACACGAACGGGTTTTGTCCGAAACGCGCCTGATTTCGCGCGGCAGCATCCTGGGTTCTTGAGCAAAACAGGAGGCTTCGATGGCATTCAAACCGAATTACAACCAGCAGCGCGCCGAACGCGACCGTAACAAACAGGCGAAAAAAGACGCCAAATTACGGGACCGCGAAGAAGCCGCGCAGAAGCGTAAAATCGACTCGGACGGTTCGCCCATATCGGACGCCGGCGAACCGGCAGGAGAGACCGCATGAAACGCCGTTCCGAAAGCACCTTCGCCCTCTTCGACATCGTCTACGCCGACGGCAGCCAAAGCTCGAACCGCAAGGTTTTGACCTCGGTGCTCGAAGGCCTCGACGGAGAAGAAAACGGCCGCGCCGCGATCGAAGCGCAGGACCGCGAACGGGCCCAGGCTTCCGGCCGGCCGCAGGGCGTCATCACCTCGATGGTGCGCAAGCGCCCCTGACCCGCGCCGCCGCCAAGCCAATGCGCGCACAGGCCTCGTCGCATTGCTGGTCCGAGACAATCAGCGGCGGGGCCAGACGCAACACGTTTTCCCCTGCCGGTAGCGCCAATAGCCCCTCGGCCTGGCAGGCATCCTGCACCGTCGCCAGCGGCGATTTGCACTGCAACCCCAGCAGCATGCCGTAGCCCCGCACCTCCGCAAATACATCGCCGCAGGTGCGGACGACTTCTTCCAGGCCTGCCCGCAGGCGCTGGCGGGTTGTGGGTCGGCGGCGGGCTAACGAGGGGGGCTAGTTTGCCCTATCGCACCGGCCGCAGCATTCCATCCGCGCCTGTTCGAGGCAACGGCGGCGTCGGCTTGCGGTGGCGAAAATGGTCAGCATCGGCTCACCGTGTCATGCTCCGGCGCGACGCGTCGAGCGCGAAATTGTCCGGAGTCGCTGCCCCATGCTGTTCACCCCTTTGCGTCTCGGCGCGCTCACGCTGCCCAATCGCGTGGTCATGGCACCGCTGACTCGCCAACGTGCCAGTCCGGAGGGGGTTCCGACCGCGACGATGGCGCTGCATTACGCGCAACGGGCGTCCGCCGGATTGATTATCGCCGAGGCTTCCCACATTTCCGCGCGCGGTCGGGGTTACGCTGGCACGCCGGGCTGCCATACGGCGGAACAGGTCGCGGGCTGGCGGTTGGTGACGGATGCCGTGCATGCGGCGGGCGGGCGGATCCTGCTGCAACTCTGGCATGCCGGGCGCCGCTCGCATCCCAGCCTGTTGGGCGGGCAGTTACCGGTCTCGGCCTCGGCCGTGCAGCCTGCTTTGCCGGTCCGGCTGCCGGACGGGCCGCAGCAACCGCCGGTGCCGCATGCTCTGACGCTGGAGGAAATTCCCGGCATGATCGAGGAATACCGCATCGCCGCCATTGCCGCGCAGGACGCCGGCTTCGACGGGGTCGAATTGCATGGCGCCAATGGTTACTTGATCGAACAATTCCTGACCGACAAGGCCAACCGTCGTACCGACGCCTATGGCGGCGATCGGCTGCGCTTCATGCTCGAAGCCGTCGCCGCCGTTGTCGGCATCTGGGGCGCGGATCGGGTGGGCATCCGGTTCTCGCCGTTCGGGTATGCCAACGATGGCGGCGACAGCGACCCACTCGCGACGTATAGTCGAGCGATTGCGGCGCTCAATCCCATGGGTTTGGCATTTTTGCATTTGATCGAGCCGTGGGTCAGCGGCGCCACGGACGGCGATGCGGACGCGGCTTCGGCGGCGGCGCGGTTGCGGCCGCTGTGGAACGGTTCGGCGATCGTTGCCGGTGGCTTCGATCGCGCCAAGGCGGATGCGGTTTTGGCGGACGGCACGGCGGATGCGGTGGCGTTCGGTCGGATGTATATTTCGAACCCGGATTTGGTGGAGCGGCTGCGCGACGGCATTCCCTTCGCCCGCTACGACCGTTCCACCTTCTACGGCGGCGGCGCCGAGGGCTACACCGACTACCCCATTTATCCCTGCGGCTCGGAATAACCGAGCCGCAACTGGAGAATTCGTTAGCCCGCCAGTTCTTTTCGGACGATGGCCGCACCCTCGGCCATCGCTTTCAGTTTGCCGAACGCAACATCGCGCGGCAAATATTTCATCCCGCAATCCGGCGCCGGCACCAATTTTTCCGCTGCCACGAACTGCAACCCGGCGCGAATGCGGGCAGCGACGATGGCGGGTGTTTCCACCGTATTGTCGCCGAGGTCCAGGACACCCAGCATAATCGTTTTGCCAGACAAATCTTTCAAAACGCCAAGGTCGAGTTTCGGCTGCGCCGCCTCGATAGAAATCTGCGTCGCGATTGTATCGGCCAACTGCGGCAAGAACGTGTAGCCGGAGGGTTTGTTCGCCACCACCGCCGCATATCCGAAACAAAGATGCACGACGGTAATACCTTCGATCCCCTCCAGCGCTCGGTTGATCGCCTTGATTCCGTAACGGGTCGCTTTCTCCGGCGAGCTGCGGACCCAGGGTTCGTCCAACTGCACCACGTCCACGCCGGTCGCCTTCAGCGCACGCAATTCCTGGTTGACGGCGACGGCATAATCCATCGCCATTTCTTCCTCGTCTTTGTAGTAATCGTTCTGCACTTGTTGGGACAAGGTAAACGGCCCCGGCAGGGTGATTTTCGTTGCGTGCGTGGCGTTGGCCCGCAGAAACGCGGCATCCCTGGTTTCCACGGCCGACACCCGGCGGATGCGCCCGACGACGCGCGGCACCGGCGTGGATCGCCCGCCCGACGACAGCACAATGCCGGGATTGTCGGTATCGATCCCCTCCAGCGCCAGAGCGAAACGGTTGGAATAGCTTTCCCGCCGGATTTCGCCGTCGGTGACGATATCGATGCCGGCGCGTTCCATCTCCCGAATGGCGAGGATGGTGCCGTCGTCCTGCGCCTGTTCCAGCAACGCCGATTCGATCCGCCAGACATCGTGCGCATGGGTGCGCGGCACGCCGTGGTGGTGCAGGGTTTCCCGGTTCACCAGCCAATCCGGCTGCGGATAACTGCCAACGACGGTGGTCGGCAGCAGGTGCTTTGGATATGCCATGGGCCGCTCTTTCAGATAATGCCGCGGGTGCGGAAATCGGAAATCGTTGCCGCGCTGTAACCGAGTTCGTCCAGAATGGCGTCGGTGTGCTGCCCCAGATCCGGGGTCGGCCCCAACGCCTCCGGTTGTGGGCAATCGCTCATGTTGATGGGTTGGCCGACGACTTGGATATCGCCGAGCTTGGGGTGGTGGACGGTGCGAGCGATGCCCAAATGCTGGGTTTGCGGTTCGGCGAAGGTTGCCGCGATATCGTTGATCGGGCCGCAGGGCACCCCGGCTTCGTTAATGACTTTCAACCAATGCGCGCTGGGGCGCTTACCGGTGATGGCACCGATTTCCGCGTTCACCTGCTTGCGGTTTTTCGATCGCAGCCCGCCATTGGCATAATCGGGGTTGGCCAACGCCGCCTCCCACCCGATCGCCTTGCAGAAGCGTTCCCACAAGCCCTGCCCCGACGCCGCGATATTGATGTGCCCGTCGGCGGTGGGGAAAACCCCGGTCGGAATGCCCGTGGGATGATCGTTGCCGGCCTGGCCCGGCACCTCGTGCGCGATCAGCCAGCGGGACGCCTGGAAATCCAGCATGAAAATCTGCGATTCCAGCAGGGATGTATGCACCCACTGGCCTTTACCGGTCTGCATCCGTTGCATCAGCGCCAATAAAATCGCCTGCGAGAGGAAAATCCCCGACGTCAGATCGGCGATCGGAATGCCGACCCGCACGGGGCCTTGGCCGGGCAGGCCGGTGATCGACATCAAACCGCCCATCCCCTGCGCGATCTGATCGACGCCGGGTCGGGTCGCGTCAGGACCGGTCTGCCCGAACCCGGAGATCGAGCCGTAGACGATGCGCGGATTGATCTTGGCGATCGTTTCGTAATCCACCTTCAGGCGGAATTTCACGTCGGATCGGTAATTCTCGACCACCACGTCGGCGGTTTCGGCCATTTTCATGAAGATCGCGTGTGCTTCCGGCGCTTTCAGGTTCAGCGTCATGCCGCGCTTGTTGCGGTGCAGGTTCTGGAAGTCGAAACCGTGCCGATTGCCGCCGACGACATCGCCCTTCGCCTCCCCCGGCGGTTCGATCTTGACGACATCCGCCCCCCAATCCGCCAATTGGCGCACGCAGGTCGGGCCTGCGCGATGGGCGGTGAGATCCAGGACCTTGAGTCCGGCAAGCGGCAGAACGGTCACGACGAAACTCCCCCAATGCGATGCTGCCATCATCGGACAGTGCAGCGCGGGTGCATAGTGCCATATCGAGCCAACGGGATTGGCCCAGCGGGGATCGCCGTCGGTCGCTGCGGCCGCTATAGCAGCGCATCCCGATCAGAAGGTCTTGCCGCCATGTGGCCCATCCGCTCCGCCCTGTTCGTGCCCGCCCATCGTCGCGATTGGGTTGCCAAGGCCATCCGGGTCCAACCCGGCGCCGTTGTGCTGGATATCGAAGACTCCGTCCCGCCGCAGTTCAAACCGCAGGCGATGGACTGCCTGAAAAGCGAGATCGCCGAATTGCAGGCGGCGGGGGTCGGCGCCTTCGTGCGCATCCAACCGCTCCACGACGGGTCCGCCGCCGAAGTCGCGGCTGCCGTTACCGACGGGCTGACGGCCATCGTGCTGCCGAAGGTCGCCACCCCGGCGGAGATCCAGGCGCTGGCGGATATGCTCAGTTACCACGAGGGCAAGGCCGGCGTGGCGCATGGCGCCGTCGGCATCCTGCCGCTGCCGGAAACCGCCGAGGGCATGTATGCCGCCCGCGATCTGGCCAAGGCGAGCCCCCGGGTGCGCGGCGTTTTCGGCGCGCTCAGCGGACCGGTGTCCGGCGATTTCGCCCGCGCCTTCGGCTTTCGCGCCACGACGGACGGGCAGGAGCAATCCTATCTGGCCTCGAAGCTGGTGCTGGACAGCCGGGCCGGCGGGGCGATGTATCCGGTCGCGGGAATATTCGGCACTGCCGCCGACGATCTTCCGGCGGTCGAGCGGCTGATCCGGCGCGCGCGCGATTTCGGCTACACCGGGGCGATCGTCATGCATCCCAGCCACGTCGCCATCGCCAATGCCGCATATAAACCCACCGCTGAGGAGGTGGCCTACTTCGAAGGCCTGCTCGCTGCATTCGAAGCAGCAGAAAAAGCCGGCCTCGGAGCGGTTTCTTACCAGGGTGCCATGGTGGACTATGCAATGTTGCCGTTGGCGCACGAAATCCTGGCGGATGCAAAACGGGGCCGATCGCGGCCAAGAATTATTCCCGTCGCATTAACCCTTCGTTAACTTTTATTGTGTAAAGCGGTCGTCCCCGCAGTAGGGAGCCGCCGTGTCGATCTCTTTTCTTCCACCGATCCAACCGTACCACCCCGTCACCTTCCGGGAACGCGGGGTGGTCGTTCCCTTCACCACGCCTCTGCTCGTTGGCACCCGCGCCCGACCTGCCGCCAAGGGCGGGTTGGAACTGATCATTCCCAATCCGTCCGGTCTGCCCGGCGTCTACGTGCTGGAATGGCGTAGCATACCGAGACTCTGCCACCCCACGCTGCACGATCGCCAACTCAGCGAGCGCATTGCCTCGGTCTACAACATCACCCCGATGACCATTCGCGAAATCGCCCGCGCGGTCGCGGCCGAGGGCCTGGCCGGGGAAGACGCGCGCCACGCCGCCCTAGCGTCGGCCGGCTCCGACAAGCGCGATCGCACCATCACCAACTTCACCCTGCTGATGACCCTGGTCGATCAGGTCGGCCTGTTCCGCAACGCGCCGCCGAACGAACCGAATGCGCAGCTCCGAGCCCGCCAGACCGTCGCCCATGTCGCCGCGCGGATCGATCGGACGGCGGATTGGGTGGCCTCGGCTTTGGAATCGATGGGCGATGCCCTGGCGATCGTCGGCGTGGAAGGCCAACCGGACCCTGGACGCGTACCCCGCATCATGGACGTGCTGCGCGGCACATGCGCCGCCCTGAAGGCCTGGAGCGGACCCAACAGCCAGGAAGATCGCGCCGCCTACGTGCGCATGATCTGCTCGGCCGCTGAGTACACCCTGAGCCTAGCCGACGAGTGCGTCGCACGGGCGCGGGCGCTGACCGCCGATCTGGCCGGCCTGTTGCGGGAATGGGCCGTCGATCCCCAGGACATCGCCCATCGCGCTACGCGCGCCGAGTGGCTGCTGGATGGGTGGGAGCAGATTTGCCAGATTTGGCGCTGTGCCGAGGACGATCCCGCCCGCATCGCCGCTTTGGTGGAAATCGCCGGGCTGGTACCCGTCATCCCAAGAGAGGCTCGGGATTGGACCGGCACGGCGGAGCAGATCGACCCCATCATGCGGTTCCGCCGGACCATCCCGCTGAACGAAGACTGGCGCACCGGTGCGCGGGTTTTCGAACTGATCGCTCGCAACGAACATATCAGGGCCGCGACATGCTGACCCCATCCGGACTGCGCCTTGTCGGCCGCGAATTATCGGCCGCCGACGACGAGAAAATACGCCAGGTCGTCGCGTTGTTGGATCAACCGGCATTGCCGGCCGGGGCAAACGCCATTTTGGATCCGCTGCGCCCGCGCCTCGCTTTGCTTCGCCCGCCGCGCCGGCTACGGTTCGCCCGCCTGCTGTTCATGCCACTGGAACCCACGATCGTGCCGGCGTTGGACTGGCACCCGGGCGATGCGGCAGTGCCGCGCGGCGTTCTGATGCCCCTCGCCGCGACCGTGCGCGCCGGGCTTGGATCGGAAATCGACGAGATCGAGCAAGCGATCGCCGACCGGGTTACCACCGACCAGGAGACCATCGCAGCGGTCGGCGCCCGCCTGTGGCCGCGCGCGGCAAGCATCCTGGCCGAGGCCCCTGCCCCCGCCGATTGGGACAGCACCGGACTGCCACCGACCGTTTATCCGCCGCTGGCACGCGCCGTCGCGGCGGTTCTGCGACGCACGCAACGGCTGCAAGAATTGGTGCGGGAGGCGACGATCGGCATGGTGGAACCCGATCCCGCAAGCATCGGCGCGCTGCTGGCGGGGTTGGGCGCCGAATCCCCCGAAGGTTTCGGCATCGTCGTCGCCGTGCTGCTGGCCCGCCTACCCTCCGCCGCCATGCATATCCAACAACTGGTCGCATCCAACCGCGGCTCGGCCGAATCCGCATTGCTCCGTCGCGCGCTGGACGCGGGCTTGGACCGCACCCTGTCGCATATGGAAAGCGGCGGCGGGCTGGACGTCGCGGTGCGCAGTGCCTCCCTGCGGACGGTTGGGCTGGAGGTTTTGCGGATGGCGCAATTGCTGCGGGATATCGAGAACGAGCCCGACACCGTGCGACACCGTCCGCGGCTGAAGGCCATTCGCAGCAAGCTCGATCTTGCATGCCGCGCGCGGTTCGGCAGCGGCCTGGACGAGGGGTTGGTGGCGCCGCTGACTGCCCAAGCGCCGGTAACCGACGCAGTTCAGGCCGAGATGGAAAGCAACGCGCGCGCGTTGCGTGCGCTGGAGATGGCCGCGCGCAAGGTCGGCAACCCGGCGCTGTACGACGCATTGCTGGGCAAAGCGGCCGATATCGTCGGCGCGGCAGCCGGGGCGGGTGTGCTGACCCAGGTGCGTCAGGCCCGTCTGGTCGAGATCCTGGCCGGTCCGGACGCGGCGGAGGCGGTGTATCGCCAGCGCCCAACCGCAGCGGAGGGGCCTGGGCAGTAACGCCGCACGGGCCACCCCGGTTGCGGTATACGGTCCAGACGCGCGATTGTCCGGTACGCGCTCAGCGCGACTGCCCGCACGACGGAGACCCATGCCGATGCCGAACGACGCCGCCCCCCAAGCCGTGCTGCTCGCGGACTACCGAAAGCCCCCCTTCCTGGTGGACACCGTCGATCTCGTGTTCGAATTGCAGGAAACCGCGACCATCGTCCGCGCGCGCATGGCAGTGCGGCGCAACGACGACAGCCGGGAGATGTTTCTGAACGGGGAAGCCCTGACCCTGCTCTCGATCGCGCGCGACGGGGTGGCGCTGACCGTCGGCCAATACCGCCTGGAACCGCTGGGCATGGTCGTGACCGACATGCCCGACGCCTGCGTGCTGGACATCGCCGTGCGCATCGACCCCAAGGGCAATACCGAACTCAGCGGGTTGTACCTGTCCAATGGCAGCTATTTCACCCAATGCGAGGCCGAGGGTTTCCGCCGCATCGTCTACTTCCCCGATCGGCCCGACGTCATGGCGCGCTTCACCAGCACGATCGTCGCCGACAAAGCAGCGGTGCCGGTCATGCTATCGAACGGCAATCCCGCGGGGATCGACGATCTCGGCGACGGGCGCCATCGGGTGGTCTGGACCGATCCGCACCCGAAACCCTGCTATCTGTTCGCCCTGGTCGCGGGCGATCTGGTCGCCCTGAAAGACAATTTCGTCACCAAATCCGGCCGCTCGGTCGATCTCGGCGTCTATGTGCGCCGTGGCGACGAGGATCGTTGCGACCATGCGATGCACGCGCTCAAGGCCTCGATGACCTGGGACGAGGACGTGTTCGGCCTGGAATACGATCTGGACGTGTTCAACATCGCCGCCGTGTCCGATTTCAACATGGGCGCGATGGAAAACAAGGGCCTGAACGTCTTCAACACCAAGTATGTCCTGGCGCGACCGGACACCGCGACCGACTTCGACTATCAGGGCATCGAATCCGTCATCGCGCACGAATATTTCCATAACTGGACCGGCAATCGGGTGACCTGCCGCGACTGGTTCCAGCTCTCGTTGAAAGAGGGCCTAACCGTCTACCGCGATCAGGAATTCTCCGCCGATCGAGGCAGCCGAGCGGTGAAACGGATCGGGGATGTGCGGGGGTTGCGGGCGGCGCAATTCCGGGAGGACGGGGGACCGCTGGCGCATCCGGTGCAGCCCGCGAGCTATGTTGCGATCGACAATTTCTACACCGCTACGGTCTACAACAAAGGCGCCGAGGTCATCCGCATGATGGCCACCGTCATCGGCAAGGCCGCGTTCCGCAAAGGCATGGACCTCTATTTCGCTCGGCACGACAACCAGGCGGTGACGATCGACGATTTCGTCGCGGCAATGCAGGATGCCTCGGGCGTCGATCTCCGCCGGTTCTCGGCCTGGTACCATCAGGCTGGCACGCCGGAGATTGCGGTGTCCGACAGCTACGACCCGGCCACCCGCCGCTACAGCCTGACGGTGACGCAGCGCACCCCGCCAACGCCGGGGCAACCGGACAAGCAGCCGCTGACGATCCCCATCGCCATGGGCTTGCTGGACGGCAACGGCCAGGAATTGGCGACGCGGCTGACGCACGAGGCCGAAGCAACCCAAGGCACCCGCGTGCTGCTGGCGACCGAGGCGGAAAACCGGTTCGTCTTCGAAGACGTGGCCAGCCCGCCGATACCGTCGCTGCTGCGCGGTTTCTCCGCCCCGGTGAAATTGGCGGGGGTATCCCGCGCGCGCCTGCGCTTCCTCGCCGCCCACGACACCGATCCCTTCGCTCGGTGGGAAGCCGGTCAGCAATACGCCACCGACCTGCTGCTCGACATGGTCGCGGCCATCCAGCGCGGCGAAACACCGATCGTCGAACCCGATTTGGTGCAGGCGATGGAGGCCAGCCTGAACGGCGACGACCCCGCTTATGTCGCGGAAACCCTGAGTTTGCCGGGGGAGGCGTTCCTCGCCGATCGCATGGCGGTGGCGGACCCCGATGCGATCCATGCGGCCCGCAACCTCGCGCGTCAGGCGATCGCCGCCGGGCTGCGCGACAAATTCACCGCCCTTTACAGCGACTTGACCGACACCGGCCCCTACACCACCGATGGCGCGGCGGTCGGGCGGCGGTCGTTGCGCAATGCCTGTCTGGCCTATTTGTCCGCCTTCGACGATCCCGCGCTGGCCAAGGCGCAGTTCGATGCCGGCGGCAATATGACCGATGTGCTGGCGGCTTTGTCGGTGCTGTCCGCCATCGCGTGCCCCGAGCGGACGGCGGCGCTGGCGGCGTTCCATGCGAAATGGCAGGGCGACGCGCTGGTGTTGGACAAATGGTTCGGCATCCAGGCGATGTCGCCTTTGCCCGACACGATGCAGGAGGTGCGCCGCCTGTTCGCCCATCCCGATTTCGACCTGCGCAACCCGAACCGGGTGCGCGCTTTGGTGAGCAGCTTTGCCGTCAACCAAGTCCGTTTCCACGCCGCCGACGGCGCCGGCTACCGTTTCCTCGCGGACACGATCGTCCGATTGGACCCGGACAACCCGCAGATTTCCGCCCGCATGGTCGCCCCGCTGGGCCAATGGCGCCGCTTCGACCCGGCGCGACAGGCGCTGATGAAAGCGGCACTCGGTCGTATCGTCGGGTTGCCGGGGTTGAGCAAGAACACCTTCGAAATGGCGTCGAAAAGCCTGGCCGGCTGAACGACGGCCACTCGCGCGCCAACCAGGAGACCCCGACATGGTCCAGTTTTCTCAACACGCCTGGCAACAAACCGCCCCGCTGCGTAGCGCCATCCACACGATGCCATTCAATGCCGAGCTGGCGGCGGGCAGCCTGAGCCGGGAGCGGTTTCAGTTCTATATCGTGCAGGATGCGCTCTATCTCGGCGAATACGCGCGCGTGCTGACGCTGGCGGCGGCGCGCGGCCCGGACTCGGCCACGCTGCGCGCCTTCGCCGAATCCGCCTTGGAAGCCGTCGCCGTCGAGCAACTGCTGCACGAGCGATATCTGACCGATTTCGGCATCGACCCCGCCGCATTGGCGCAGGCCGACCCGTCGCCAGACTGCCTGGGTTACACCAGTTTCCTGCTGGCCACCGCCTATCACGAACCGTGGGAGGTCCTGGTCGCCGCGCTGCTGCCCTGTTTCTGGCTGTACTGGGATGTCGGCAATGCCATCGCTCGGGTCGCCGCCCCGGACAATCCGTACCGAGCCTGGATCGACACCTACGCGGACGAGGGTTTCGGCAACGCGGTGAAAGCCGTGATCGGCGTCACCGACACGGCGGCGGCGGGCGCGTCCTCCACGGTGCGGGACCGAATGATGCGGGCCTTCGTCCGGTGCTGCCAATACGAGTGGCTGTTCTGGGACGGCGCCTACCGGCAACGCGGCTGGCCATCCGGTGCGACCGCCGACTGACAGAACGGTTGCACGGCACCGACGCTGCTGCCAAATGGCGGCGTCCATACGTCGCGTCCCCCTCAATCGTCCGCCCAGGCGGCAGGCAGGCATTTCCGTGGTTCGGCTTCGGTCCTCCAGCAGAACGGCACGACCGGAACGACCGAGCGACAAGAGCCGGGTGCGGATCATTGCGCTGGCGATGATCTCGGCGCCGTTGTTCGGGGTCTACGTCCTTTCCATCCTGGTCAATCGTTTGGCGCAATGCCCACCCTCGGCTTTCGCGATCGACGAGGTTGCGTTCTCGGTCCCGCTGGCGTGCGGGGCGGCGGTGTTTTTGGTCTCGGTTTTCGTGCTGCTGGCCTGCATCGGCGGCGTGTTCGCAGACCGAGCGGCGCACGCGCAAGGGCCCGGCGACGGGTTCCGCCGGCTGGCATTTGCTGGATCGCTGGTCGGATTGTCGGTCGCCGCCATGCTGTGGGTGACGACGCGGGAGACCTACATCTGCCTGATGCCCGAAGGCCTGTTGCTGCACCCCGGCCCCTTCGTGCAGGCCCAGCGCGCGCATTGGGATGCGGTCGATAATGTCCGCGCAGATTGTTGGATCGGCAAACGCGGACAGGCTGCCGGGCTGCGGTTGACGCTGTCGAACGGCGAGAGGATCGACCTGCCAGTTTGGAACACGGCACGGCAGAGTGTCGAGCCCGCCTTAGCCGCGATCGAGGCGGCGTTGGCTGGTAAGCAATACTCCTACGCCCCGCTATCGAGCGTCGATAGCACCCGCTGCCCACCCGCTTTGCTGCACCTGTTCGCGGCGTGGCACGAGTAATACCAGCCGACCGAACCTCCGACTCTCATGCAAGCGGTCGGTCGGCTGGTTTTGTATTGGTTTTGCGCGCAGCCGCCACACCAACCCTGCGCGCATACCCGTCCCTCCACCCCCGGTCAGGCGGCGCGCACCGCCAGCAGGAACCGATCGACCTGCCCGCGCAGCGCCGATGCCTGCTTCGAGAGCGCGCCGGCCGCGCCGTGAACCTGTGTCGCCGCAGCGCCCGTTTCGCTCATCGCCGCCGTCACCCCGCCGATATTGCCCGCTACGTCCGAGGTACCGGCGGCCGCGAGGTGCACGTTGTGGGCGATATCGCGGGTAGCGGCGCCCTGTTGCTCGATCGCGACGGCGATGGTGGCGGCGGTCTCGTTCAATTGCCCGATCGTGGCGCCGATCGATTGCACCGCCGCCACGGTTTCCCCGGTCGCACTCTGCATCGCTGCAATATGACCGCTGATTTCCTGCGTCGCCTTGGCGGTCTGGTTGGCCAGGTTCTTCACCTCCGACGCGACAACCGCGAAGCCCTTGCCGGCTTCCCCGGCGCGGGCGGCTTCGATCGTGGCGTTCAGCGCCAGCAAATTGGTCTGACCGGCAATCTCGTTGATCATGTTCGTCACCGCGCCGATTTTCTGCGCCGCGTCGGTCAGACCGCAGACCAGGCTATTGGTCCGTTCGGACTCACCCACCGCCTTGGCGGCGATTTCCGACGACATTGCCACTTGCCGGGTGATCTCGACGACCGAACCCGACAATCGCTCCGCCGCATCCGCAACCGAGAGAACGCTGTTCGACGCCCGGTCCGATGCCGTGGACGCGGCCGACACGCGATGGACAGCTTGTGCGGTGGTGGTCGTCATGGTGCCGGCGGTGCGCTCCAACTCCCCGGCGGCATGGGCGACGCTTTCGACGATGGCGCTGACCTGGGCTTCGAAATCGCCGGCCAGTTGCGCCATCGCCCGCTTCTTCTCCTCCGCCGTGCGTCGCAACGCACTTTCTTGATCGGCTTTCATCCGTTCGACGGCCTGGGCGTTATCCTTGAAGACCTGCACGGCAGCGGCCATTTCGCCGATCTCGTCGCGGCGGGCGGTGCCGGGGATCGCGGTTCCCAGCACCCCGCCGGCCAAAGCGGCCATCGCCGCTTTCAGCCGCTGCATCGAATTGGCGATATCGCGGCCGACTAACCACGCCAGGATCAGTGTCACCGACAAGATGCCTGCCGCCATGGCGATCGACGCCATCATCTGCGCGCGGAATTCGGCATCGAGATCGTCGGTGTAGGTGCCCGCCAGCAAGAAGGCTTGCAGCGCCGGCACGCGCTGGACATAGGCAATTTTCGGTTGCGGCTGCGACTGGCCCGGCTTCGGGAACATATAGGAAATCGTCCCACTGTCGCTGGTTCGCACGGCTTCGCGGATCAACGCGATAATCGGCGTCCCTTTGGCATCGACGGCAGAGCTGGCCTTGTCCTCCCGGTTGGGATCGCCCCCGTGCACCAGCACCACGCCTTCCATGCTTTGCAGCGTCAGGTAGCCGCTACCGCCATCGAAGCGGGTGGTGTGCGCGACCTCTCGCAGGCGTGGCAGGATCGCATCCCGGGCGATCTTACCCGCCACCGCCAACCGATCCTGCTCGGCTGCATACCCGGCCATCATCTCGACCGTCGCTTTGAGCTTGCCGATCCGTTCGTCCAGCATCCGTCGATGCAGGGCCGCGCCGTCGATTGCCGCGACCGCCGACAGGCCGAGGGCGAACAAGCCGAGCAACAGGGTAAGTTTGGTGCGTATTTTGAAGTGGCCGAGGGAAAACATCGCAGGCGGGCTCCATTGCTTTCGCCGAGTGTAGGGAGCACGGGTTAATAAGCCGTTAACGGCGCCGATATTTTTTCACGCGATGGGTGCGCGAACGTATCGCGTTCCGGAGTCCGGGAACCGTCGGCACAGAATGGACACCGCCCACGCGGCGCGGTATCGCCGCATGGTTACAAAGCAGGGAGAAAACACCATGATCCGTCGCCGCACCTTCGGGGCCGGTTTCGCCGCCGCTTTGACCGCGCCGTCCATCGGGCGCGGGGCATCGGTCGCGCCGTTGAAATTCATTCCGCAATCGGACCTGACGATCATCGATCCCATCGTCACCACGGTCTACACCGCGCGCAATCACGGCTACATGGTGTTCGACACGCTGTTCGGCATGGACAGCAACTACAAAATGCAGCCCCAGATGCTCGACCGGGTGGAGGTCGAGGACGACGGCAAACGCTGGAAACTCCGCCTGCGGGAAGGCCAGTTCTGGCACGACGGCGAACGGGTGACGGCGCGCGATTGCGTCGCGTCCATCAAACGCTGGGCCGCGCGCGACGGCATCGGCGCCCTGCTGATGGCCCGCACCGACGAACTGAGCGCCATCGACGACCGCACGCTGCAATTTCGGCTGAAGCACGCCACCGGAATCCTGCCGTACGCATTGGGCAAAATCTCCACCCCGATGTGTGCGATGATGCCGGAACGCCTCGCCAGCAGCGACCCTTTCAAGGCCATTTCGGACATGGTCGGCAGCGGCCCGTTTCGTTTCAAGGCCGACGAATGGGTATCCGGCGCCCGCGCGGTCTACGTCAAAAACGACAAATACCTGCCGCGTTCGGAACCCAATACCGGTTGGACCTCCGGCGGCAAGATCGTGCATTTCGAACGTGTGGAGTGGTTGACCAGCCCCGACGACGGGACCTCCGCCAGTGCCATGCAGGCCGGCGAGATGGATTGGTGGGAACTGCCGACCCCCGATCTGCTGCCCATGCTGCGCAAGTCCGGCAAAATCCGGGTGGAGATCAAAGACCGCAACGGCACCCTCGGGTTCATGAAAACCAACAATTTGCAGCCCCCCTTCGACAAGGCGGCGATCCGCCGAGCGCTGCTGGGTGCGATCGATCAGAAGGACTTCATGACAGCGGTGGCCGGCGTGGACCCCCAAATGTGGCGCGCCGGCGTCGGCATCTTCACCCCCGGCACCGACATGGCGTCCGACGCGGGGATGGACGTGTTGAACGGTCCGCGCGATCTGGCCAAGGTCCGCGCCGCATTGAAGGACGCCGGCTACAACGGCGAGAAGGTCGTCATGCTCGCTCCGGGGGAGCCGTATTACCGCAAGGCGATGACCGATGTCGGGTCTGCGATGATGAAATCGGTCGGCATGAACGTCGAAGATCAGGCGATGGATTGGGGCACGGCGATCGTCCGCCGCGAGAGCAAACAGCCCGTCGACAAAGGCGGCTGGAGCACCATTTTCACCACCGCCAATGGCTTGGATATGCAGACCCCGCTGCTGCATTTCCTGCGCACGACCGGGCAAAAGGCCTGGTTCGGCTGGACCGACAGCCCTCGGATCGATGAATTGCGCTCCGCCTGGGCCGATGCGGCGGATATGGCGACGCAAAAGAAGCTCGTGGACGAGATCCAGAAACAATGCTGGATCGACGTGCCGCATCTGCCGGTCGGCCAGTGGTTCCAGCCGGTGGC
>JANXMB010000067.1 GCA_025354865.1 Acetobacteraceae bacterium | reverse complement strand
GTGCCCAGCAACGACGCCACCCGGAACACCGCAGCGCCGAAGGCAAAGGCCAAACCGGTCAGCGAGAGGTCGCCGATCTGCTGCCCCAACATCAACGCCAGCCCCAGGAACGCGGCAACAGCGGTCAGCAAAGCGCGCCAGCCCAACCGCTCAACCCCGGTGGCCGCCGCGACGATTCCGGTCAGCAGCGGATAGATGAAATAGGCCAGGATGGCGATCGAAACCGGCAGCAGGGAAATCGACTTCAACAAGCCGAACATGGTGCCGGCGAACAACACGCCCAGACCGATGGACACATTCCTTTGCCGTACCGAGTGCCAGCGGGCCGGCGGCGATAGCTTCAACCAACACCAGAAGAACGCGACGACCAGCGCACCGCGCAGCGACACCAAGGTCAGCACGTCCATGCCGGATGCGTAAATCTCTTTCAGCAGAATATCGGCGACGCTGAAGGACGCAGCAGCCGTCAAGGCCGGCGCCATCGCAGTCAGGCGCCCGACGGCCGGGGGGGCGACAACGCTCATGTTTCGGTCGTTTCCTCGTTATTCGGACGCGTCACGCCGCCCATTCGTTCAGGAACGCGTCCAGGACCGACAGAAACCCGGCCGGATTGTCCGCGTGCACCCAATGGCCCGCCCCTTTTACACCGACGAAACGTGCTTTGGGAAACAAGGCGCGGATCGCCGGGCGATGTTCGATACGCACATAGTGGGATTCTGTTCCGGTGACGAACAGGGATATGCCGTCGTAGGGCGGCAGCGCCGGGTCTTCCCACCCTTCCAAATCGGGAATCGCGGCGGCGATTTCCTCCAGGCCGATGCGCCATGCCGGCGCCGGTCCAAGTTCCAGGTTGGAGGCTAGAAACGCTCGGATATTCGGATCCGGGACGGTATCGGCCAGCCAGGCATTGGCCTGGGCGCGGGTCGGCGCAGGGTTCAGCGGCAGCGATCGCATGGCAGCGGCAATGGTGCTGTTGGCGTGGCTGTAGGCAACCGGCGCGATATCCGACACCAGCAACCGGCGGATCGCGGCGGGGCGTCGCAGCGCCGCCACCATCGCTGCCTTACCGCCCATCGAATGCCCGATCAACGCGACCGGCCCCAGGTTCAACCGATCCAGCGTTTCCAGCACATCGTCCGCGAGCGCGGTGTATCGCATCCCCTCGGCGTGCGGACTGGCGCCGTGATTGCGCATATCCAGCGCGATCGTGCGAAATCGGGGCGCCAACGCCCGCTGCATCGCCCCCCAGTTGCGGGCCATGCCGAAAAGCCCGTGCAGGAAGACGACTGGCGGGCCGTCCCCCAGGGCGATGGCGTTGAGCAGCATCAGCCCAGCGTCAGCACGATTTTGCCGATATGGGTGCTCGATTCCATCAGGCGATGCGCCTCGGCGGCCTGGGCCAGAGGGAACGTGGCATGGATGACCGGGGCGCAACGGCCGGCGTTCAGCAACGGCCATACTTTCGCGCGCAGATCGTCGGCGATAGCAGCCTTCTGGGCGGTGGTGCGCGGTCGCATGGTCGAACCGGTCACGGTCAGGCGCTTGGTCATGATTTGCAGGAAATCGAATTTCTCGGCGACCGAACCGCCGAGGAAGGCGATCAGCACCAACCGCCCATCCATCGCCAGGGACCGGATGTCGCGCTGCATATAGGGGCCGCCGACCATGTCCAGGATGACGTCCACGCCCTTGCCGCCGGTCAAAGTGCGGATTTCAGCGGCGAAATCCTTCTCCCGGTAATCGATCGCGGCAGCAGCGCCGAACCGGACGCAGGCCGCGCATTTATCCGCCGACCCGGCAGTGGCGTAGACCGTTGCACCGAACGCCTGTGCCAATTGGATCGCGGTTACGCCGATTCCGCTGGTTCCGCCGTGGACCAATAAGGTCTCACCGGGCGCCAATCGACCCATCTGGAAGACATTGGCCCAGACGGTGAATGCGGTTTCCGGCAAAGCAGCGGCCTGCACGGCGCTGTATCCCGCCGGCCAGGGCAAGCATTGCGCGGTGGGGGCGGTGCAATAGGCCGCGTAACCGCCGCCGTTGGTCAGCGCACAAACCTTGTCGCCGATGGCGAACCCGGTGGCATTGGGACCGATTGCCACGACCTCTCCCGCGACTTCCAATCCGAGCAGCGGGCTGGCGCCGGGCGGCGGCGGGTAGGAACCTTGGCGTTGTGCCACGTCGGGGCGGTTGACCCCGGCGGCTTCGACTCGAATCAGGACCTCGCCCTCCCCCGCTGTGGGCACCGGACCGGTGGCCAGTTTCAGGACTTCGGGGCCGCCGGCACCGTCGGCCTGGATATGGGTCATCGTCTGGGGAATAGGCATGGCGGGCTCCTTGGGGCATTCGGGGTGCTGTCGTGACGCATCCGGGCCGCGTCGGCAACGGGGGTTTGTCTGTTCCGGACAAACGGCGTTACACAGCGGCATGGCTTATGGCTTGCTCGACCCCGACGAACCCCATCCCGTGCGCGTGTTGCAGCCGCATGGGGCATCCGCTTTGTTCCTGACCGCCGATCATGCGGGGCGGGCAATCCCGCGTTGCCTGAACGGTTTGGGCGTGCCGAAACCGGAGATGGACCGCCATATCGCCTGGGATATCGGCATCGCCGGCGTGACCGAACGGCTGTCGGCGCTGTTGGATGCCACCGCCGTCTTGCAGACGTATTCCCGGCTGGCGATCGACTGCAACCGCGACCCCGCCTGGGCCTCGGCGATGCCAACGGTCAGCGAATACACCCCAATCCCTGGCAACGAAAACCTGACCGAGGCGGATCGCGCCGCCCGCGTCGATGCCATTTTCACCCCCTATCACAACCGCATCCGCGCCCTTCTGGATGCTCGGCAGCCCCGTCGGACGCTGTTTGTCGCCATGCACAGTTTCACCCCGTCGTTCAAAGGGGAAAGCCGCGCGATGGAGGTCGGGGTGCTGTTCAACCGCGATTTGCGGATGGCGAACGCGATGCTGGATTTGCTGCGGGCCGAACCCGACCTGACTGTTGGCGCCAACGAGCCCTATGCAATCACCGACGACAGCGATTACAGCGTACCCGAACATGCGCAGCGGCGCGGTTTGCTGCATGTGGAGATCGAAATCCGCCAGGACTTGATCGCGCACGAAGCAGGCCAGACCGTCTGGGCCGAGCGGTTCGCGCGCTTGCTGACGGCCGCCGATGGGCTGCTGGGATAGCGGCCCGACGATCCTCGCGAAACTCTCGTTGGGTCGCGCGATTCAGACCTACGGCGATGCCGCCTTCGGTCATCGCGCTCTAAAACCCCGGCGCAACCTCGGTCATGAAACGCGCCATCTCGTCCTTGACCATCTCGTGCGGTTTCAGGCCGACGTTGAAATACAGAATAACCTCGTCGAAACCGGCGTCGCGCACCTTGGCCAGCATCTCGGCGATGCGGGCGGACGAACCGATCAGCACCGCGTTTTCACCCAAATCCTCGGGCCGCACCTTGTGCAATCGCTCTACCATATCGATGAAGTATCGATAGCTCGGCGGCGCGGTCGCGGGATCGCCGGGGAAGGCCGGGATCACGCATTCCTTGTAGTAACGAATCTGGCGCGCCCGGGCGGCCGCCTCCTGCTCGGCGTTATCGGCGAAATGAATGAAATAACTGCACATCTTGCGACCGGGTTTGGTGCCGTATCCGGCGCAGGTGGCTTCATATAGATCGGCGACCTGCCGCAATCCCCCGAAGCTGAGCGCCGCCGCAAACGGTGCCACGATCAACCCGCAACCGAGCCGCGCGGCCAAGGCGATGGATGGGCGGGAAAACGATGCGACGTAGGCGGGAACTGGGGACTGCAACGGTCGCGGGGTGATGGCAACGTCGTTGAAACGATAGTGCTTGCCCTCGAACGAGATCGGGCCGGTCGCATCCCACAGCCGGCGGACGATTTCCATGCCCTCCTCGAAGACGGATTGGTTGTCGTCGAAATCGGCGCCCAACGGCTCGTATTCCCGTCGATCGTAGCCTCGGCCGGCGGCGAAATCGACGCGCCCCCCGCTCAAGAGATCGAGGCTGGCCCATTGTTCCGCGACCCGGATCGGATGGTGCAACGGCAATACCGTCACCGCCGGCGCCAGCCGAATGGCGGTTGTGCGCGCGGCAATGTAGGCCAAGGCCAGATCGGGGCAGGACAGGACGCCCAGGGTGCTGAAATGATGCTCCCCGATCCAAGCCGAATGCATACCGATCGTGTCGGCGTAGATCGCCTGCTCGACAATTTCGTTCACAAAGCGGTTCGGCTCCCGCGTATTGTCGCGATAGGCATTGTCGCTGAGGGTGAAGTAGCCGAATTTCATGCTCCGTCCTTTATACCGCGATGCGTTCGCTGTTGCTCGCTCATCGCGGCATAATCGTTTGTTCGATCGCGCGTTTCAGACCTCCGGCGAGGACGCCTCCGGTCATCGCGCGACTATCCCGCGCTCGTTCAGATACCGCGCCAGCAGCGGTCCCCAGATCGCCGAACCGCCGCGCCCCAGAAACAAGCCGTGCCCATCGTTGGCAAAAGGCCCGAGTTGCACGAACCGCGCCTGTCCCCCGGCCTGGGCGAAGTTCGCATGCATGGACGATGCGAGCGGCGGCGCGAAAAAAGAATCGTTCGCGGTATAAATCCACAGCATCGGGGTTGCGGCCTCGGCGCCGAACGTGCCAGCGGCCAATGCCAATTGCTCGGGTCTGCAATTGTCGTTCGCCCGGCCGCCCATGTGGCCCCCGCGGCCACCGGCCATGCTGACGATCGCATCGACCTTCGGGTGCGGCATGGCATTGTAGGCAACCGCGCCCCAGCCGCCGGCCGATTGCCCGACGACGATTGCGCCGGTCGGGCGCGCACCGGGCAACGATGTCGCGTAATCCACCGCCGCCGCGATCTGCCGCGCGGTGTCCCGCCCCGAGCGCACGTAATCCATCCGCCCGCACGGCATGGATTGTTCCGCATAATCCCCGCCCGTCTGGCCGAAACCGGTGCGCATGGCGGCAAGCACCATGTAACCGCGTTTGAGGAACCATTGCGCAGCCTCGCTCTCGCACGACAGCGGCTTCATGGTCGGTCGCACGCTCGGGTCCGGCGGCGTCCCGTGCGCGAAAACGACCACCCGAGCCTCCCGCTCGGTTGCCGGGCGGCAAAGCCGAGCGAACAAATGGCGGGTGCCGCCGAATTGTCGATCGTAGGGGACCCAGACGATTTGTTCCCGCCACGGTCCGCTTGGGGTTCCCGCCAGGACCGCGTGTTGTGGGGCCTCGCACGCCGCGAGTACGGCAGCGAACAGCAGCGCGAGCAGCGACCTCATGGCGTCAACAGCGACAGCAGACCGCGCAACAACTGCGTCGGTGAGGGCGGGCATCCGCGGATGACCAGATCGACGGGCACGACCGCCGACACCCCACCAACGACCGCGTAACTGCCGGCAAAGACCCCGCCATCGGCGCCGCAGTCGCCGACCGCAACGACCCATTTCGGGTCCGGCGTGGCGTTCCAAGTACGCTCCAGCGCCTCCCGCATGTTCTTGGTGACCGGACCGGTGACCAGCAGCACATCGGCATGGCGGGGGGACGCGACAAACCGCAGCCCGAACCGTTCGAGATCGTGGAACGCGTTGTTCAGCGCGTGGATTTCCAGTTCGCACCCGTTGCACGACCCGGCATCGACCTGCCGGATCGCCAGACCTCGGCCCAGCCGCTTGCGCGCGGTCCGATCCAGGGCGGCGGCGAGCGCTGCCAGTTCGGCATCCAGCGCCGGCGGCGGTTCGGTCAGGGGGGCACGCAGGCCCTGGAGCAGAAATTTCAGCATGATGTGCCCGCCTTCACAGGTCGTGACCGGAATAGGAGCAGTTGAAGCTCTTATTGCATAGCGGAAAATCGGCGACGATGTTGCCCTCGATGACGGCTTCCAGCAGCGGCCACTGGAACCATGACGCATCGCGTAAGTGGCAACGCTGGACTCGGCCTTCGACGATGCGGAGCCAAACCAGCAAATCGCCGCGAAACGCTTCCACCAGCGCCATGCCCTCCCCCGGGCCGGATGAGACGTTTTCCAGGGACATCAGCACCGGTCCGTCCGGCAGGCGGGTTAGCAATTGTTCCAGCAGCCCCAGGCTTTCGCGGATTTCGTGCACCCGGATCCAGACGCGGGCGTTGACATCGCCGTCGGTCAGCACCGGCACGTCGAAGCGTAGTTCGTCGTAGGGCGGATAGCCTGGTTGTTTGCGTGCGTCGAAATTCCGGCCCGAGGCGCGGCCGACATAGCCGCCGGCACCGAAACGGCGAGCGAGTTCGGGTTTCAGGATACCGGTGGTCACCGTCCGATCCAGCAGGGATGCGGTCTTGTCGTAGAGTGCGACCAGCGGGGCGAAAGCATCGCCCAATGTCGGAAGCAGATCGCGAAGCCGGGCAATCCCGGCAGCGCCCAAATCGACCGCGACGCCGCCGGGTACGATGCGGTCCATCATCAATCTGTGACCGAAACAGGCCGAAGCGGCGCGCAACACTCGTTCCCGCAGAACCGCGCAATGCGCGAGGACGATGGCAAAGGACGCGTCGTTGCAGATCGCGCCGAAGTCGCCGAAATGGTTGGCCAGACGTTCCAACTCCGCCATGACGGCGCGCAGCCAAACCGCGCGCGGCGGCGGCGTTATATCCAAAGCGGCCTCCACAGCGCGCGCGAAACCCAGACTGTAGGCGACGGTGCTATCGCCCGAAGTGCGGGCCACGATCCGTTCTGCCCGCGCGATTTGGGCGTCGGACAACAGGGCCTCGATCCCCTTGTGGACATACCCAAGCCGTTCCTCCAACCGCACCACCGTTTCGCCCTGCGCGGTGAAGCGGAAATGGCCGGGCTCGATAATACCGGCATGGACCGGGCCGACGGGGATCTGGTGCAGCGCTTCGCCGATCGCGGGCAGGAAGGGGTAGGACGCGGCCGGCGGCATATCCTCCCCCCACCGGCCGTGATCGAGCCAAGGGCGGGTATCGGGCAAACCTTCCGGGATCAAACCGAACAGATCGCGCATCGCCCGTTCCAACCGAATGGCCGGCGCGTGCATCGCCCCCACGCTTGGGTAATGCCCATCGGGGCAATCCAGGCTGACGACGGCGATTGCGGCCGGTTCCTCCAACAGCGCCATATGCGCTCGACCGGGTTCGCCCCAGAGGCCAAGCAGGGTCAGGGCACCGTCGGCGAGGGTGGTCGCGGCGTCGCGCCAGACCGTTTCCGAGACTGCGGCGCAAGGCCAGGGATAGTGCCCGCCGACCGGAATGCCAGCGGCCAGCAGGGCGGCGAGCGCGGTCATCCGAGGGTCCTCGCGACGTGCTGGAACCATGCGACAATGGGCGGAGGCAGCCAGATACCGGCCATAGCGACCAGCGCCAGATGCGCGAACAGCGGCAGATAGGCGGCTTTCACCGGGCCGGCCGGCCCTTTGACCGGACCGAACGCAACATCGGTCACGCGCAGCAATAGCGCACCGAGCGACAACAGCAGGCCGAGCATGAGGACACCGGCCAGGATCGGGTCTCGGGCGAGGGCGGACGACACCACCAGGAACTCGCTCATGAAAACACCGAAGGGCGGCAAGCCGACGATGGCGACGACCCCGGCGACCAGCCCCCAGCCGAGGAGCGGATGGCTTTCGGTGACGCCGCCAATTTCGGGCATCCATTGCGTCCGCTTGACCTGGGTCAAATGCCCGACGGCGAAGAAGATCGCCGATTTCGTGAGGCTGTGCATCGTCATCTGCATCAGACCGGCAAAATTACCCAGGGGACCGGCCATGCCGAAGGCAAACACGACGATGCCCATGTGCTCGATCGACGAGTAGGCGAACATGCGTTTGATGTCGCGGCGGCGATACAGCATGAACGCCGCAAACAGCAGCGACAGAAGCCCGAGGCCCATCATCAGCGGCCCCGGTGCGATGGCATGCGAGTTTCCGGTCAGCAGAATTTTGAACCGCAGCAGCGCATACAGCGCCACGTTCAGCAGCAATCCGGATAAAACAGCGGATATCGGCGTCGGCCCCTCGGCGTGCGCGTCCGGCAGCCAGGCATGCAGCGGGGCCAACCCCACCTTCGTGCCGTAACCCAGCAACAGAAACACGAACGCGATATTCAACAGCGAGGGATCGAAATCCTTGGCGTGGGCGACCAGGGTGGTCCAGACCATGGCGTCCATCCCCTCCCCCACCGAGGGGCGGGCGGCGAGGTAGACCAGGATGGTGCCGAACAACGCCAGCGCAATGCCGACACTGCCTAGGATGAAGTATTTCCACGCCGCCTCCAGCGCCTGATGGGTGCGGTAGAGCCCGACGATGGTGACGGTGGCGAGGGTCGCGAGTTCGACGGCGACCCACATCAACCCGATATTGTTGGCCGTCAGCGCGAGGTTCATGCCGAACAGCATGAGTTGGAACATCGCGTGATAATACCGGACCTGCATCGGTGCGAGGCGACCGGTTTCCAACTCGTGCTCGATATAGCTAGCGCTGAAAATACTGGCGGTGAAGCCGACGAAGCTGTTCAGCACGATGAACACGACATTGAGGTCGTCGACGAACAGCAGATGCCCGGCGCCGGGCCGATCCGCGAGCGGCAGCAGCAGCGCGAACATCAGGGCGATGCCGCTGGCGACGACGTTGACGATCGCCGACACGCGGTAGGCGGGGATCGCGGCCAGCAAGGCGGCGGCGATCGGCGGCACCCACAGCACGCCGGAGACCGGATCGGGGGTCATCGCACCGCTCCTGCCAAGGGGGAGCAGGCCGGGGGGCAGAAGGCCGGGGGGCGATGATCGGACATCACCCCTGCCCCCCGCGAAACGTGTCCATCACCCCGACATCGACCGAGTCGAAGCGTTCCCGGATCCGGAACAGGAAAATACCGACCACGATACAGGCCACGAGGACGGAAAATGCCACGCTGATTTCCACCACCAGCGGCATGCCCCGCGCACCGGCGGCGGCAAGGATGATGCCGTTCTCCAGCGACAGAAAACCCACCACCTGGCTGACGGCATTGCGGCGGGTCACCATAGTCAGCAGGCCGATCAACACGACCGACAGGGCTAGGGCAATGTCCTCCCGCGCGACGGGATCGGCCAAGGCGGTGACCGGCAGCATGACCTCCAGCGACAGGGCAACCAGCGCCATGCCGGCGAGCATGGTCGGGCCGATGCCTCCGACGGCTTCGATCTCGCGATGGATGCCCAGGCGGAACACGATCTTGCGCAGCGCCCAGGGGATCAGGATGGCCTTGAACCCCAGGGCGATCAGCGCGGTGATGTAGAGATGCGGCGCATCCTGGATATGCGCCTGCCACGCCACCGACAGCGCCAGCACGAAGGCGTGCAGCGCCAGCACGTTCAGCAGCGCGTAGAGGCGGACCTGATAGAGCATCGAGAAACTGGCCAGCACCAGGAAGCCGGCCAGCATGTGGGCGATGTCGAACGAAATGCCGTGCATTACATCCCCCTCGAAACGAACAGCAGCAGCACGCCGAGCAACCCGAGCATGAGGGCGGCACCGACGAAATTGGGGAGGCGGAAGACCCGCATTTTGGCGATCGACATCTCGAATATGCCCAACAGGACGCCGCCGATCGCCAGCTTGATCGGGTAGACCGCAGCGCCGACAGCCATCGCGAGCGGCCCGGCGCCGGCCCCGGCCAAACCGACGGGGAAGAATATGCAGGCAACGATCGAGATATACACCAGTAACTTGAGCGACACGCTCAACTCGATCATCGCCAGATGGCGCCCGGAATATTCGAGGACCATCGCCTCGTGCACCATCGTCAGTTCCAGATGGGTCGCAGGGTTGTCCACGGGGATGCGGGCGTTTTCGGTCAAGGTCACGACGATCAGGGCAACCAGCGCCAAAGCCAGGGACACGCGCAGGCCGACATGCGCGTTCAGCATGTGGTCGGCAATGTTGGACAATTGGGTCGAACCGGCGATCAGCGCGACGCAGAACACGATCAATATCGTGGCGGGTTCGGCGAGGGAGGCGATCATTGCCTCCCGCGAGGCGCCGATGCCACCGAAGGCGGTGCCGATGTCCAGCGCGGCCAGGGACAGGGCGAAACGGGCGGTGCCGAGCAGGGCTGCGACGACGATCAGGTCCCCGGTCCAGGAGAACATCAGGCCGGTGGCGAATGTGGGCACCAAGGCTGCCGCGACCCAGGTGCAGGCGAAGATGGTGTAGGGGGCGACGCGGAACAGCCAGGATGCGTTCTCGGCCATGACCGCATCCTTGCCCATCAGCCGGCGGAGATCGCGGTAGGGCTGCACCAACGGCGGCCCAACACGCCGTTGCAGCCGGGCTTTCACCTTGCGCACCAACCCCGTGAGCAGCGGGGCCAAGGCCAATACCAGCAGCATCTGGGCGAACTGCACCAGGAGGGGCGCGATCATTGCCACAGCGCGAGCGCCGCCAGCAGAACGATCAAAGCGCCGAACACGAAGCCGAGGTAGCGCCGGATGGTCAGGAATTGCAGCACGTTGAGGTGCGAGGAGACAAAGGTCACGCAACGGCCAAGCGGCGCGTAAACCGCGTCCCACACGGGATCGGATCGCGTGCGGGTCAGGCGGGCCGGTCGCATGTCGCCGGGTGCCGGCATATCGACCGTGCTCCGCGCCCGAAAGATCGCCGTGCCGTAAACCCGCTCGATCGGTTGCCCCATGCTGGCAGCGGTATATTGCGTCATCGGGCTGGGGTCCGGGAAGCCGCAATCCCAGGGCGGCACCCGGCGCAGAACGGCGGATCCGACGCGGCGCACCACCATGGCCGCAAGCCCACCGGACGCGGCGACGAACAGGAACAGCAGCAACCCGTTATACGAACTACGGCTGGACGCGACCGGCACCGTGGTCAGCCAGGGATCGCCGGTCTGCACCGGCATGCGCGCCCCGGTCATCGCCTGCGCGACAGGGGCGAGAAGATCGATAATCGCGCCGGGAAACAGCCCGGTCAGCAAGCAAAGCCCGGCGAAAATCCCCATCGCCGCGCGCGACCAAATGTCGGTTTCATGTGCCTGCTCGGCTGCCGGGGTCCTCGGCCGCCCGAGGAAGGCGATCCCGAAGGCCCGCACGAAACATGCGGCTGCCAGGGCTGCGGCCAGCGCCAACAGCGCACCATCGGCCGGGATGGCCAGTTTCAGCCCCCATTGCGGTAGTTCCGGCCGCAGCAGGATGGCCTGAAAAATCAGCCACTCGGAGGCAAAGCCGTTCATCGGCGGCAGCGCGGAAATCGCGAAACACCCCACCAGAACGGTGGCCGCGGTGACCGGCATACGCTTTATCAGGCCGCCCAGGTTTTCGATATCGCGCGTGCCGGTGGCGTGCAAAACCGCACCGGCCCCGAAAAACAGCAGCGATTTGAACAGGGTATGGTTGAGTGCATGAAACAGCGCCGCCGTAAGCGCCAAAGCCGCGCCCGTCGGGAACCCGTTCGCCTGGAACGCCATCGCCAAACCCAGACCGACGAAGACGATGCCGATATTTTCGACCGTGGAATAGGCCAGCAGGCGCTTCAGATCGCGCTCCATCGTCGCATGCAGCACGCCCAGAACGGCGCCGATGCCGCCAAGAATTGCCACGATCGTCGCCGCCCACCAGGGGACGCCGCCAAGCAGGTCGAAAACGACCCGCACGAAGCCGTAAATGGCGATTTTGGTCATCACCCCGCTCATGAGGGCAGACACCGGGCTGGGCGCCGCCGGATGCGCAAGCGGCAGCCAGACATGCAACGGCACGAGGCCGGCCTTGGACCCCGCGCCGATCAGCGCGAAGGCGAAGGCAGCCGCCACGACGCCAGCGGTCGGGTGCGCGGCGCGCATGGCATCGAAGGTGTAAGCCCCGGCAGCGCCAGCCAGCATGCCGAAAGCCAGCAACATCGCCAGCCCCGAGAAGACCGCCATGACCAGATAAACAAAGGCGGCGTGCGCGTTGCCCTCGTCTTTGTGCTGCGCCACCACCAGCGCCCAGGAGGTCGCCGACATGAACTCCCACGCGAACAGGAACGTAAACGTATCGTCGGCGAGCAGCACAAGATGCATGCCGGCCAGGAACAGCGGATAGAATGGCAGGATGCGCTGCGGCTCCTGGTCGTGCCGCCCGTAGCCGATGGCGAACAAACTGGCGCCGGCCGCCCCCAATCCGAGCAGCGCGAGGAAGAAGCCCGACAGCGAATCCAGGCGCAAATGCATCCCGATCCACGGAACACCCAGCGGCAGAACCAGGTGCTCGGTCGGCCCACCGATGGCGATCAGGCCGGCGACCAGGGAGGTCGAACCGACCAGCAGGCAACCGCCATAGACGATCCAGCGCCCCACCGGTGCCCGTGCCAGAATCGCCCCGGCAACACCGAGTGCAACAAGGATCGCAATGCAGCCGGGGACGATGGCAATCATGGCTGCAAACGCACGCCCCGCCCGCCGACCGGGCTGGGGGCGCCTTCGTCGATCAATTCGATCCCCGCATCGCGCAACGCACCGACCAGCTTCATCAGCGAGTCGACATTGCCGCGGACGACGCCGGGACTTGCCTCCATCCGCTGGATCGTCGGCACCGACAAGCCGGACAGCGCAGCGAGGTCGCGCTGTTCGATCCGGAGCAAAGCCCGCGCGGCCCGCATCTGGGCGGCGGTGATCATGCGTGAACAATCATGCGACGTCTCCAAAGATGGGGCGACATCAGATAGCTAAAATCATATGTGACATATGCTTGAGGATAGTTCAAGCGTCACAATGACGGTTGCGTTGACTTGCTGGGGGCGCCGCGCGAAATGATTGTGTATCTTCCAGGGGGATTCCGAACCATGACCGATAGCAATGCCAACGGCGCACCGCGCCTCCGCTCCCGTCGGTGGTTCGACGAGCCGGGCGATCCCGCGATGACGGCGTTGTACCTGGAACGGTACATGAATTACGGCATCACCCCGGACGAGTTGCGCGGCGGCAAGCCGATCATCGGGATTGCCCAGACCGGTTCCGACCTGTCGCCCTGCAATCGGCACCATATCGAACTGGCCTCACGGGTGCGGGACGGCATTCGCGATGCCGGCGGCGTGCCGCTGGAATTTCCCGTCCACCCGATCCAGGAGACCGGCAAGCGCCCGACGGCGGCGCTGGACCGCAACCTTGCATATTTGTCGCTGGTGGAAATCCTGCACGGGTATCCGCTGGATGGCGTCGTGCTGACCACCGGCTGCGACAAGACCACCCCGGCGATGCTGATGGGCGCCGCCACGGTGAACATCCCCGCCATCGTGCTGTCCGGCGGACCGATGCTCGACGGCTGGTGGCAAGGACGCCTGAGCGGGTCCGGCACCATCGTGTGGGAAGGGCGGAAGCTGTTTGCCGAGGGTAAAATCGGCTACGACGAGTTCATGCAAATGGTGTCGTCGTCCGCCCCCTCGGTCGGGCATTGCAACACCATGGGCACGGCATCGTCGATGAATGGCCTCGCCGAGGCGTTGGGCATGTCCCTGCCCGGTTGCTCCGCCATTCCCGCCCCCTATCGGGAGCGCGGCTGGATGGCGTTCGAAACCGGCAAGCGCATCGTCGGCATGGTGAAAGAAAACCTCCGCCCGTCCGACATCATGACCAAGGCGGCGTTCGAAAATGCCGTCGTTGCGGCGGCAGCGTTGGGTGCCTCCTCCAACTGCCCGATCCATATGGTCGCCATTGCGCGACACATGGGCGTCGATCACGGGCTGGACGATTGGCAGCGGCTAGGCCCGTCGGTTCCGCTGCTGTGCGACGTGCAGCCGGCCGGGCGATTCCTGGGGGAGAAATTCCACCGCGCCGGCGGCGTGCCGGCCGTCATGAAGGAACTGCTGGGCGCCGGCAAGCTGAACGCCGATGCCATGACGGTTACCGGCAAAACGATCGCCGCCAACCTCGCCGGGGTCGCCGACGGGGATCGGGAGGTCATTCGTTCCTACGACAAACCGATGAAGGAAGCGGCCGGCTACGTCGTCATGTCCGGCAATCTGTTCGATACGGCGGTGATGAAGATCAGCGTCGTCGACCAGGATTTCCGCCAACGCTTCCTGTCCCACCCCGATCGTCCCAATGTTTTCGAAGGCCGCGCGGTGGTGTTCGAAGGACCGGAGGATTACCACCACCGGATCGAAGACCCGGCACTGGACATTCAGGAACAATCCGTCCTGGTCATCCGCAATTGCGGCCCGGTCGGCTACCCCGGCAGCGCCGAGGTGGTCAACATGCAGCCGCCGGCCTATCTGATGAAAAAGGGCATCATGACCCTGCCGACAATGGGCGACGGGCGGCAGTCCGGCACCTCTGGCTCCCCGTCGATCCTGAACGTTTCGCCGGAAGCGGCGATCGGCGGCGGGTTGGCCCTGTTGAAAACCGGTGACACCATCCGCATCGACCTGAACACCCGCAAGGTCGATGTCGTGCTGCCGGAGGGCGAACTCGCAGCCCGCCGCGCGGCGTGGCAACCGGATATTATTCCGAGCAAAACCCCGTGGGAGGAGATCTATCGGTCGATGGTGGGTCAGATGGGGACGGGCGCCTGCCTCGAACCGGCGACGCTGTATTTGAACGTGATCGAAACCAAAGGCGAAAGCCGCAACAACCACTGAAGGCCGGCAACACGGCGCGGGGTGTTCAATCCCCGCGCAGGATCTGGCTTAGGAACAACTTCAGGCGTTCTGTCTCCGGCGCTTCGAACATGCGTCGGGGCGGACCGCTTTCCACGATTTCGCCGCGATCCATGAAGACCACGCGATCGGCGACCTGCCGCGCGAACCCCATTTCGTGGGTGACACAAACCATGGTCATGCCGGATTCCGCCAGCGAGATCATGGTGTCCAGCACCTCCTTGATCATTTCGGGGTCCAACGCCGACGTTGGCTCGTCGAACAGCATGATCTTCGGACGCATGCACAAGGCCCGCGCGATGGCCACGCGCTGCTGCTGCCCGCCCGACAACTGCCCCGGATATTTCTTCGCCTGCTCGGGGATTTTCACCCGTTCGAGGTAGCTCATGGCCAATGCCTCCGCCTCGGATTTGGGCATTTTGCGCACCCAGATCGGCGCCAAGGTACAATTTTCCAGGATGGTCAGATGCGGGAACAGGTTGAACGACTGGAACACCATCCCGACCTCCCGCCGGATGGTATCGAGCGCCCGCAGATCGTCCGTCAGTTCGGTGCCATCGACGACGATGCGGCCTTCCTGATGGGTTTCCAGGCGATTGATGCAGCGGATCATGGTGGATTTACCCGAGCCGGAGGGGCCGCAAACCACCACTTTTTCGCCGGTTGCCACGGTCATCGATATGTCGCGCAGCACATGCAGGCTGCCGAACCATTTGTTGACCTTATCGAGAACGATCGCGTTCATGCCAAACCCCTCAACGCCCGCGGGCGGAATTCAATTCGCGTTCGAGCCCGCGGCTGTATCGCGACATACCGTAGCAGAACAGGATGTAGACAACGGCCAGGGCGATGTAGACCTCGGTCGAGAAGCTCTGCCATGGCGGGTCGGACAGCGCGACTTTTCCCATCGTCAACAGATCGAACAAGCCAATGATCAGCACGAGGCTGGTGTCCTTGAAGAAGCCGATGAAGGTGTTCACCAGCGGCGGAATCACCAGCCGCAACGCCTGCGGCAGAATGATGAAACCGGTTTTCTGCCAGTAGGACAGACCCATGGCGTCAGCAGCCTCCGACTGGCCTTTCGGTAGCGCCTGCAAGCCACCGCGCACCACCTCGGCCAAATACGCCGCAGCGAACAGGATCACGGCGATCTGTGCGCGGAGCAATTTGTCGACGTTGATGCCGGGGGGCATGAACAGCGGAAACATGACGCTGGCCATAAACAGCACGCTGATCAACGGCACCCCGCGAATGAGTTCGACATAGACGACACTGAGGGTTTTCACTGCGGGCATGGATGTGGATCGCCGGCCGAGGGCGACCAGAATGGCCAGCGGGAAGGCGAAGGCCAATCCGAACGTGGCCAGGATCAGCGTAATCGGCAGACCGCCCCAGTAATCGACCGGCACCGGGGACAGGCCGAACTGCCCGCCGAACATCAGAATGCCGATCGCGCCGAGCGTGCCGATCCAGACCCCGACCGCCGGCCACAGCAGCAACAGCCCGCAAATCAGCGCGTATTTCCCGACGGTGTTGCCCAGGAACAGCAGGTCGAACGGCAGCGGCAGGTGCCAGCCGAACCCCACGGCGGCAATCGTGTCGAGCAAGCCGGCCGCATTATCCAGCACGATCGCCGCCGCAGCGAGCAGAGCGATGTTTTGCACCAAGCGGGATTCTATGCCCCTCCGCCACACGGCCTTGATGGTGGATAACGCGAACAGCGCAACGAACAGCGCGATCACCAGCGCCGGCCGCCATTGTTCGGCGTAGGGAAAGCGGCCGAACAGGATCAGCCGATATTTATCGGCGATCACCGCCCAGCAGGCGCCGGTCCCCTTGGCATCCTGGCACACGGCGGTTTGCGCGATGCCGGTGGGCCCGTACGGCACTGTCCAGACGGCATGGACGAAGGCCCACTCGGCGAAATCGAACAGCATACGCGCAACGATGTAGAGCAGCGCCAGGGTGACGGCGGTGGAGGGCCAGGATCCGAACAGGTTGGTGCGGAGCCATGCGACCGGACCGACCAGGCCCGGCGGCGGTTGTTTGCGATCCGACATCTAGCGCCCCACCAGCGCGATGCGCGCGTTGTACCAGTTCATGAACAGGCTGATCGACAGGCTGATGGTGAGGAAGACCGCCATGATGACGGCGATGCCCTCCACCGCCTGGCCAGTCTGGTTCAGGGTCGTGTTGGCGATGGACACCACGTCCTGGTAGCCGATCGCGACCGCCAGCGAACTGTTTTTGGTCAGGTTCAAATATTGGCTGGTCATGGGGGGAATGACCACGCGCAGCGCCTGCGGCAGCACGATGTGGCGCAGGATCGCGCCACGCCGCAAACCCAGGGCGCCCGCAGCCTCCCACTGGCCGATGGCGATGGCCTGAATGCCGGATCGCACGATCTCGGCGATGTAGCCGGCGGTGTAGAGCACAAGGCCCAACAGCAGCGCGAAATACTCGGGGCTGACGGTGCCGCCGCCCTGGAAGTTGAAGCCCCGGAGCACGGGTAATTCGAAAGCCATCGGCGCGCCCAGTGCGGCCCATACGGCCAGCGGCAGTGCCCCCATCAGGCCCAACGCCACCGGCCAGACGGCGGGGCGCAGGCCGGTCGCTTCTTGCTGGGCGCGGGCGCGGCGGCTCCAGACGAAGGTCCCAATCGCGCCGCACAGCAACGCGACCGAGGCCCAGTTATGCGCATTCTCCCAGATCAGATACGGCACCTTGATACCGCGGTTGGACAGGAAGACCGCGTCGCCGATCCGCCAGGATTGTTTCGGCACCGGCAGACCCTGGAGCATCGTGTACCAAAACAGCAATTGCAGCAGCAACGGGATGTCGCGAATCACCTCCACGTAGAAGCCGGTCAGGCGCGCCATCAGCCAATTGCTGGACAGCCGACCGATCCCAACGAGCGTGCCCAGCAGCGTCGCCAGCACGATCCCGATCCCCGCCACCTTCAACGTATTCAGCACCCCGATCCACAGTGCTCGGCCATAGGTATCGGAGGCCGAACTGTAGGAAATCGGCGACTCCCCGATCGGGATACCGGCCACCCGGCCGAGGAACCCGAAACCGGTTGCGATGCGCCGGGCGGCGAGGTTGCGGTTGGTGTTATCGACCAAGTACCAGACGATGCCGACGACCAAGCCGACAATGACAATCTGCCAGACGATCGAGCGGAATGTCGGATCGGACCAGGACAGCCGCATACGCCGCTTTGGCGCCTTACGGGCACCCGACGTGCGAGGATCGGCCAGAGTGGCAGGCATGGAGAAGGGCACTCCCTGTTTTATTATTTTTATGCAAATGCCGGGCCACGCGAACGCGGCCCGGTGCCCACAGTGTTGGCGTCAGCGCATCGGCGGCGCGTATTGCAGCCCGCCCTTGGTCCAAATGTTGTTGATCCCGCGCGGCACGCCCATCGGGGTGATGTTGCGATCCCACATCTCGCCCAAATTCCCGACGGCTTTGATGACATGATAGGCAAATTTCGGATCGAGACCGAGCGCTTTGCCCATTTCGCCTTCAAGCCCGAGCAGGCGGCGGATGTCGGGGTCCTTGCTGTCCATGAAGGTATCGACGTTTGCCTGGGTGATGCCCTTTTCCTCGGCCACGATCATCGCCGCAAAGGTCCAGCGCACCACGTCGAACCACTTGTCGTCGCCCTTGCGCACCATCACGCCCAGCGGTTCTTTGCTGATGATGTCTGGCAGCAGTTGCAGGTCGTCGGCCTTCGGGCCTTGGCTGAAGCGGAAGGTCGCCAGCGCCGACGCGTCGGTCGAGTAGGCGTCGCAGCGCCCGGACAGGAAAGCGCCCTGAATTTCGGTCAGATCCTGGATCAGGATCGGGGTGAACTTCATGTTGTGCAGACGATAGTAATCCGCGATCGCCAGTTCGGTGCTGGTGCCCGGCTGAACGCAGATCGTGGCCCCGTCCATGTCCTTGGCGGCTTTAACACCGGAGGATTTCTTCACCAGGAAGCCGGTGCCGTCGTAGTAGTTCACCCAGGCGAACATCAGCCCGAGATTGCCTTCCCGCCCGAGGGTCCAGGTGGTGCTGCGCGACAGCAGATCGACCTCTCCCGATTGCAGCGCGGTGAAACGGTTTTGCGTGGTCGTCGGAACGAACTTGACCTTGGCGGCATCGCCGAGCGTCGCAGCAGTCACCGCGCGGCAGGTGTCGGCGTCGAGGCCGCGCATGACGCCCTGGCTATCGGGCAGGGAGAACCCGGGCACCTGCCCGGCCATGCCGCACAGCAACTGGCCCCGCTTCACTGCGGCATCCAGCGTCGCCGATCCGCTGCCATCCGCCTGCGCCGGCGTTGCCGCGAGTCCGGTCAGCATGCATCCCGCGAATGCACCCGCCAATGCCGTTGCCCTGACGGTCCATGGACTGGAACGCATCATCGTACTGTCTCCCGATTCCAAGCGCGATCTGCCACGCCTTACTTCCGACTTTGCGGCGGCGCGGCGTTCAGATCAATGGTTAATGATCGGTCGTCGCCGGTCGCTGTCGCCGGGCGTGGTCGTCGGGCGCCGTCGTCGGTTTCGTCGGGTTATGTTAAAAAAATTAACTAACGCTTGCAATCCTGCCAATCTGGAATATTATCCCAACACAGCGACGGCGCCCGCATCCCAGGCGCGCCACCAACGCAGGAGCGACGAACACCATGCCAATCGCCGAGACCATGCAGCCCGATCGCCCCCTCGCGCACGCCGCAGTCGTTGCGACAGGGCTCGCCACCATGCGCCGAGCGCTGTCTGGGATCGGCCTCCTGCGCTGCGTGGAAACCGTCGCTGCCGGCTTCGGACTGGCCGGCATGGCGTTCGGCTCCACCACCCAAGTCGGCATCGCCTGTTACACCGTGGCGATTCCGTGCCTGATCTATTGTGTGTATCGCAAGGAGTTATGGGGCCTGTTGATGCTCAATCTCGCGCAGGTCGCGGTCATCGGCTTCAACGCTTGGCGCGCATTCTAACTTTGTGTCGCCCCAATCTTTGTGTCGCCCCAGTCTTTCTGTCGTCCCAGTCTTTGTGTCGTCCCAGCCGGCCGATCAGGGCAGCCCGGCACGGCGCAAGCCCTCGGCGAAACGGGCAAGGTCCTCCGGCACCGTCAACGGCGAACGCTCGACCGCCCGTGCGATCGTGATATCCGGCTCCAGCAGCAGCAAACGCGCGCGGACGGTCACGGCCTCCCGCCGGCGGCCGAGATGCCCGAGGGCCGAGAGATAGATCCGATACGACGCCGAAAAACCCGGATTCAGCTCCACCGCCCGACGTCCGAAATCGGCGGCCTTCTCGTAATCGCCCAGCATCAGATGCGGCATCATCAGCGCGTTGTCGAACAGGAACGAATGCGGGTCCGACGGCGACATGCGGCTGGCCTGGCGGGCGCGGATCAGGGCATCGTCGTGCTGACCGAGATAGGACAGCGCGAGGCCGGAAAACGCCCAGGCCAGCGCCAGATTCGGGTTCAGCGCGATCGCCCGATCGTGCAGGGCGATCGCCTCCCGCGGGCGCTTGTGCAAATAGCTGCGGACATGTCCCGCCAAAGTCAGCGCGCGCGCATCGCCCGGATCCAGCGTCACCGCTCGGTCCGACAACTCGCTGGCCCGCCGTGTCGCCAGATCGGGGTCGCTGGCCCAACCCTGGCCGACCAGGAATAGATGCCAATAGGCAAACCATGCATGCGCCGACGCCTGATTGGGATCGGCCGCCAGCGCTTGTTCCAGCATGCGACCGGCGGAGTGGAATGCCTCGCGCTCCATGCGGTACATCGCCGGGATTGCCTGCAAAACGAGTTCGTGCGGCGACAGGGTCGGTGCCGAGCGACCACGATCACGCTCCCCTGCTGTCATTAACAGAGCCGGCTCCACCTGGGCGACGATTTCCGCCGCCAGTTCGTCCTGCAACGCCAATGTGTCGGTTCCGTCGCGATCGAACCGCCGCGCCCAGGCCACCGCGCCGCCGGACTGCATATCGACGATCCGCATCAAAATGCGGACCTTCTGTCCGCCGCGCTGGATGCTGCCATCCAACATGAAATCGGCATCGACCCCGTCCCAGGGCAGCACGCGGGTCGCGGCCTCCCCCGAGATAGCGGTCAAGGACGTGCCGGATACGCAGGAAATCCAGCGGAAGCGGGCCAGGGACGTCGTCAGTTCCTCGGCCAAACCGAGTGCGAGGCCGTCGGCATGGGCGGGGTGATTGGGATCGACGAGGCGCAGCGGCAGCACCCCCAACCGCACCGCCGAACGGCGCGGCGACAGCAAGGGCGCGCCGCGTAGCAGCACCGACGGCGTCTCGTCCGGCATCGGCGTCGCCGCCGCGCTGCCGGGGGGGCCGATCCGCGCCAACAACTCCTCCGTTTCCGGCGACAGCGCCGGGTGTCCCTGCTCGGCGCGCGCCGCGCGGCATCGTTCGTAGGCAAGCCGAGCCGCGCGGAAATCCCCGCGTTCGAGGTGACAGCGGATGGCGGCACGCCAAATGCCTTCGTGCCCGCGATCGATGGACAGGAGTTGCTCCGCCAATTGTAGGCCGACGGCAGGGTCGGCTTGCTCCGCCAGCATGGTCTCCCCCCAGATTAGCGCGGCGCGGTTCATCCGCCCGCGTTCCTCGGTCAACCAATGATCGAAGGCGGGATCGAGGCCGACCAGGTCCTCCAGCAGCGGATTCTGAAATTGCCGGACGATGTCGTTATCGCGCGGGGATGCGGTGTGCAGGGCGATGGCATCGATGGCCAAACCCGGCCCGTGTAGCGACAAATGATGCCGTTCGGCATGCAACAGGCGGCCCCAGCTCGATCCCAGGACGTCCTGCAATTCGTGCACGGCCTGTCGCAGCGACGCCCTGGCCTGTTCCTTGCCGCGCTGGCTCCAGAGCAGCGCCGTCAGACACATCCGCAACACCGGGCGGGGGGTGGCCAGGGCAAGGACTGCCAGTATCGCACGCGATTTACGGGTTCGCGGCAGCGACACCCGGCCCAGCGAATCGTCGATGGCCATCGGTCCCATCAAGCGCAGGCGAAGGGCGGGGGAAACCGCCGGTCCCCGTTGCACGCCATCTTGCCGCATGGTGCCAGCCAGTGTCACAGAAAGATCCCGCCGATGTTCGATCCGCCTCGAAAATACAACCCCAAATAGAATTTCATACTTTGTTACACCGAACGGCGCGCGCCATCAAGCGGTGCGACAATGAGCAAAAAAACGCTCTGCTTTGCCCCAGGATGACATTTTCACCGCTCGCGGGGTAAGGACAAGCCATAAATTTGCCGACATACTGATCTCGAATCCAAGGAGGACACCCATGGCATCGCCAGCAAAGGCCGCCGTTCCCGCAACCGCTTCCCTGCCCGCCTGGGCCAGATTGGCGCTGGGCGTCGGGTTATGCGTGGCGATCGCGGCCGTCGCGCTGACGGCGGGGGCGCGTGTGCCGCTGATCGGCGCGCCGCTGATCGCCATCGCCATCGGCGTTGTCATCACCAACGGGCTGCGTGGCCCGCTGCGCATCGCCACGCTGCGCATCGGCGAGGTCAGCAAATATGCCCTGCGCGGCGGCATTGTCGTGCTCGGCGGTAGCCTCGATATCGGCGACATCGCCCGAACCGGCTGGGATTCCCTGCCGCTGCTGATCGTCACCATCGCCGCCGGCCTTCTGTGCGCCCTCGGTGTCGGCAAGATGCTCGGTATCGACTGGCGGATGCGCTGCCTGATCGGCATGGGCACGACGATCTGCGGTGCCTCGGCGATCGCCGCCCTGGCACCGGTGATCCGAGCAAAGGCGGAGGAAATTGCCTATGCGGTGACGGTGATTTTCTTTTTCAACATGGTGGCGGTCTTCCTGTTTCCCGCGCTTGGGCACCTGATGGGTCTGACCGATGCCGGGTTCGGTCTCTGGGCCGGGACGGCGGTCAACGACACCTCGGCCGTGGTGGCGGCAGGGTTCGCCTACAGCCAGGACGCCGGCACGGCGGCGACGATCGTGAAGCTGACCCGCACCACGCTGATCATACCGCTGGTCATCGGCTTCGGCCTGTCGATGCCGTGGCTCGACCCGGAGGGATCCGACAAAGGCGGGTCGCTGATGAAGCGAGTGTACGACGCGATTCCGATGTTCATCGTGCTGTTCCTGCTGGCGGCGGTCCTGAAGACCCTGGGGTTGTTCGGTTCCTACGGGCCGGACATCCAGGTCGCCGGTCGTTGGGTGCTGGTAGTGGCGTTGGCGGCGGTGGGGCTGCAAGGGCACTGGCGGGCGTTCGTCGGCGCTGGCACGAAGCCGCTGCTGTTGGGATTTTTGACCTGGGCGGCGGTTGCCGGGACCAGCTTGATCATCCAAACCTGGACGAAAACCCTATAGTGAGGCAATTTTTCATAAAACAGAAAAATTTCTCTTGACGAGGTAACCGCGCCGGACGTATCAACCGCCTTGTCAACGGGTGAGGTGCGTCCAACCGCCGCATCGCTCCTTCCATTCCGTTTCCATCTCTCAAGCAGGGCGCTCCGTTCATTCGGGGCGCCCTGTTTTCGTTATGGGCACGGATCGTCGGAGCGACGCCGCCGGAGCGGGCAGGCATCGCGACACCGAGATGACAATGACCATCGATCCTGGAGAATACCATGAACAAAATCCTGTCCTCGGCCGCGACGCATGACTCCGGCCGGGTTATGCTGGGCGGCACCGGCCGTCTCCCGGCCGCCAAGCCGGTTGCGATTGCCGACAACGGCAAAGTCCGCCTCGGTGGCACCGGCCGTTTGCCGGCCGCCAAGCCGGTTGCGATCGCCGACAACGGCAAAGTCCGCCTCGGTGGCACCGGCCGTTTGCCGGCCGTTCGCGCCTGATATTCGATCCCGCAGCCCTGTCGGTCCCCCCGACAGGGCTGTTTTTCTCCGCCCCAGCGGTCAGAATCCAACGCAAAGAACCGTCGGATTCTGACCGCTAGGCTTTGATTTGGTGGGCCGATTCACCGAACGCTTGGGACTCAAGCATTAGGATCGGACCACGAAAGCGCGATGACCGAAGGTGGAATCACCGGAGGTCTGAATCGCGCGAACAAACAACAGGTTAGATCGCGATACGTGAGCGAGAGCGAACGCATCGCGATCTAGGAAGAGGACCCGTCAGCATGACCCAAGATGTTCGCCCCATCGCCCGGTTCTTCCGCTTGATCGAACAGGCCCGCCCGCCGCAGCGCGCCGACCGCTCTGCGATGGGCACATTGCCTACAAGAGCATTCCGGTATTGCGAGGCGGTGACGAGCGCCGCCAGTTATGGGTGGTGGATCTTTCCGCCCATGGACATGCAGATCATGTGGGATGGGTCGGATATCTTCTGGCACTACGACGGTGCCGAGGACTGGATGAAACTGATGCCGTCGGCGCAGTTTCCCGGCTTTTCCGATCGGTTCGACGCCGCCGCCCCGCCGGAGCTGCAAGGCTTCTCCCCGCCGTTCCTGACCGCGTTGCCCGAACCCGGCGCGTTGCAGTTGTGGACCGGGTTGATCGCACGCACCGCGCCGGATTGGCACTTGTTGCTCCGCGCACCGTCGAACCTGCCGCTGCCCGGCGGATTTACCCAATACGAGGGCATCGTCGAGACCGATCGCTGGTTCGGCCCCTTGTTCACCAATTTGCGCTTCACCCGCTCGCACACCCCGATCCGGCTGCGGGCCGATTTTCCGCTGTTGCAGGCGCAACCCGTCCGCCCGTTGGACTACGCGGCGGAAACCCTGGCCGCGATGTCGATGGCCGGCCCGATGGAAGCCTTCGAACCCGAGGTCTGGAACGCCTATCGCGCCACGATCGCGGAACCCAACCTCGACCCCGATCGGGCGTTCGGCGCCTATGCCACCGCTGTGCGCAAGGAGCGCAAATGCCCGATGGCGGCACAGCGACGCAGCACCGTCGCGGCCTAACCCGCGATCCGGCGCCCCGTTGTGGCATTCGACATGGGCGCCATTTGGCAGGTGCGGCATTTGACAGGTTGGCATCGCCGCCCAACCCTGTCGCGGCAACACCGGAGCAGATCGCAATGAACAGCCTCGAAGGCGTGCGGGTATTGGAATTGGCCCGCTATCAGGCAGGACCGCGCGGCGGCATGATCCTGTCCGACCTCGGCGCCGAGGTCATCAAGATCGAACGGCCGGGCGGGGAGGAAACCCGCGGCAATCCGCCGATGGTGCGGGGGCAGAGCGTCTATTTCACCGTCTACAATCGCGGCAAGAAAAGCATCTGCATCGACATGCGCAACCCCGAGGGCAAGGCGGTGTTTGCCGACCTGGTGAAAACCGCCGATATCGTTTTGGAGAATTTCCGGCCAGGCACCATGGAACAAATGGGCTTCGGCTACGAGACGCTGAAAGCGCTGAACCCGCGCATCATTCTCGTTTCGGTGTCGGGTTTCGGCCAGTACGGCCCGTATAAAGACCGCCCGGCCTTCGATCCGCTGGGGCAGGCCATGTCCGGCCTGATGGCGCTGACCGGCCAGCCGGTGGGCCAGCCGCTGGGCACCGCGTCGTCCATTATCGATCGCACCACCGCATTGCACGCGACGATCGGGTGCCTCGCCGCCCTCCGCCACCGCGATCGCACCGGGGAGGGGCAGGTCGTCGATGTCTGCCTGCTCGATTCCGCCCTGACCTTGGTGGAGATCCCGACGAGCTACTACCTCGCAACTGGGGAGGAAGGCGGCGAAGCCGGCCGCCCGCCCTACAAATCCGCCGACGGGTATGTGGTGATCTCTGCCACGGGGCGAGAAATGGCGGCGCGTCTGTTCCAGCTTGTGTCCGGCGACGGCGCGGACGGCGGGCCGGTGAATGCCAGCACCAGCGGGGACCGTCGCAAGATACTGGAGGATTGGTGCGCCACCCGCAGCAGCGAGGACATCTGTGCGACATTGATGGACCTCGGCATTCCCGTTGCCCCGGTGAAGACCATTCCGCAGGTCGCGGCCGATCCGCATCTTTGGGCGCGGGAAATGCTGGTGAAAGTCGACGACGCCGTCGCCGGGGAGATGTATGTGCCGGGCGTGGCGATGAAGCTGTCGAAAACCCCGGGTCGGGTGAATGGCGTTCCGACCCCCGGCCAACACACGGACGCCGTGCTGACGGAATGGTTGGGTTACGATCCGGCCCGATTGGCCGCATTGCGAGCGGCAAAAGCCATCGCCTGATCGGCCCCCGCAGCGGCGTGCGGGGGCGTGCCGGCCCCCGCGTCAGCCCAGCTTCACCAACTTCTGCAAACACCTTATATCCTGCGAGTCCGGTATGGCGGCGCCCTTGTTGCGCATCGCGGTGCGAGACACCTCCCCCACATAGATATCGCCGCGCGAGTCCACGGCAACGCCGTGCGGCGCAATGAACTGGGACGGACGCTCGGCCGTCGCATCGCCCAATCGAGCGATCTGCTTGCCCTCGTGCGTCCATAAGCTGACCCGCGGACCGATCCCCGGCACCTTGGCGTTGATGGCCAGGCCCGGCCCGCTCTCGCCGATAATGGCGATGGGATTGCGCCCCTTGGTCATGCAAAGCCCACAGGGGCGGTGCATGTTATTCCACTGTGTCTCGTATTTCCCCGAACCGCCGAAGACCTGAATGCGATGGTTTTCTCGATCGGCGACGTAGACCCAACCGTCGTCGTCGCAAACGATATTGTGCACGATGTTGAAGGCACCGGGCTGCGTCCCAGGCTCCCCCCACGAATACAACAGCTTGCCGTTGGGGGCGTAGCGATGCACCCGAGCATTGCCGTAGCCGTCGGCAACGTAGATATCGCCGTTGGGGGCCAAAGCGGTGTGGGTGCAACGGTTCATCGGATTGCCGCTCATATACGGGGCGGGATCGCCGGGCACGCCGATTTCCAGCAGCATCCGCCCATCGAGCGTCATCTGCCGCACCGTATGATCGCCGTCGTCGGTGCAGAATACGGTATCGTCGGGGGCGAAATGGACACCATGCGGGCGGGAGAACACGCCCTCCCCCCATGAACGGAGGAAATTGCCGTCGCGATCGAACACCGTCATCGGGTGTTCCGAACGGCTGAAGACGTAGACATTGTCGTTACTGTCCACGCCAACGGCGGCAACTTCGCCGAACCGCCACCCATCGGGCAATCTGCCCCAGTTTTCGACCACTTCGTAACGGTGTTCGCCTTCGCCCACGACGATCAGCATGCTCGGCCTCCCTTGCGACGGTTGCATTGACGGTCAGCCTAGGCTGCGATCGTCGCAGGGGGAACCTGCCGGCAGAATGGGGTGGGGTTACGGTCGCAAGAACACCTCGACACGGCGGTTCTTATCGCGCCCTTCTTCGGAATTATTGTCGGCGACGGGCATCGCCGCGCCGAACCCGGCATACTGGCCCACCGCAACCCCATCCCGGCGCAACGCCTCGGCCACCGCCTTTGCGCGGCTTTCCGACACCGCCCGGATAGCGGCGGGCTGGCCGATATTGTCGCCGAAACCGACCAGCAGCAGTCGCTGCGGTTCGATATGTTGCGCTGCCAGGTAGTCGGCAAGCCGCGTGGTATCGCGCGCCCCGCGATTGTCCAATTCTACGGAGTTGAAACGAAACCGGAAATCCGTGCTCAGCCGTTCGGCATTGCGGATCAGCGCCAGATATTCCGGCGAGGCGCCGACGACCGGCTTCACGATTTCTTTCCGCAGCGACAATGAGACGAAACCCACCTGCTCCACGATCGCCTGACCGGTCGGCGATAGCGAGAATTCGACGAAACGCGACAGGTTAGGATTGGTGTTTCCCGGCAGATTGTAAAGATACAGGCGTCGGGCCAACGCATAACTCTCGGTCGCCACCGTCAGACGGTTCGGACGGATGGGCGCGGTTCCGGCTTCCGATACCGCCAAGGCTTTGTTGTTCGCGACATAGGGTAGACCGATAAAACCGATGCCGTTCGGATCGCGACCGACCGACGCCGACAGCGCCTCGCTGTCTTCGAAACGCTTCGCATCGGCTTGCAGTTTGGCACCCCGCAGAACCAGGGCGGAGAATGTATCGAATGTGCCGGAATTATTGTCGCGGGCGTATAGATGGATCGGCCCCGCAGTGCCGCCCAGCCGCTTATCGCCCCAGTCCACGATCGCGCCGGAGAAAACTTCCGCAATTTGCTGCGAGGTCAGCGCGCCGATCGGGTTCGCCGGATTGACGATAACCGCCACGCCGTCGAGCGCCAGCACATGCTCGCTGCCCTGGCCGTAAACATCCCCCTTCGCCGCCAACGTCCCCCGCTCGGCTGCCGTCATCCGGCGCGAGGTCATACCGATATCGGTTGGCGTCGTATCGGAATGGGCAGCCAGGCCTTTGGCGGCGAACCCGGAGCCGTGCGCGGAGATATAAATGGCCTCGGTTACGCCGGCGCGATTGCCGACGACCATCGCTTCGTCGGGATCGTCTTTCGATCGCACGACCGAAACATTCGCATCGCCGACGAACGACAAATAGGCTTGCGCCAATTTGGGGGCGAGTTCCAAACCGACGGTATTGGACCCCCGCAATGTCAGGAGCACTGTCGCGGATTTCGCCTGCTCGGCCACCGACAGAAGCGGCGCGTCGGCGGATGGCAGGGCGAACGGCAATGCGAACGGCAACGCCATAGCCACCGCGTCGAGAGCCGGGCCGCCGGCTGCCGCTGCGGTGTTCGATGGCGGAGCCGCGACAACCACCAGCGCGGGCGGAGCCGCGACAACCACCGGCGCAGGCGGAGCCGCGACAAACACCAGCGCGGGCGGAGCCGCGACAACCACCTGCGCGGGCGGAGCCGCTTGCAGTTCGCGCGGCGTCCCCTCTCCGACGATCGGACGGGGGCGCGGCGCGTCGGCGCGATCGGGGACGGGCGGGGGCGCACCGAACGGCAGAGAGGTCGAGGTTACCGGCCCATCCCGAAACGGCGTAGCGGCGCTCTGGGCGAGTTCGATCCGGTTCGGGGGCGGAACCGCCGCTATTGCACCGCTGGCAGCCATCGCCGCCACTAAACCGCCGGCTGCTGCAAGCAGCCGCGCCGCACGAGCGGGCGAACCGCGATCCGGATTAACAACATTTGGCATCCCCTCGACAGCGCCCCTCCCGCCTTTCCCAGATCGCTGCTCGCCAACGTGTCGCATGATATTTCCCCTGTCGCGCCGCCTTTTTCCAACCGCTGCCGCCCGCTCTCGCCAAAATCGACGGAGGATTCAAAGCGCGGAAAGATAAAAGACAATGGAAGCCGGACTTGCTTTTTTCTGTGTGCGCATACCGCTCGGTTCGCGCGTCGGTTGATAGTTCGGACCGCAGGCCAACGAAAGCATGGCGAAGTGACAGTTGCGTGTTTGTTTGAGGATGCAATATGGCCGCATCGTTTTCATTATTATATCGGAATTTTATCGATAAAACACCGCATCGTTATCCGGCGCCCGTATCCGCCCGCCCGTATCGGCCCGCGCGCACCGCCGCCGGACCGGCGTCAGCCGAAATGCTTGCATCCCGCCGAAACCCTGCTACAAGCCCGCGCTTCCCTGTCGGGCGCGACGGCATCGCACCCGACTATGCCCACATCCCATCCCGGGATGGAGCCCGATCCAGGCTCAGGGCGGAGACAAGCCATAGGGGGATCGCACATGCCGTTATACGAAACCGTGCTCATCGCGCGGAATGACGTCACGCAGCAACAGGTCGAAACCGTCGCCGACGAAATCGGTGTCGAGGTCGAAGCCGCCGGCGGTGCCGTCAAGAAGCGGGAATATTGGGGCCTGCGCGGCCTCGCCTACCGCATCAAGAAGAACCGCAAGGGGCACTACATGCTCCTGGCACTCGATGCCAAGCCCGACTTCGTCAACGAAATGGAACGCAAGCTCGGCCTGAACGAAGACATTCTTCGCTTCATGACCGTGCGCATCGAGGAAGTCGACGAAGCCCCGTCCGCCGTGCTGTCGCGCAAATCCGACGACCGGGAACGCAGCTTCCGCGGTCCGAAACCCGCCGGGCGCTTCGAAAGCGGCCGCCGCCGTGGTTTCGACGATCGTGAGGAATTCCGCGCCCGCGATGAATTTGTCCCCGAAGGCTATCGCGGCGGAATGGAGGAATAAGACCGATGTCCGATGCACCCGATCTGAACCCCGCCGCCCGCCGCTCCGCCGTTGGCGCTCGCCGGCCGTTCTACCGCCGTCGCAAGTCCTGCCCGTTCTCCGGCCCGAACGCGCCGAAGATCGACTATAAGGACGTGCGCCTGCTGTCCCGCTTCCTCAGCGAGCGCGGCAAAATCGTGCCGAGCCGCATCACCGCCGTGTCGGCGAAGAAGCAGCGCGAACTGGCGACCGCGATCAAGCGCGCCCGTTTCCTCGCCCTTCTTCCCTACATCGTCGCTTAAGGAGCCATATCATGGCCGCCGTTGAACTGGTGCTGCTCCAGCGCGTCGAAAAGCTGGGGCAGATGGGCGACATCGTAAAGGTGAAGCCCGGCTACGCCCGCAATTTCCTGTTGCCGCAGAAGAAAGCCCTGCGCGCCAATAAGGCCAACCTTGCCCGTTTCGAGGAACAGAAGGCGCAACTGATCGCCCTGAACCTGAAGCGGAAGGAAGAAGCCGAACGTCTGGCCGAACGCGTGGGTGGCCTGTCGGTCACGATCATCCGTCAGGCCGGCGAATCCGGTAGCCTGTACGGGTCCGTCTCGGCCCGCGACATCGCCGACGCTTGCGATGCCGGCGGCCTGACGATCGCCCGCTCGCAGGTGATCCAGGAACATCCGATCAAGACCCTGGGCCTGTCCAAAATCCGCGTTTCGCTGCACCCGGAAGTGTCGATGACCGTCACGGTCAACGTCGCCCGCAGTGCCGAGGAAGCCGAACGTCAAGCACGCGGCGAAGCCGTGGGTGCGGCGGCGGAAGACGAAGAAGCCGCGCTCGACGCCGCTTTGGCGCTCGAAAACGGCGAACAAGCGGACCTGCCGTAACATCGAACACCCGCTGCTCGGGGGTATTCCCTCGGGCGGCGGGTCGCTTGCCCAGCCGCGCTTATCGTCCAGGTGGTCCCCCATGAACGTCGTGCTGTTCGCGACCGGGTCCCCCATCGTGGTCGATGTCGAGGAAAGCCTTGCGCGCGCTGGCATTGGCATCGCCGCCGGCATCCGCAACCGCGACGGCGCAACCTATCTGACCCCACAAACCCCGTTGCTCGACCTGCCCGACATATGCCCGGCCCTGCTGGCGCTGCCCTTTCTGATCCCCCTCTTCGCACCGGCCAACCGTCGGCACGCCGAATCGGAGGCTCGGGGCCTCGGCTTCCATACCCCCTTTTGCCTGATCGACCCGACGACGATCCTGCCTCGACGGTTGGAACGCGGCCCCGGCTGCTACATCAATGCCGGCTGCACGTTCGGCGCCGGAAGCGTGCTTGGCGCTTATGTGTTCGTGAACCGAGGCACCTGCATCGGCCATCATGCCGTCATCGGGGATTTCGCGTCGATCGGACCCGGCGTTGCCATTGCCGGGCAGGTCTCGATCGGCGCCGGCTGCACCATCGGTGCCGGGGCGACCGTATTGCCGGGCATCGCAATCGGCGAAAATGCCACGATCGGCGCCGGATCGGTTGTCACCCGCGACATTCCGTCGGGCAGCACGGCCACCGGCAACCCAGCGCGCATCGTATCTGAAAGCGTCCACGGCCGATGACCCACGCCGCCCCGTTCCGCGTTATCGGTTGGCCCGGCGCCCCGCCGCCAACGGTGTCGGTGCTGATCAAATCCTACAATCACGCCGCGTACATCCGGCAAACCATCGACAGCGTCCTGGCACAGTCGTTCCAGGACTTCGAAATCGTCGCAACCGACGACGCCTCGACCGATGGGACCGCCGATATCCTGCGCACCTACAAAGACCCGCGCCTGAAACTCGAAGTGTCGCCGGTCAATCTTGGCATTTCCGGCGCGATGAATGCCACCCTCGCGCGGGCATGCGGCAAATACGTCGCCATTCTGAACTCCGACGACTGGGCATTGCCTGACCGGCTGGAACGGCAGATCGCCTATCTAGAGGCGAACCCAGGGGTCGGGCTGGTGTTCGGCCTGCCGCGCATGGTCGGGGAACGCGGCGAGCCGGTGCAGGGCTACAACGACTTCGCCGCGCCATTGCGCTTTCCGAATTTCAGCCGTCTCCTGTGGTTGCGGTATTTCTTCTACAATTCGAATTGTCTCTCGGCCCCGACGGCAACCATCCGACGGGCCGCTTATGCGGCGGTGGGACAATACGATCGGCGGCTGACGAATTTGCAGGATTTCGACATGTGGATCCGCATGTTGTTGGCCGGCTTCGATATTCACGTCCTGCCGCACGAAGCAACAGCCGTGCGCATCCGCGCCAACCATGCCAACATGAGCGCGCCGACCCTCGACAAGCTTGGCCGAGCGGAATTCGAGCTTGGCAAAATCCTGCGGCGGTTCGCGGCCCTGGATGCGCCGTCGCTGGATTTGCTATTCGGCGACGCCCTCGGTGGCAGCCGCACGCGGGGCAAACCGGCCCATTTACGCTTGGCGGAATTGGCGTTGCGCGACCCTCGGTTGGAATACCAAGCCTTCGGGCTGGATTTGGTGTACGAGCACGCAACCGAGCAGGAGGATTTCGATTGGCTGCGCGAGCTTGCCGGCTCGCTCGATCGCCGGGGCGCCCGCACGATTGCCGCGTTACGCAACGGGTTGGGCCAACAGTCCCCGTTGTCCCCGTTATCCACAGGGTTACCACGCTGTCATCCTTAGGGACGGGGGAATAATATCGGGGGATCATGAACAGCATCGCCGATTCGCCGCTCCTCGGGCTTTCGCAACGCCTGCCGCCCTCCAACCTGCAGGCGGAGCAAGCCCTCCTCGGCGCTTTGTTGGCCAATAACCGCGCGTATGAGCGGGTTTCCGAATTCCTGGCGCCCGAACATTTCGCCGACCCCATCCATGGGCGGATTTTCCAATCGGTCGCGCGGCGGATCGAAGCCGGGCAACTCGCCGATGCTGTGACCCTGAAAGCCGAATACGAACACTCCGGCGTGCTGGAGGAAGTCGGCGGCACCCAATATCTGGCCCAGTTGCTGACCGCGATGGTCGGCATCATCAATGCCGGCGATTACGGCAAGGCGATCCACGACGCCTGGTTGCGGCGCCAGTTGATCGATGTCGGCGAAACCGTGGTCAACAACGCCTTCGGGGCGGATGCCGAACTCGACGGCGCGCAACAGATCGAATCGGCGGAACAATCGCTGTTCCAACTTGCCACCCACGGCGGCAACAACGGCGGCTTCGTCGCGTTCGAACGTGCCCTGACCGACGCGATCATGGGCGCCGAGCGAGCGTTTCGCCGCGCCGGCCATGTATCGGGGCTGACGACCGGGTTGCGGGACATGGACTCCAAAACGGGCGGCCTGCATCCGTCGGATCTTCTGATTCTCGCCGGGCGACCGGGTATGGGCAAAACAGCCCTGGCCACGAAGATCGCCTTCGGCGGCGCCAAAGCCCTGTTGGACGAGGCGCGCGCCATCGACCCCAATGCCATGCCACGAGCGCAAGTCGCGATCTTCTCTTTGGAAATGAGCTGCGAGCAGCTTGCCACTCGCTTGCTGTCGGAAGAAGCGCGGGTGTCGGGCGATCGCATCCGCCGCGGCGATATCGGGCAGAAGGATTTCGACAAATTCGTGCAGGTGTCGCGCGACATCGCGGCGCTGCCGATCCAGATCGACGACACCCCGGCGATCACCATGTCGGCGTTGCGCACGCGCTGCCGGCGGTTGAAGCGGACCAAGGGCTTGGCCCTGGTGGTGGTCGATTATTTGCAGTTGATGCGACCATCGGCGGGCACCCGGCCGGAAAACCGGGTGTTGGAAATCAGCCAGATTACCCAGGGATTGAAGGCGCTGGCGAAAGAACTCGCCGTCCCCGTCATCGCCCTGTCGCAGTTGTCGCGTGCGGTCGAAAGTCGGGAAGACAAGCGCCCGCAGCTATCGGACCTGCGCGAATCCGGCACCATCGAGCAGGACGCCGACGCCGTGATGTTCATCTATCGCGACGAATACTACCTCGCCCAACGTGCGCCGAAGCAGATGGCCTTCGACTCGGAAGACAAGTTCCAAACCAGCCTGAGCAAGTGGCAGCAGGACATGGAGCAGGTGCATAACAAAGCCGAGCTGATATTGGCGAAAAACCGGCATGGGCCGACCGGGACGATCCCGCTGTATTTCGAGGGCGAGTTCACCCGGTTCGGCGATTTGGATCAGGTGCACGAGGACTATCCCACGTAATGGCCGACCTTCCCCCCGGCGGGAGCGCAGGGGGCATCCTGCACGTCGATCTCTCGGCCATCGTCGCCAATTGGCGCCTGTTATGCGCCCGCCACCCAATGGGCCCGGTCGCCGGCGTCGTCAAAGGCGACGCGTACGGGCTGGGCGCCATCCCGGTATGCCGAGCGTTATATGCGGCTGGCTGCCGGCACTTCTTTGTGGCTGTGTTGGAGGAGGCTTTGGCGATCCGGGACAGCGTTCCCGACGCCATGTTGAGCGTGCTGGGCGGCCTTATTCCCGGCACCGAGGCGACCTATATCGCCCATCGCATCGTCCCGGTCCTCGGCTCCCTGGCCGAAATCGCTGCCTGGACCGCTGCGGGACCCAGCATCCCCGCCATTCTGCACATCGACACCGGCATGGCGCGGCTCGGCGTCGATGCCGGGGAACTCAAGGTGCTGCACGACAATCCCGACCTGCTGGCCGGCATCGACCTGCGCTATATCGCGACCCATCTCGTCTCGGCGGAGGCGGCGCACGATCCGCTGAACCACGATCAGCGGCACCGCTTCGAAGCCGCGTGCAAATCGCTGCCGGCCGCGCCGAGAAGCCTTGCGAATTCGTCCGGTATTTTCCTGGGGGAGGCATTCGGTTCCGACCTCGCCCGCCCCGGCGCGGCGCTTTACGGCATCAACCCGACACCCGGCCAGCCCAATCCGATGCGCCCGGTGGTGCGCCTGATGGGCCGGGTGCTGGCGGTGCGCGACATCCCGACCGGGGCCAGCGTCGGATACAATGCGACCTGGGCGGCGGCGCGGCCCACCCGGATCGCAACGGTGGGGGTGGGCTATGCCGACGGTTGGCATCGGCGCTTGTCCGGACGCTGCAACGCCTTCTTTGACGGCGCCCCGGTCCCGCTGGTAGGGCGTGTGTCCATGGACCTGACCACATTCGACATCACCGACCATCCGGCAATCGCGCCCGGCGCATGGCTCGAATTGCTCGGCCCGCACCAATCGGCGGACGATATCGCCCTGGCGGCGGGCACCAACGGGTATGAGGTGTTGACCTCCCTCGCATTGCGGCTGCCCCGGGTATACGAAGGCGCGTGAACAGGATCCTCGACCTTCTGGCCGCCATCGGGCGCGGCACCATCGGCGCCTGCCGCTCGGCCGGCGCCGTCGCCCTTTTTGGGATCGAGGGGTTGTCGCATGTCGTCCGCCCCCCGTTTTACGGGCGCCTCTTTGCCAAGGCCCTGTTGGAGATCGGCTATTTCAGCCTGCCGGTGGTGGCGCTAACCGCCGTTTTCACCGGCATGGTGCTGGCGCTGCAATCCTACACCGGCTTCTCTCGCTTTTCGGCACAAGGCGCGGTCGCCAATCTGGTGGTGCTTTCGGTGACGCGCGAACTCGGGCCGGTGCTCGCCGGGCTGATGGTGGCGGGCCGGGTCGGTGCAGCGATGGCGGCCGAGTTGGGCACGATGCGCGTGACCGATCAGATCGACGCCCTATCGACCCTTTCGACCCAACCGATGAAATATCTGGTCGCACCGCGGCTGCTGGCCGGGATCGTGGCGCTGCCGCTGTTGGTGGTGGTGGCCGATATCCTCGGCGTCATGGGCGGCTTCATCGTGTCCACCATGAAGCTGGGCTTCAACGTCGGGAACTACCTGTCGAATACGATCAAATTCATCGAGGCCGACGATGTAATCTCCGGCCTCGCAAAGGCTGGCGTATTCGGGTTTCTGATCGCGCTGATGGGTTGCTACCAGGGTTACAACAGCAAAGGCGGCGCGCAGGGCGTCGGTGCGGCGACGACCAATGCCGTCGTGAGCGCATCGATCCTCATCCTCGCGTTCGACTACATCCTGACCGAGATGTTTTTCGCGCGCTGACGCTGGCAGCCGACCCGCACCCGCAGTGTCGGTAAACTTTACACTTGGGAGCGAACGGGCGATCAGTCGGACGCTAAGCGACTGATATCGCAAGTATACCGAAAATGGCCCAGTTTTTGCTAGTATTTTTTTGCCATTTGTACAATTTTAGATGATCAGTTCGAGCGGAGCGTGCGATGCGTGCATCGATATCTTGTGTTGGAAACCGGCTTATCCGGATCGCCGCCATAGCGACCTTGCTCGCAACCGGTTGGGCAACGTTGGCGTCGGCGACAACAATTACCTACGCTGGCAGCCTCACCAACTTCGGGCCGGGCTGGCGCGATACAACGGTGGCCAAACATGGCTTCGATATCGAACAATCCGGCCTTTTCGGCGTCGATGGGTATTCGGTAGCCGGTGGCCAGGGCAGCGTTTCCCGCCCGACGTATTTAAGCTCCTTGACCTCGAACGGCTCGGTTTATTCCGGTAACGGCAGCTACCTGCAGATCGACAATCCGACCGTTGCCTTCGGACACCCGGTGTCGCTGATTACCACGGGTACGCTCAATCCATTTCCGGGGACGAACAACGCAGCAACCACCTACACCTTCACGATCGGCGCCAATGCGCCCGCTTTGCTACAGGTCGGCATCCTGGTCGATAACCTCGACATCGCGGGCTACAACTCTAGCGCCGTGCAATTGTCGGGAACCGGCGCGAGTGGATCGCCAAAGGTCGATCTGACCGGCGCCACCTACAATAATCGTTCGGTCGATTGGATTTTCTTCGATATCACGGCGCCAATTTCAGGCGAGGTTTTCACGATCCAGAGCTTCGGTGGTCCGAACGGCTGCGCGTGTGCCGGTGCAATCGCCTTCGACTCGACGTCGGTCCCCGAACCGATGTCGGCGGCGTTGTTGGGCGGGGCGGCGCTGGGATTGCTGGCTTACCGGCGGCAATCCCGGCGATAACGTCCGGGGCCGAACTACAGAGTCCGGCCCAACGGCGCTCTCCGGCAGTCCGGCCTACAGTCCGGCCGGTTTATCGCATACGACCGTGCCGAACTTGGCCGGCACCGAGATTTCCAGAATGTCCATCTCGGTGGAGGTCGCGGTCTCGTTGTGGCGCATGCCGCCGGGGATCATCATCGAATCGCCCTGGCCGAGGCGAACCTTGCGCCCGTCCTCGAATTCCAGGTCCACCCAGCCTTTCAGCATGTAGATGAACTGCTGTTCGCAGACGTGGTAATGCCAGCCGGTTTCCTCGCTCAGGCCCTGCTTGGCTTCGGTGACCTGGGCGCGCATACGGCCGTGGGTCGCCTCGGTCACGCCGAGTTCGCGGTAGCGGAAGAAATCCCGGCGACCGGCGACGTAGACCGGATCGGCAGCGGTTGCGATCGCGAGTGTCTGCGGCTTCTCGGTGCTAACAGCGTCGTTCATGGCGGCATGCCTCCTGGTTATTTCCCGGGGACACCCTAAGGCGATTTGGCGGCTTCCCGCAACCGGCGCGGCTTTTCGATATCCGGCAGAAACGCCGTCAAGAGTCCGATCGCCGGCAGGAACGAGCAGACTTGGTACACGGTCTCGATGCTCGTCCAATCGGCGATCCGCCCCAGCGCGGCCGCACCCAGCCCGCCCAATCCGAAGGAGAAGCCGAACACCATGCCGGCGACCGTGCCGACCCGGCCGGGCAGCAATTCCTGCGCATAGACCAGGATGGCGGTGAAGGCCGACGCCAGGATCAGGCCGATCACGACCGACAGGATCCCGGTCCAATAAAGCCCGGCATAGGGCAGCATCAGGGCAAACGGAAACGCCCCGAGGATGGAGAACCAGATCACCGGCTTGCGCCCGAACCGATCCCCGATCGGCCCGCCGAGGAAGGTCCCAATCGCGACGGCGGCCAGGAACGCGAACAGGTGGTATTGCGCGTTCTGCACCGTCAGATGGAACTTCTGGATCAGGTAGAAGGTGTAGTACGAGCTCAGGCTCGATGTGTAGACATTCTTCGAGAACAGCAGCACCAGCAGAATACACAGCGCGGTGACCACCGTTTTACGTGGCAGCGTGGATATCGCGGCCGGCGGCGGCGCACGACGTCCGCGCCGCGCGGCCATGGCGGGGTGGCGACTATACCAGAGGCCGACATTGGCCAGCAGCAACATCGCCAGCAGCGCCGCCGCCGAGAACCAGGCGATGCTGGATTGGCCCCTCGGCACAACCACGAACGCCGCCAGAAGCGGCCCGATGGCCGACCCGCTGGAGCCGCCGAGTTGAAACAGCGACTGCGCAAACCCGTAGCGGCCGCCCGAGGCCATGCGTGCGACCCGCGAGGATTCCGGATGGAAAACCGACGAACCCACACCGACCAGGGCCGCCGACAGTAGGATCGCCGGATAGGACGTCGCCACCGACAGCATCAGCAAGCCGACCAGACTGCAACACATCGCGATCGGCAGGGAGAACGGTTGCGGGTGGCGGTCCGTCACCATACCGACCACCGGTTGCAACAGCGACGCGGTCAACTGGAACGCCAGGGTGATCAACCCGATCTGCCCGAAGTCCAGCGCATAGGTATCCTTCAGGATGGGATACAGCGCCGGGACCAGCGACTGGTTCATATCGTTCAACAGATGGCAGACGCTCAGCGAGATCAGAATCGCAAAAGTCGTGTCGGTCTCTGCGACGGGTTGTGTCACGGGGGCGGCGGTCGCGGTTACGGTGTTCTCGCTCACGGTCTCGTCCTTATCGGCTCGACCGCATTATGAAGGAGGGTAGGCAACGCCACCTATGCGTAGCACGCACATCTGGTAACCAGACTGTCGCAATCGAGCGACCGAACGCGCTAAAAAGTCGCCGTAATTGGTGGCCACACTCTTTGTCAGCGAGAGGCGCCGATACATTGGTTGTCTTGCGTTGGGTACCCGGAGCCTCCGGCGCCTCGACCATCGCCGGAGAAGTTGGATGCCCACGTCACGGAAAGCCGATTACAGCGGCCGCGCTTTCGCTATTCCCATGGGTCTGATCCTTGGATTGGTCGTGGCCTATTGGCTACTGACGGACTGGCATGCGTTGCCGAGGCTGATAAACTCGGCGGTCGGCGTCTTTAGCTGACGCGGCTACCGGCCGGCTGCTCCCGCAGCTAACCGGCGACGTCTTTTCCCGGCGGTAAATGGCCGGCCGCAAGAAGTTGCCCACGGGCATCGCGCACCAGCAACACCGCGCCGCGCCCCTCGATCGGCGGCGGCAATGCGATTGTCCCAGTCGTTGCCGGCCCACCCATCGGCACGTCCAGAACCTGCCGGACAATGCAGTATTCCTTAAGTTGCCGACCGCCATTCTCGCCGCGCGCCACGGCGGTGGCATTTTCCGGATCGTAAAACACCAACTGGGCACGGGCACCGTCCGCCCAGGCGTCGTACTGCGCCACCAGCCCGGTGGCGGTGCGACGCAGGGCTATGCCGGTGGGGGTCGGGGTTGCCTGCATCGCTTGTGCCACCGCGCGCCGATCCGAACCGACCACCATCGTCGCACCGTTCACGACCAAGGCCGGCGTGTACACCTCCGCATTCAAGCGCCGCGCATACTCCTTCTGCCGCTCGGTCCACGCCGCCTCGGCGTACGGGTCTTTCCACCCGAGGTAATTCCAGTAATCGACATGCCACGCCAGTGCGATCGTGTCGGGACGCCGAGCCAATTCGCCCAACAGGGCATCGGCGGGCGGACAGGAGGAACACCCCTGGGAGGTGAACAATTCCAGCACCGACGGCCCCTTCGTCGGCCCGGCTGCCTGCGTGGTGGCTGCCCGCGCGATGGCTGGCGCGAGGGGGATAGTCATTGCACCGAATACAAGCGTCCGCCGCCGCATGATCGTGTCTCCTGGTTGTCTGACCATCGGACTCCGGCCGAGCGGCGGCGTTACAGGTCAGGCGCGCCGTTTCACGTGGGCGACGAAGCGGTCCGTTTAGCAGGCTGCTGAAAAACGGGTCGCTGAGGGCTGCCGAGCAGTTTTTTGTGCAAGAAAGGACAAAGCGCAGACACGATGTGTGTGCATCGTGGCAAGTTTTGGACGAATCTTGC
>JANXMB010000018.1 GCA_025354865.1 Acetobacteraceae bacterium | reverse complement strand
AATAGCATTATGCCATTTCAGGCATTGAACCAAAAAGCGATCGCTGCGCTGACGAGTGGCGACGTCCCCGATCTGATTTTCCACGATGCCCCAACGACGATTCTGCCGCAAAATGCCTGGGACGACAAACTCGAAGACGTCAGCGATGTCGTTGAGAAGCAAAAAGCACTGCTGAGCGAGACGGCTTTGTTGAATTCGAGTTTCTATAACAACCGGACGAAGCAACGGGCGTTCTATTTGGCACCGGTGAAGCAAGCCTGCGCGCCATTTCATATCTGGGGCGATTTGGTAACGAAAGCAGGCTTCGATCTCAAAGATGCGCCGCCCACATGGGATGCCTTTTGGAATTTCTTCAAGCCCATGCAGGCAGCGTTGCGCGCCAAGGGCATGCGCAAAATGTACGCTCTGGGATTGCAGGTCACGACTGTCGGACCGAACGATGGGAACGGTTTGTTCGCGCATTTTCTGATTGCCAATGGCGGGCAGGACATCGTCACCCGGGATGGCAAACTGCATACCGCCGACCCAAAAATACGGGAAGCGGCGATTCGTTCCGTCGAATTTATGACCAGTGCCTATAAGGGCGGCTTCGTTCCGCCCGAGGCGTTGAGCTGGAACGATGCCGACGACAACAATGGATACCACGAGAAGCTGTTCATCATGGATTTCGACGGCACGCTGTCGACCGAACTCGCGATGATTAAAAACAAGAAAGCCTATTGGGAGGAGATGGTGGTGATGGGCTTGCCGAAGCGGAACGATGGCACGCCGATGCCCGCGCAACTCGGTGCTGGCGGGGGCTTTATTCCGAAAAATGCCAAGAACATCGGTGTTGCAAAGGAATTCATGTCGTACATGATGCAACCCGAAGTCATGAACGACAATGTCAAAAACGGCCTGGGGCGTTGGGTTCCGGTGATACCGTCGATCGTGAAGCAGGACCCGTGGTGGTTGGACCCCACGCTCGACCCGCATCGGGCCGCCTATGTGAGGACCGCTGTTCTGGGGCCGACGGTCGCGCAATATAATGGTTTCAATCCGGCCTGGGGCAAAGTCGCCGCAGAACAGATCTGGGGCCAATGCCACGCCGATGTCATTAAGAACGGCATGACCGCCTCGCAGGCGGTCGATAAAGCATTCAAGCGGGTCGAGGAAATATTTGCGAAGGTCGTCTTCGGATGAAGCCGGAACTGCGTCCGGTGCTCCAGATCCCGACGGCACGCAGGTATCGCCATCGACCATTGCGAATCCAATTCGTCCCGCATGCTAGGTTGGGTACAGGGAGTTTTGCCTTCGGTGCAGTTAGGTATTATTAGCCAACGATGAATACATCCAACCAAGGATCGAAAATGCGTGGTGCGTGCCGGCGGTTTGCAAGCCGGACGATCGGGTCGCAGGGTACCGAACTCGCATGGATAGCAGCATTTTTGTTGCCTTATATCGCTGTATTGCTCGCATTTTTGCTTTATCCGCTCGCCTGGGCGCTATGGTTGGGCAGTACGCCATCGTTGTATCGGGAACTGATCGACGATCCCCGCTATTTTCCGACCGCGCTCAATACGATCGTCTACGTCGGGATCGGCACAAACGTCACGATGTTTATGGCCCTGCTGCTCTCGGGCTATTTTATGGATCGCAATCGATGGATTAAGGGGCTTCTGGTCCTATTCATGCTGCCTTGGGCTTTGCCTGCAATACCGGCCTTCGTCGCCTGGCACTGGATGTTCGTTGGCCGCTTCGGATTTGCAAATAGTTTATTAGAACAATTCTTCGATATCGAAGGACCGATTTGGTTCAATTCCTATGTATTGGCACTCGGGATCGATATTGCTGCGACGGTCTGGAAATGGATGCCGTTCTGGACCTTGATATTCCTGGCCGGCCGCATGGCGATCCCGCAGGAGATATACGATGCCGCCGATGTCGATGGCGCCGTCGGCATTCGCCGGTTCTCCTATGTAACGTTCCCGATTTTAGGAAATCTCTATTTTGTTTGCACGTTGCTTTCGGCGTTATGGTCGATCGGCGAATATAGCGGCGTCTTTTTCGTATCCGGCGGTGCGCCGGCGCATTCGACCGAGGTTTTGGCCACATATGGCATCCATACGGCGTTCACCGTCGGCGATCCGCCCCTGGGTATGGCGGCGATGATATCGGCTCTGCCCCTTCTGGTTCCGCTAACAATCCTGTTGATGCGCCGGGTTCGTGCGAACGAGGTGCAGTTATGAACACGTTCCGACGTATCGGCAAAATTGCGATCGGCATCGTGATCGCGGTTTGGACGTTGTTGCCAATATATAATATGCTACTCATCGCATTGGACGACGATGCAGCTGAGTATTCGGGCAATATTTTTCCGGTCGAATGGTCGTTCGAGAGCTTCCAGGTCGTCTGGAGCCAGGACTATTGGTATCTGGAACATTTCTGGCATCAGTTCGGTAACAGTTGCTTCATTGGCTTCACCACGATGGTAGTGACTGTTTCCATTGGCTCCCTGGCCAGTTTCGCCCTCGGTCGGATGCGCTGGCGATATAGTTGGGTGTTCGCCAATGCCACGTTACTGACATATGCTGTTCCGGCATCGTTTCTGGCCATTCCCTTCGTGAGCATCATGCATCGTTACGGATTGTCGGATAGTTTGTGGTCGGTCGTCATCGCGCAGGCGATGTTTGCAACACCCTACGCGATCCTTATTCTGCGACAGTACGGTTGTCTTGTACCGCTGGAACTCGACGACGCCGCCCGCGTCGATGGCGCCACGCCGTGGCAGATATTTCAGCGCATTTATCTACCCTTGATGGCGCCGGCGCTCGTCGCTGTCGGCACTTATGCGCTGCTGCTGGCATGGAACGAATATCTGTACCAGTTTTTGCTGTTGTCCTCGACCGAGAGCATGACGGTCGCAGTTGCGTTGGACCAATTTTTCGATAGCGACGAGGCACCATGGAATTACATGATGGCAACAGCGATCGTATATGCGATGCCGCCGATCGCGACCTATTACGCAATGCGGCACTACATGGTAGCGGGTTTGACCATGGGCGGCGTTAAGGGTTAATTCTGTGTCTCTCGTTCGTAATTTTCGACGCAAAGCGAACCGTAGGAACCTTGCGGCGTTTGCGATTGCGTTGCTTTTTTCGCAGGTTGTGGAAGCACAACGATTGCCGGAGATCGAGGTGATCGGGGCGACACCGCTGCTGGGCACAGGCTTCGACCGCGACAAAATTCCCGCCTCTATTGCGGTTTACGATAGACAAGATCTGCATTCGATCGGCCTCGCGCCCATGCTCAATCTGCTGGAGGAGCGGACGCCGAGTGTGGCGATCGGCGATGCCCAGGGGAATGAATTTCAGCCGAATTTAGTGTATCGTGGGTTTGTGGCGTCGCCGCTCGACGGCAATCCGCAAGGAATCGCTGTTTATGCGAACGGAATTCGGCTCAATCAACCGTTCGCCGATACGGTCAACTGGGACTTGTTGCCCGATATTGCGATCGACAAATTGAACCTGCAAAGTTCGAACCCTGCATTCGGCTTGAATGCATTGGGTGGCGCGCTGTCGATAAGATTGAAAAACGGATTTACCTACCAAGGATCGTCGTCGATCGTTCGCGGAGGATCGTTCGGCACTTTGGGCGGATCGTTCGAATATGGAAGAAAAAGCGGCGACACAGCGGCCTATTTCGCTACCAATGCGGTACATAGCGATGGCTGGCGTCAATCCAACCAATCGGACGTTCGGCAATTTTTTGGCGATCTTGGTTGGCGCGGTAAATCTGCCGAGGTTCATGCAACGGTTCTGCTTGCCGACAACATGCTGAATGGGCCTGGCACGACGCCGGTCGAACTGCTGAACGCCCAACGGAACGCGGCCTTTACCCTACCCAACGCAACTGCCAACAAATACGCGCTGGTCGGGCTCAACGGTACCTGGGACGCGAGCGATACAACCTCGATCCAGGGAGCGATGTATTACAGTAACCTGTCGCAGCGTATCGTCAATGGAAATACCACGTCGGCTACGCCTTGCGGCGGCAATTTGTGCGACGATAACGGGAAACCGCTGATCGGTCGGAACGGTGCGCCGATACCCGATTTCCTGAATGGGGGACCTTACGCGCAATTGAACAGCCTGGGTCTCGATACGAATGGTTATGGAGTAGCGGCCCAGTTAACACACGAGGGGGCAATTTTCGGGCTGCACAATAAGATCGTTTCGGGCGCTAGTTTCGATGGCGGCCTATCGTCGTTCGGCGCGAATACGGCGATCGGGGGTGTGTCGGCAGACCGTCGGTTCATCGGCCCCGGCAGCGTTGTGGTGCAACCGGATGGCTCGATCGCGCCCGTTAAATTAGGCACATCGACCCGTTATTACGGAATGTACCTCTCCGATATCTTCGATGCCACACCGTCTCTTTCCGTCTCCTTCAGTGCTCGGCTCAATATCGCCGATATCGATCTGCACGATAGAAATGGTTCGGCATTGAACGGGTCGCATCGCTTTGTCCGACTCAATCCCGGTATCGGTGCGACCTATAAGATTTCTCCCACGATGTCCGTCTATGCGAGTTACACGGAGGCAAACCGAGCACCGACGCCATCTGAGTTGTCGTGCGCGAGTAGCGCGATGCCTTGTACGTTGGCGAATTTTTTCGTTGGGGATCCCTCGTTGAAACAAGTGGTCGGCCGCACGGTCGAGGTAGGTTTGCGGGGACAATTCGCAATCGATCCCGAAACGACGATGGAGTGGAATCTGGCTGCGTATCGCACCGACACAAGCGACGAAATTCTTTTCGTTGCCAGCGATACACCCGGTCTCGCATATTTCCAGAACGTTCCGCTAGTGCGCAGACAAGGGATCGAGATCGGTACAACGCTGCGGTCTCCCCGCCTTCGGGCCTGGCTAAATTACACCTATACCGACGCGACCTTTCAAACAGCGCTGACGTTGGCAAGTCCGCTCAACCCGATGGCCGATGCCAATGGGCAGATCCATCTGTCTGCCGGAAATCGACTGCCCGGTATCCCGCGCCATCGCGTCAAAGCCGGGCTGAGTTATGCCGCGAACGATGCCTGGACGGTTGGCGTTTCGGCGGTTTTCAGTTCGGGTCAGACATTGTTTGGCGACGAAGCAAATCTGACGCCGGAAACGGGGGTTTATCTGGTTGTATCGGCAAATACTTCGTACCGTCTGACCGAATCTGTCGAGCTTTTCGCACTGGTTAGAAATGTGCTGAACGCTAAATACGAAACGTTTGGAACCTTCTCCTCCACCTCTGCGATACCGATTGCGCAGGTGCCGGGGGCAGCGAACACGCGCAGCCTGAGCCCGGCCCCGCCGGTTGCGGGTTTTGCTGGAATGCGGGTTACGTTTTAACATCCGTCTACCCGAAAGAAAGCGAGACTATGCCGCAGGCCAAAGCTGCCGTTTTACGCCGTGTCGACGCCCCCATGACGATCGAAACCGTCGATGTCGGGCCGGTTCGTCCGGGCGACGTGCTCGTCCGTATCAGGGCTGCCAGCCTTTGCCACACCGATCTGGAGGCTATGGAGGGCGCCATTGCCATCCAATTGCCTGCTGTGTTGGGACACGAAGCAGCCGGCGAAATTGCCGAGGTGGGGGCCGGTGTTTCGGATCTGGCCGTCGGCGATCGCGTGGTGCTGTCCTGGAACCCGCATTGCGGCACATGCTTTTATTGCGAGCGGGCGCAGCCGATCCTGTGCCGGACGTTTCTTGCCAACGGCGGAAAAGGGTTTCATTTCGATGGCACCCCGCGCTTGTCCTGCGACGCCGTGCCCATGCACCAGTTGATGTATCTCGGTGGCTTTGCGGAATATTGTGTCGTGCCGGCGCAGGCCGCGATCCGGGTGCCCGACTCCATGCCGTTCGATCGGGCGGCCTTGATCGGTTGCGGGGTCATGACAGGGGTGGGGGCGGCAACACGGGTGGCGGCCTTGCGTTGGGGCGATGTCGCGGTCGTCATTGGCTGCGGAGCCGTTGGGCTTTCCGCCATCCAAGGCTGTCGGTTGGCGGGGGCCGGGTCGATCGTTGCAGTCGATCCTAATGTGTCGCGCCGGCAACTCGCGCAGGCGATCGGTGCGACCCATGCTTGCGATCCGGCGGACGTTGCCGATCTTGTACGGTCGATGACTGAAAATCGCGGCGCGGACGTCGTCTTCGAAGCCGCCGGGCGCGCCGAATCGTTCCGTCTCTCGGTCGAAACCGTGCGACCCGGCGGGCAGGTCGTCTGGTTGGGGAAAATTGCGGTCAACGATGAAGTATCGTTCCGATGGGGTAGCTTGATGCAGGAAAAACGCATCGTCCGCAGCAGCTATGGTGGCGGCAAACCGGCGCAGGATTTCCCGTTGTTGGCACGCGCCTATCTCGATGGAAAACTGAAACTCGACGAAATGATCTCGGCTCGGATCGGTTTGGAACAAATCAACGAAGGGTTTGCTGCGTTGAAGCGCGGCGAAACCGTTCGCAGCGTGGTAATGTTCGGGTAGCGGACCGTTGGCAAATATTCAAAACTGTCCGCAACAGCAGCGGGGGGAGTGGAATATGAAAATTTACGAAGGCGGCCGCAGCCTGGATGGAGCGGTGGTAACAGTCGATGGTATCCCGCTCGATCCGCGGTTCGACCTGCGGCGCTATTCCCCCGCTGGTTTCGAATGGACCTACGAAGGCGACGGGCCGCGTCAGTTGGCGCTTGCGCTCCTCGCGGATCGGTTGGGCGACGATCGCCGAGCGGTTTCCCTGACCGAGGCTTTCATGCAGGAAGTGGTGGCGGAATTGGATAATGCGTGGCGCATGACGGGCGATGAAATTGCAGCGTGGGAGTCGACGAAATGAAAGAATTCTCCGGTAAAATTGCCATCGTGACAGGCGGCGGTTCCGGCATGGGACGCGAACTGGTGCGCCAATTGGCAGCGGAAGGCTGTCACGTCGCTATGTGCGATGTTTCGTCGCGCGGTATGGCCGAAACGATACGTTTGTGCAGGGATGCGGGCCTGCCGCAAGGCCTCCGAGTTACGTCCTTCGTTGCCGACGTGTCCAGCGAACCCGACGTGTTGCGATTCCGTGACGATGTCGCCGCTCGGCATGCCACCGATAAAATCCATCTGCTGTTCAACAACGCCGGCATTGGCGGTGGCGGCAGCATGATTGCGCACGAGCGGGCGGAATGGGAGCGTACTTTCAATATTTGCTGGGGCGGGGTCTATCTGAATACGCGCGCTTTTCTGCCGATGCTGCGCGCAGCGGATGAAGGTCATATCGTCAATACCAGCAGTATCAACGGATTTTGGGCCTCGGTCGGACCGAATGTGCCGCACACCGCTTATGCCGCCGCGAAATTCGCGGTCAAAGGATTTTCCGAAGCGCTGATCACCGACCTGCGGCTCAATGCGCCGCATATCTCGGTGTCGGTGGTGATGCCGGGTCATATCGGGACCGGAATTCCGGCCAACTCATTGCGTGTACAGACCGGGAACGACGCAGACGAGATGGACGCCGCGCAGATCGCACAGACCCGCACGCGGTTGATCTCGATGGGGCGGGATGTTTCGGGCATGTCCGATGCGGATATCGTGGCCGTGGTAGCGCGTCGGGCGCAACGATTTGTCGAAGATGCGCCGACCAGTGCTGCCGAGGCTGCGACAATTATCCTCGATGGGGTAAAATCCGGTCGCTGGCGCATCCTGGTCGGGCCGGATGCGGAAGAAATTGATCGCCGCGTTCGGCAAGACCCCGAGAACGCCTACGAAGAAGTATTTTTCGATACATTCGCGGCCGAGGTCGGCTGGCGGCTGCCGCGCTGAAAGGAAGTCCGAATATGTTCTCCGGTAAAGTTATCGTCGTCACCGGTGCCGCCGGCAATGTCGGCTCCGCGCTCGCCGCGCATCTCGCTGCCAACGGTGCTCGGATTGCCGCCGTCGACACCCATGCGGAACGTTTGGCGGCAGTCGTGGCCGGGTTGCCTGGGGCCGGGCACATGGCTTTGTCCAGTTTCGATCTGATGAATGCGGACGCGAGCCTGGCATTGGTCGCGCAGGTCGTTGCAACAGCCGGACGGTTGGATGGCGTCGGTACCACGGTCGGCGGTTTTGCCATGGCCAAATTGGCCGACGCCGGCCTGGATCAATGGGACCAAATGTTTGCCCTGAACGTGAAAACCACCTGGAATATTTATCGCGCGGCGGTGCCGGCGATACGGGCGGTCGGCGGTGGCGCGTTAGTTGGCATCGGCAGTGCGGCGGGGCTGCGCGGCAGCGGCGAGATGGCGGCCTATGCGGCCACCAAAAGCGCGGTGATGCGGCTGACCGAAAGCCTGGCGGATGAGTTGCGGAACGACAACATTCGTGTCAACGCGGTGTTGCCGACCACCATCGACACCCCGCAAAATCGCGCCGATATGCCGGACGCGGATTCCTCGCGTTGGGTCAAGCCGGCGGCCATCGCCGAGGTTATGGGGTTTCTGCTCTCGGAGGGTTCCCGAGCGGTTTCGGGTCAATTGGTGCAGGTGGGTTTTTAGGCGATGCGGTGGTTCGTTGCATGTGTGCTGATGCTCGCGGCGCTGCCTGCGCGCGCGGCCGATAAGGTTGTTTTCGGTTTGGATTGGAAGGCCGAGGCCGAATACGGCGGCTACTATCAAGCCTTGGCGACCGGTATTTATGCGAAGCAGGGCCTGGAGGTTACCATTCAGGAGGGCGGGCCGCAGATTAACCACATGCAATTGTTGATGGCGGGGCGGCTCGATTTCAATCTTGGCGGCGGGCGGGCGATCGAGTTCGCAGCCGAGAAGCTGCCGTTTCTGGCGGTCGCAGCATTCTTCCAGCGCGATCTGGCCGTTTTGATGGCGCATCCCGGCAATGGCAACGACACGTTCGAATCGTTGCGCGGTAAACCGATTTCGATCGGGTCGGATACCCGCAACGGTTGGTGGAGGTTCCTGGCGGCCAAGTTCGGCTATTCCGACAGCCAGATCCGCCCCTATACCTACAATCTGGCACCGTTCCTGTCCGATAAAAATGCGGTGCAACAAGGTTACGTCAGCAACGAACCATTCCTGATCCGCGAAAAAATCGGTTTCGACCCGACCATTCTGGCGCTGCCCGATGCCGGCTATCTCGGGTATGCCAATATCGTGACCACCAGCCAGAAGCTGGTCGATACGAAGCCGGATCTGGTACGGCGTTTTATCGACGCTTCCATCCTCGGCTGGTATTCCTATCTTTATGGCGACCCAGCGCCGGCCAATGCATTGATCCGGAACGCCAATCCGGAAATGCCCGACGCGCTGATAGAATTCGGGCGCAAAACGATGTTGGCGCGCGGCACGGTCGATTCCGGCGATGCCCGTCGCTTGGGAATCGGGGCGATGACCGATGCGCGATGGAAAGCATTCTACGATTCGATGGTCGCTGTCGGCGTCTATAAACCCGGCATCGATTTATCCAAAGCCTACACCACGCAATTCGTGAACCACCGGGTCGGCATGCCGTGACCGTCCCCTGGAAGGGGCTGGCAACCGACCGTATGCCGGTCTTCATCGGCTACGATCGCGCCGAACGGATGGTCTCTGCTTTGCTCGGTCGGGCGGAGGCTTGGGGGGCGGACGGCGTCGTCGCGATCGCGCGGGGTGGGTTGGTGCCCGGAACCATGGTTTCCTGCGGGCTTGCCTTACCGCTTTTCATTGCCTCCTACGAAAGAAAAACTAACGTAACATCCTGGCTCGGTCCCAAACCCCTCGGGCGGCGTCAATTGCTGGTCGATGACTGCTCGGCTACCGGAACAACTTTGGCCGGGGTGCGCGATGCACTCCTACGCGATGGTTACGAGTGTGCCACATTCGCGATCGTCCACGATCCCGATACTACAGCTCTGGTGCCCGATTTCTCCCATCCCATGCGGGAATTGTTCCGCTTCCCGTGGGAACGGGGGGAAGCAACGCCCGCCGCCCGCGCCCAGCGTGCCAGCGGCAATCCAGCCGAGCGGACGTTCGAAAAACCGTTCTTCGGGCTGGACCTGGATGGTATTTTCCTGCCCGATATTTCTCGAAACCATTACGATACAGACCTGGACGATGCGTTGCGCCGCCGGCATCTTTTGCCTCCCTTCGCCAGCTTGCCACCGTTCGCGGCAGACCGAGCAGTGGTGATCACGGGGCGGCCGGAGATGGATCGCGCGGTAACGGCGGAATGGTTGGCGCGGCACGGTTTCGGTGCGATTCCGCTGGAATGCCGACCTGCATCGTTCGCATCCGATATCGCGTCGGTGTCCCGTTACAAAGCGGAAACGGCGACGCGTTGGGGCTGCACGCATTATGTCGAAAGCGAAGCGGAGCAAGCAGTACGGATTGCCGCATTGGCGCCGCATCTGGTGGTCGGGTGGTGGTCCGCCGACGAAATTCGGGTCTGGACGATCGGGGCCACGGCGGTTTGACAGGCCCTCTTTCGTCCGGCCGGTCCAACGGCTAGCATCGCAGCAACAAACAATCGGGGAAACCTGCCGTATGCGCCGCATTCGAAATCTTTTGTTCGCCGTCTCCGCCTCGACCGTCGTGTTTACGGGGGCGCAAGCACGCATCGTCGATATCGAGATCGTGAAAACCGAGCCGGCGTTCGCTGGGCTTGCGTTCGGCAAGGTCGGCGGGTTCGAGTTGGTGACGGGGAAGGCGCACGGGGTGCTCGACCCGAATGCTGCCGCCAACGCGCCGATCCAGGACCTTGCCCTGGCGCCGCGCAATGCCAAGGGGATGGTGGAATATACGACGGATATCGCCATTCTGCGCCCGGCCGATCCGAAAAAATCCAATAATATTCTGCTTTTCAACGTCATCAATCGCGGCAACAAGGGCGCGGTTTCGTTGTTCAATGCGGATGTTCCCGGCGACCTTGCCGCCAACAACGCGGTGGCGAATGCCGGCGACGGTTGGTTGCAGCAGCAGGGTTACACCACGATCTGGTTCGGCTGGCAGGCCGATGTGCTGCCGGGCAACAATCGCATGACGCTGACCGTGCCGGTCGCGCGCAACAAGGACGGATCGTCCATTACCGGAACGGTCCGTTCCGAAATCGTGGTGACTGCGCCCGCGACCTCGGTCGCTTTGTCCACCGGCTGGTTTACTGGTCTGACGCATGCGGCGTATCCGACCGTGAGCACCGACAATAAAACGCCTCTCGCCGACGGATTTTTGCCAAGTTTGACAGTCCGAGCGCGGGAAAATGCACCGCGCGTGGCGATACCGAATGCGGCGTGGTCGTTCGGCGCGTGCGGGGAGGCAAAGCCCGACGATCGCAAGATTTGCCTCTCGACCGGCTTCCAACCCGGCCATCAATACGAGGTGCTCTACCGCGCCAAGGACCCGCTCGTGCTCGGTATCGGCATGGCGGTTGCCCGCGATCTTGGCACCTACATGAAATCGGCGCGCAGCCCGACGGTGCATGGTCCCGCTGTCAAAACGACCATCATGGGCACGTCGCAAAGCGGTCGCTTCATTCGGACCATGTTGCTGCTGGGTTTCAACCGTAATGAAACCGGCTCGGGCAAGGCCTTCGATGCCGCGCTGCCGCATATCGGTGGCGGGTTGCTTGGCTTGAATATTCGGTTCGGCGCGCCGGGTCGGGGGTGGAACGATCAGGTCGATCATTTGTCGCCGGCTTACGAATTCCCATTCAGCTACAGCAAGCAAACCGATCCGCTCACCGGGCGCTCGGCCGGGGTCCTCGATCGTTGCGCGGCGACAAATACCTGCCCGACGATCGTGCATGCCGCCACCGTGCTGGAAATATGGGAGGGGCGGCAATCCCTGGGGTTCACCGATCCGCTGGGGCGGCAGGACGTGGCCGACCCGCCGAATGTGCGCAGCTATATCATGGCCAGCACCCAACATGCCCCCGCCGGCCTGCCGCTGCCGACGAAAGCGCCGTTCGGGGCCTGTTATCAGCAGAGCAACCCCAATCCGCACACTTGGACGATGCGCGCGCTGCTCGACGGGTTGACCGGATGGGTGCGGGATGGGATCGCGCCGCCGCCCTCGCAAATTCCCACCATCGCCGCCGGCACGCTGGTCGCCCCCGACGCCGTGCGGTTTCCGGCTATTCCCGCGAACGGCTACGGCGGGGTGGATCGGCCGGCGGTTCGGTTCCTCGGGGTGCACAATCCGCTGCCGGTGTTCGATCGCGGCCCCGGCTACAAGGCCGGCGAAATAAGCGGGGTGCTGGGCAAGGAACCGCCGGGGATCGGCACCGCCCGCTACGGGGTGTTGGTGCCGCAGGTGGATGCCGACGGCAACGATATCGGCGGCATTCGCAACGTTTATATCCAAGCTCCGATCGGCACCTATACCGGGTGGAACCTGTTCCGGGACGACTGGTTTGCCAACGGGTTCTGCACCTTGGCCGGCAGTTTTGTGCCGTTTGCGGCAAACCGAGCGGAGCGGGAGAAGACGGGCGATGGGCGTTTGTCGTTGGAGGAGCGGTATCCGACCCCTGGCGCTTACGTCGCGGCCGTGACCAAGGCGGCGCAGGGTCTGGTGGCGCAACGCCTGTTGCTGCCCGACGATGCCAACCGTCTGATCGCGGAAGCCGAGGCAAAGGGGGTTCGGTCCGGTCCGTAACCTTTGCGGCGCGGTGCGGCGACTGATAAGGCGTAGCTATGACGACCATTCGATCCGACCTGAATACCCGCTCCGACGAATTCGCCGCCAACGTCGCCGCCATGCGAGCGTTGGTGGACGATCTGCGATCCAAAACGGCGGCGGTGGCGCTGGGCGGGGGGGAAACCGCCCGTCAGCGGCATATTGCTCGGGGTAAGCTGCCGGCGCGCGATCGGATTGCCGGGCTGATCGACCCCGGCTCCCCGTTTCTGGAGCTGTCGCCCTTGGCGGCGTACGGGCTGTATGGCGGGGATGTGCCCAGCGGCGGCATCGTCACCGGTATCGGCCGGGTGGCCGGGCGCACCTGCACGATCGTTGCCAACGACGCCACCGTGAAGGGCGGCACCTATTTTCCGATCACGGTCAAAAAGCATCTGCGGGCGCAGGAAATCGCTGCGGCCAATCGGCTGCCCTGCCTCTATCTGGTCGATTCCGGCGGCGCATTTCTGCCGATGCAGGATGAGATTTTTCCCGATCGCGATCATTTCGGCCGCATTTTCTTCAATCAGGCCAACATGTCGGCACGCGGCATTCCGCAGATCGCGGTGGTGATGGGCAGTTGCACCGCCGGCGGCGCCTATGTCCCGGCCATGAGCGACGAGAGCATTATCGTGCGCAAGCAGGGCACCATTTTCCTGGGCGGCCCGCCATTGGTGCAGGCGGCAACGGGCGAAATCGTCAGCGCCGAGGATCTGGGCGGCGCCGATGTGCATGCGCGCACCTCCGGCGTGGTCGATCATTACGCGCAGAACGATCGGCATGCGCTGGCGATCGCACGGCGGATTGTCGGCGGGTTGAATACGGTTTCCGGTATGCCGGTGGCGGTGAAGAAACCGGAACCGCCGAAATACGATCCGGCGGAGCTTTACGGTGTGGTCCCGGCCGATATCCGCACCCCCTACGATGCGCGCGAAATCGTGGCGCGGATCGTCGATGGCAGCGTGTTCGACGAGTTCAAGAAACTCTACGGCACCACCCTGGTCTGCGGCTTCGCCCATATCCATGGTTATCCCGTCGGCATTTTGGCAAATAACGGCATCCTGTTTTCGGAATCGTCGCAGAAGGGCGCGCATTTCATCGAGCTGTGCTGCCAGCGCAACATTCCGTTGTTGTTTCTACAGAACATAACCGGGTTCATGGTGGGCCGAAAATACGAATCCGGGGGGATCGCAAAAGACGGTGCCAAGCTGGTTACTGCTGTCGCAACCGCCAATGTGCCGAAAATCACCGTGGTCGTCGGCGGCAGCTACGGCGCCGGCAATTACGGCATGTGCGGGCGGGCCTACGATCCCCGGTTCATGTTCATGTGGCCGAATGCGCGGATTTCGGTGATGGGCGGCGAACAGGCGGCGGGGGTGCTGGCGACGGTGACGGCGGGGTCCGACAAATGGACGCCGGAGCGGGAAGCCGCGTTCAAAAACCCGATCCGCGCGCAGTACGAAACCCAGGGGAACCCCTATTATGCCACCGCCCGCCTGTGGGACGACGGCGTGATCGACCCCGCCGATACCCGCCGAGTGCTGGGTCTATCGCTCTCCGCCGCGCTGAATGCCCCGATCGAGCCGCCGCGCTTCGGCGTGTTTCGGATGTGATGGCCATGTTCAAGTCCGTATTGATCGCCAACCGAGGCGAAATCGCCGTCCGTATCGCCCGCACCGCGCGGCAGATGGGCATCCAGACCGTTGCCGTTTTCTCGGACGCGGATGCCGGGGCCATGCATGTGCAGGCGGCCGACCGAGCATACCCGATCGGCGGGGCCGCGCCGCGCGACAGTTATCTGAACATCCCCCGCATTATCGCGGCCGCGCTGCAATCCGGTGCCGAGGCGATCCATCCCGGCTACGGGTTCCTGTCGGAAAACCCGGATTTCGCCGATGCCTGCGCGGCGGCGGGGTTGGTGTTCGTCGGACCCTCGGCTGCAGCGATGCGGGCCATGGGGTCGAAATCGGCGGCGAAACGGTTGATGGCGACGTCTGGCGTGCCGCTGCTGCCGGGTTATCACGGCGATCGCCAGGACGCCGATTTCCTCGCCGACCAGGCCGTCGGCATCGGCTTCCCGGTGGTGATCAAAGCGGTGTCCGGCGGTGGCGGGCGCGGTATGCGCGTGGTCGAGGACGCCGCCGCCTTCGCCCCCGCTCTGGCCTCCGCTCGGCAGGAAGCGGCGTCCGCGTTCGGCGACGATCGCGTGCTGATCGAACGCTATGTGCAACGGCCCCGCCATATCGAGGTGCAGATATTCGCCGATAACCATGGCAATGCCGTGCATCTGTTCGAACGCGATTGCTCGGCCCAACGCCGCCATCAAAAAGTGATCGAGGAAGCGCCAGCCCCCGGCATGACCGTCGAACGGCGCGAAGCCATGGGGGCTGCTGCCGTGGCAGCGGCCAAGGCGGTCGGTTACACCGGCGCCGGCACCGTGGAATTCGTCGCCGACGCCGAGGGTTTTTTCTTCCTGGAAATGAACACCCGCTTGCAGGTGGAACACCCGGTGACCGAGGCCATCACCGGCTTCGATTTGGTGGAATGGCAGTTCCGCGTCGCGGCGGGCGAGCCCCTGCCGGCCGCCCAATCCGACATCCGCATCCACGGCCATGCCTTCGAGGCGCGCATCTATGCCGAGGACCCCGCCCGCGACTACGCCCCTTCGATCGGGCGGCTGGTGCGGTTCCAGATGCCGGACGACATCCGCGTCGATACCGGTTTCGCGGCCGGCGACACGGTGTCGATCCATTACGATGCCATGTTGGCCAAGCTGATCTGCCACGGGCCGGATCGCCCGACGGCGCTGCGGATCCTGCAACGCGCCCTCGACGCCTGCGACGTGGCCGGCGTCGTCGCCAACGTCGATCTGCTCGGGCGCATCGCGGCGCATCCAGATTTCGTCGCCGGGGGGATCGATACCGGGTTTATCGCGCGGGAAGCCGGGACCTTGCTGGCCGGGCAGGGCACGCCCCCGGCCGAAGTGCTCGCCGCGATGGCGCTCGCCGAACTGCACGCCGAAGCGGTCGCTGCCGCGAAGACGGCGGCCGAGAGCGCCGATCCATACTCGCCCTGGCATGCGACCGATGGCTGGTGGACCAATGCGACGCAAGTCCGGGTGCTGGAATTCGCCGACGGCGACACGGTGTGGCCGGTCCAGGTGTCGCGTCACGCGGATGGCTGGCAGGTGGTGCCGGCGCACGAACCGTCAAACGTATTCCACGGGACCGGTCGGGCGGAAGGCGTCGTGCTGAACGGTGTGCACGAGCGGCTGTCCATGGTGCGCGACGGCGAAATACGCAGCTTGCGTCTGCGCGGGCGCACTTGGCGGCTGCGTCTGCCAGACCCGATCGCCGGTGCCGACGACGAGATCGATGGCGCCGATCGACTGATGGCACCGATCCCAGGTCTGGTCACCCAGGTGCTCACGGCTGAGGGGGACACCGTCGTCCGGGGACAGATTCTTCTCGTCCTCGAAGCGATGAAAACCGTATTCCGCCTGCCAGCCCCCGCCGACGGCGTTGTCGCTGCTGTGAACTGCGTTGCGGGCGACACTGTGCAGGACGGTCAGATACTGGTGAGTTTTGCCGAGGCGTGAAAGCGGTTTACCGCCGTTTGCCGCGAGAGCGCGCTGATCGAGGGTCTGCATCGCACGACCCAACAAAGGGGTAGCGCGGGCGATGTGAGCGAGAGCGAGGGGATCGCAGGCTACAGCGGAGCGGGCTGGAAAGTGTTTGGGGAGCATGATTGCGTCCTTGGTCGGCTTCGATGGGGAAAACATACCGAGGGTTACATCGATATGCAACCTATAGGTGTATGACATTTTAAAAACCATCTAAGGTTGTCGTTTGTCCATCGATTCGCGCCGATTCGCGCAAGGTTGGCCGCTGGCGGCTGGCGGCGCACCGCCATAGCCGCCCCAGCAGGGGCCGCAGCCGAGCCATAGCCAACGAACCGATCTGCAAAAAATAGGAGGAACCGATGGAATACGAATGCATCCTGACCGAGGTCGAAGACGGCGTCGGGATCGTCACCCTCAACCGACCCGAAGTCCTCAACGCGATGAACCGCCAACTCGTGCGCGAGATGCACCACGCGATGCATGGCTTCGAAGCCGACGACAGCGTCGGTTGCATCGTCTTCACCGGGGCCGGCGAAAAGGCGTTCTCGGCCGGCGGCGACATTCACGAGCAGCGCTCGGACGACAAGCTGTATACGCTCGAACAGCAGGCAGCCATGGGTTCCGGCCATTCCGCCTTCGACGTGGGCGCCTGCACCAAGCCGACCATCGGCATGATGAACGGGTTGGCCTATGGCGGGGCAGGGGTGCTGTCGTCGTCGCTGGATATGCGCGTGGGCTGCGAGGGGACGAAATTCCGCTTCCTCGCAGCGGCATACGGACGCATCAACAGCACCTGGAGCCTACCCAACCAGGTCGGCTGGCCCATCGCCAAGGAGCTTCTGTTCTCCGCTCGGGTGGTCGAAGCCGAGGAAGCCTATCGCATCGGCTTGCTCAATCATCTGGTGCCGCGGGCGGAGTTGCGGGCCAAAACCATGTGGCTGGGCCGCATGATTGCCGGCAGCCATCGCGGTGCGGTGATGGGCGTGAAAGCGTTGATGCTGAAGCAACTGGGGCAGGACCTTGCCGGCCAATACGCGGCGGAGGTCGATTATGCCGCCAATGTCATGGCCGGCGCGCGGGCAGAAACCGCGTTTCCGGATTTCATCGCCCGCAAGGGACGGCCCCTGCCGCCGGCCTGATTGCTGCTTGAACCGGGCCTACCCCGGCAGGCTCGGCTCGACCCGCTCCACCCGGCACAGCAGGCAGCCGGGTCGAGCGGTGTGGATGTTGACGAAAGCGGTGCGCGGATCGTCCAGCGCGCGCTGCAACAGCGTGTCGACGACCGCACCCTCCCCGACATCGCCGAGGTCGTAGAGACACATATCCTCCCGATCGTAGGCGCGGACCGAAACCAGCCGGTTGCGCACGATCGGTGCGATCGTGTCCGGTGCATCGAAGGGTGTGCAGGCCTCGGCATGCAGGAAGATCGGGCTTGGCGTCCAGTAGATGCCCAAGGGGCGGGGCAAATGCCAGGATAGCAGGAGCATTTCCTCCCCGGCGGCGGCGTCGCGCAGGCATTGTCGGCAGGGTGCGCCGGGTGTGTCGAGGACCCGATGTTGGATCGGGTTGCCCCCGTCGTCCACACTGGATTGGCGGAAGCGGTCGGCGATCCCTGGGGCGATCGGGATGCAGCGGAATGGCATGGTCGGCTCCTTGCGTGTCTGGAGCCGGGAATAAAGCCGATGGCGCCGGGCCTGACCCCTCGCGTGTTGCTTTTACACGCGCCGACCGAATCTCCGACTTTCATGCGGCCGACCGGTATTACTTCACTGTCGCGACCCGCAGCGCGTTCGTCGTGCCGGCCCGTCCGAACGGCACGCCCGCCGTCACCACGATCTCATCCCCACGCACCGCGAAACCCGCTATTCTCGTCGCCTGCTCCGCCCGAGAAACGGCTTCGGTCATGGAATGCACATCCGGCGTGACGACGGCGTGCACGCCCCAGACCACGGCCATGCGCCGTGCCGTGTCCAGTTCCGGCGTCAGGCCGACGATCGGGCTGTCCGGGCGTTCGCGGGCGACGCGCAGTGCGGTGCCGCCCGATGCGGTGAAGGCCACGATCGCCTTCGCCCCGATCGTGTGCCCGACCTGCCGAGCAGCGGCGGCGATCGCCCCGGCGGCGGTGGCTTCGGGGTCGCCGCGGGAGGCATCGATCATCGCCCGCCAGCCCGGGTCCTGTTCGACCCTGGCAACGATGCGATCCATGATGTTGACGGCTTCGTAGGGGTATTGGCCGGCGGCGGTTTCGCCCGACAGCATCACCGCATCCGCCCCATCGAACACCGCCGTCGCCACATCCGACGCCTCGGCTCGGGTCGGTGCCGGGGCGGAGATCATGCTTTCGAGCATCTGCGTCGCCACCACCACGGGTTTGCCCAACTGACGGGCCAAGCGGACGATGCGCTTTTGCGCCAGGGGCACTTCCTCCGGCGGCAGTTCCACGCCGAGATCGCCGCGCGCGACCATGACCGTGTCGGTCAGGGCCATGATTTCTTCCAGATTGTCCAAGGCTTGCGGCTTTTCCAGCTTCACCATGGTCCAGGCGCGGCCGGCGATCAGGGCTTTGGCCTCGGCCACATCTTCCGGCCGCTGCACGAAGGACAGCCCGATGTAGTTGGCACCGTGCTGGCAGGCGAATTCCAGATCGGCGCGATCTTTTGCCGTCAGCGCGGGAATCGGCAGCACGATGTCGGGGACGTTGACGCCCTTGTTGTCCGAGAGCGGGCCGCCGACCACAACCTCGGTTTCCAGGGCGTCGGCATGTTTGCGGGTCACCCGCAGGCGCAATTTGCCGTCGTCCAGCAGCAGCGTCGCACCGATCGACGCGGCTTCGACGATTTCGGGATGCGGCAGGTTCACCCGCTGGGTGTTGCCCGGTGTGGGATTGAGGTCGAGGCGCAGGGTACTGCCGGTTTGCAGGTGTACCCGCCCGCCGGCAAACCGCCCGACCCGCAGTTTCGGCCCCTGCACGTCGCAGAGGATGCCGATCGGTCGGTCGAACTTCGCCTCCAGCACGCGGATCATGGCGAAGCGGGCGGCGTGGCTGGCGTGATCGCCGTGCGAGAAATTCAGCCGGAACACGTCGGCGCCGGCCTGGAACAGGCGCGTCAGCACCTCGATCGTGCCGCTGGCCGGGCCGAGGGTGGCGATGATCTTCGTGCGGCGGCGGCGGTGCAGTTTCGGTTGCATGGCCATAAGCGGGTTCCTTCAGCCGATCAGGACGGCTCTGATATCGTTAACATTGGTCAGTGTAGGGCCTGTGACGATTAAGTCACCTACCGATCCAAACAACGTGTGGCTGTCGTGCCCGGTCAGCATGGCGCGGGCATCCAGCCCCTTGGCGCGCAGGCGGGCGATGGTGTCGGGCGCGAGAATGGCGCCGGCGACCTCATCCATGCCATCGACGCCGTCGGTGTCCCCCGCCATGCCCCAGATCCCCGGCGCGCCGTTCAGCGCGATGGCGAGTCCGGCCAGGAATTCGGTGTTGCGCCCGCCATGCCCGTACGGGCCGGCCCCGAGGGTCACGGTGGTTTCCCCCCCGCTCAAGAGCACCGCCGGGGCTTTCACCGGGTAGCCGTGGTCGCGGATGGATCGGGCGATGCCGGCCATGACGATGCCCATCTCCCGGGCTTCCCCTTCCAGCGCGTCGCCCAGGATCAGCGGGGTGAATCCCAGGCTCTCGGCCGTTTTCGCGGCGGCTTGCAGTGCCATCAGCGGGGTTGCGATCATGCGGAATGCGGTGTGCGGTAGGCTGCCGGGCTTCGGCGTTTCGTCCGCGTCCTGCGCCAGCCGCGCCGCCACCGCAGGCGACGGCACAATGCCATAGCGCCCGATCAGCGCTCGGGCTTCCGCAAAAGTTGTGGAGTCGGGCACGGTCGGGCCGGACCCGATGACCGCAGGATCGTCCCCCGGCACGTCGCTGATCGCCAGGGTGAGGACCCGAGCGGGGGCGGCTGCGGCGGCGAGACGGCCGCCTTTGATGGCGGAGAGATGCTTTCGCACGGCGTTCATCTCGGTAATATTGGCACCGCAGGCCAGCAGTGCCTTGTTGATCGCCTGCTTGTCCGCGAGCGTCAGCCCCGGCGCGGGGGCGGCCAGCAAGGCGGAGGCGCCGCCGGACATCAGCGCGATAACAAGGTCGTCGGCGGTCAGGCCGCGCACCCGGTCGAGCAGGTGTTGGGCGCCGATTTCGCTGTTGGCGTCGGGCACGGGGTGGGATGCCTCGATGACCTCGATCCGTTTTGTCGGCACCGCGTGGCCGTAGCGGGTGACCACCAGACCTTCCATCGGCACGTCCGGCCAGGCGTCTTCCAACGCGGCGGCCATCACGGCGGCGGATTTGCCGCCCCCGACCACCACGACGCGCCCGCGCGTGGGTTTCGGCGGCAGATGCGCAGCGAGCACCACCCGGGGATCGGCGGCTGCCACGGCCGCATCGAACAGTGCGCGCAGCGTCAGGCGCGCCCTACCGTCATCCACCTGCATCGGCTATCATTCTCCGTTCCGGTCGGTTTAAGTATGGCGGAACCGGCCGCCGCGCACCATCTTCCCCGTGTCTGCCCATCTATCTGTGTTTTCAGGAGACTGAGCCATGCAGGACATCGACGCCGCCACCCAGATCGAGTTGGAAGCCGCCGCCTTCCGCCGCTTGCGCGACCATTTGCAGACGCGCACCGATGTGCAGAACATCGACATGATGAACCTCGCCGGCTTCTGCCGGAATTGCCTCAGCCGCTGGTATCGCGAGAGCGCCGAGGAACGCGGCATTCCCTTGGCTGATCCCGATGCGCGGGAAATCGTCTACGGCATGCCGTATAAGGACTGGCAGGCGAAGTTCCAAAAGGAAGCGACGGCTGAGCAGAAAGCGGCGTTCGCGAAAGCCAATCCGGGGCATTAGATCCACGGCAGGCCGGGGACGCAGCCGCATCCCGGCTTGCATCCCGCCCGAATCTCCCGCAGCCTTCCGTCCAGACTGGGATAACCCGGCACGACGGGAGGACGACCATGGTTCCATTGCTCCGATGCGCCATCGCCATCGCGGCCGGCGTGCTGCTTGCCGCCGTGCCGGCTGTAGCCCAGAAGCGCGGCGGCATCTTGACCCTGCCGCATATCGACACCCCGCCCAGCCCGTCGATTCAGGAAGAAGGCACGGCGTCCGTCGTCATCCCCTTCATGCCGATGTTCAACAATCTCGTGCTGTTCGACCAACATATTCCGCGCCATACGCTGGATACTATCGTGCCCGAATTGGCAACGAAATGGGAGTGGAACAAAGACGGCACCGCGCTGACTTTCGTGCTGCGCGAAGGCGTGAAATGGCACGACGGCAAACCTTTCACCAGTGCGGATGCGAAATGCACCTGGGATATGGTTTCTGGCCTGGAACCTGGGAAAATCCGTAAAAGCCCGCGGCAGGCCTGGTTCGCCAACCTGAAGGAAATAACCGTCGACGGGCCGCAACGCGTGACCTTCCATCTGCACCGCCGGCAACCGTCGTTCATCGCCCTGCTCGCATCCGGCTGGTCGCCAGTCTATCCGTGCCATGTGCCCTCGGCGGCCATGCGCACCAAACCGATCGGTACCGGACCGTTCCGCTTCGTGGAATACCGGTTGAACGAGATCGTGCGCCTGGAGCGCAATCCGGATTATTGGAAGCCCGGACTGCCGTACCTCGACGGTATCGTCTACCAAATCGTTCCCAACCGAGGCACCCGCACGCTAGGCTTTGTCGCCGGCAAATTCGATATGACCTATCCCACCGACGTGACCGTTTCGATTGCGAAGGAAATTGCCACCCAGGCGCCCGCCGCGCAATGCGTCATGCGACGGACGAATGTCAGCACCAATCTGGTGATCAACCGCGACGCGCCACCCTTCGACAATCCAGAAATTCGCAAAGTTCTGGCACTGGCGCTGGATCGCAAATCCTTCAACGATATTATCAACGAAGGACAAGCCGGCATCGGCGGTGCCATGCTGCCGCCGCCGGACGGGGTATGGGGCATGCCGCCCGATGTGTTGGCAACGCTGACCGGTTACGGACCCGATATCGAAAAGAATCGCGAGGAAGCCCGAACGATTATGAAGAAATTGGGCTACGGCCCGGACAAACCGTTAGAGACGCGTATCTTTACCCGCGATATCAATTCGTTTCGCGATCCTGCCCTAATCCTCAACGATCAGCTGAAAAAAGTCTACATCAACGCCGAACTCGACATCGCCGACACGCCCCAATATTACGCTCGGGTATTCAAAAAACAATTTGCGATCGGCCTCAATCTGACCGGCAGTTCGCTCGACGATCCCGATCAGAACTTCTACGAAAACTATGCCTGCGGCTCGTTGCGAAATTATACCAATTATTGCAACAAGGAGTTGGAGAAAGACTTCGAGGCCCAGTCGATGGAAAGCGATTTCGCCAAGCGGCGGGCAATGGTGTGGGCGATCGAGCGAAAACTGGCCGACGATGTTGTACGGCCGATCATCTATCACGATGTCGGCGGCGCCTGCTGGCAACCCTACGTCAAAAATATGACGATCATGGTCAACAGCATTTACAACGGCTGGCGGTGGGAAGACATTTGGTTGGATAAATAACCCGGGGGTTTATCCAACCGCCATCCAGGCCGGCACATGCGGCGTCAGCACGGCCGAACCGCAGCGTAGTGCGGCGTGCATCGCGTCCAGGCGGACGATCGCGAGACCTCGTCCATCGCGGCACGAACGCATCGTGCCGACATCGATCCCGTCCTTGTAAATCGGCGTGCCCGGTTCCGGCGACGGACCGTCGATCGCGACCCCAACCAGTCGGCGCTTGATCAGGCCGCGATACTTGGTGCGGGCCGTGAGTTCCTGCCCCATGTAGCAACCCTTGCTCCAGGACACGCCCCGCAACTCGTCGAACCCGGCCTCCAACAGGGTGGATTTCTCCGTTTCCATGTCGCGCGATCCGTCCGGCAAGCACAGCGACAGCCGGTGCGCGTCGTAATCGGCCGCGCTGGCATTGGTCGGAATCGGCGCGACGGTGAGCAGCCGCCAACCGGCATCGGGCAAACGCGGATCGGGTGCGGCGATGGCCCCCTCCGGTGCCAAACCGCCCCAAGCGGCGAACACCCGGATATCCTCGGCCGCCGCGATCGTCGCCTTCGCCCGCAGCCGATAACGCGACAGGCGCGGCACCAGCATGGCGATCTGGGCGCGTTCGACGTCCAACAACAGCCGCTCCCCATCGGCATGGATGAAGAAATCGGCGAGCCATTTGCCTTGCGGGGTAAGGAATGCGGCCCACACCGAGCAGCCCGGCGCGGCGGCGGCCACGTCGTTGGAGACCAGGCCTTGGAGGAAGGCGACGCGATCCGCCCCCTCGATTGAAATTGCGCCCCGTTCGGGCAGTTCCGCCACGTATGTCATACTGCAAAAATAGGGTATTGCGACGAAGGTGCAAGAGAGCGCAGCGGCGATTGTCGGCGTCCGCAGGCCGCCGCATACCGAACCGGCGCGGTATTATAGCGGCCAGCGAGGGAATAATCGACGGCCTGCGCGGTCTATTCGATAAGGGCAGGATCGCCCGCTATCGCATAGGGAGGACACAATGTTCCGCAATTCCGTACTGCTCGCGACCGTCGCATTGCTAGCCGTGGCGCAGCAAGCAGCGGCGCAAGACGTCACCGTCTCCAGCCGCCAATTGTCCGCCGATGCCGCCAACGCCATGGTTGTGGCGGCGGTCGAGCAGTGCCGCAAGGATGGTTACAAGGTCTCAGCCGCCATCGTCGATCGCGCCGGCAATTTGCAGGCTTATCTGCGCGACTCCGGCGCCGGGCCGCAGACGTTCGAAACCTCCCGCCGGAAGGCGTTCACCTCCGCCGCGTTCGGCATTACCAGCGCCGAATTCGCGACCCGCATCGCCAACCCCGCCGCCGCCGGCTTGAAGGATGTGTCCGGGGTTATTCCGCTCGCCGGCGGGGTGCCGATCAAGGCGGGGAACGAGGTCATCGGCGGCATCGGTGTCGGCGGCGCCCCCGGTGGCGACAAGGACGAGGCTTGCGCGAGTGCCGGCCTCGCCCGCATCGCCGATCGCCTGAAATAATCCGGACGGCCGACCGGTCGCCTACAACCAGGGCGAGGCCCCGCCCGGCCCGGCGGGGCGAGCGGCGGGCGGGCGTTCCGCGTCCAGCGATCGGTCGATCGTGCGCAGCACCCGCCGCTTCATCATCTCGAACGCCGAGGTGAGCCTGTCGCGCGGGCGGGGCAGATCGACCGTCATGCTCTCGTGCACCCGGCCGGGGCGCGGTTTCATCACCACGATACGATCGGCCAATGTCACCGCCTCATCGACGTCGTGGGTGACCATCAGGATGGTCGGCTTCAACTCTGCCCATAGGCCCAGCACCAGCTCGTGCAGGCTGCTGCGGGTAAACGGATCCAGGGCGGAAAACGGCTCATCCAGCAGCAGCACGCCGGGATGTCCAATCAGCGCTCGGGCAATGGCGACCCGTTGCGACTGCCCGCCGGACAGGTCGCGCGGCCAGCGCCCGCCATACCCGGCCAATCCGATCCGCTCGATCAATGCCTCCGCCCGCCGCTGCCGCTCGGTCGCCTCCAACCGCTGCCCGCCGAATGCGATATTGGCGCCGACCTTCAGCCAGGGCAGCAGCCGCGGTTCCTGGAACACCGCGCTGATGGCTGGATGGGTGCCGGCGATCGTCTCGCCGCCGACGGCGATGGTCCCCGCACTCGGCGTATCCAGCCCGGCAACCAGCCGCAGCAGGGTGGTTTTGCCGCAGCCGGACCCGCCGAGGATGGCGACGATCTCGCCCTCGTTGGCGCGGACCTGGATGTCGCGCAGGGCTTCGGTGCCATCGGCGTAGGTTTTGCCGACATGGGAAATCGATAGCTGGGTCATAGCCGAGCCCGGACGGTGTCTTGCCAGCGGAGCAGGGGGACGCCGATGGCGACCAGGATGCTGTCGCAGGCTTTGCCCAGCAGCGCGAATACGATCATCGCCACCAGGATGGAATCCGCGCGCCCCATCTGCTGCCCGTCGAGCAGCAGGTAGCCCAATCCCTCCGACGCGCCCATCAACTCGGCCGCGACGACGAACATGAAGCCCAGGCCCAACCCGGTGCGCAAAGCCGCGATCCAGGCCGGTAGCACGGCCGGGCCGGTGATACGCAAAGCGATGCCCATGGGGGTGAGGCCGAAGACGCGCCCGACCTCGATCAATTTGCGATCGACCCCTTGGATGGCACTGAGAACGCCCAGATAGACCGGGAAAAACACCCCCATCGCGATCAACGCGAGCTTCGACGTCTCGAAAATGCCGAGCCAGAGGATGAATAGGGGGACCCATGCGAGGGAAGGGATGGCGCGCAGGGCCTGGATCGTGGGGTCGAGCAACTGGCGCATGAACGGGCTGGCGCCGTTCAGCACCCCCATCGCGGTGCCGGCGGCCGCGCCGAACAGGAACCCTAAGCCGATGCGGGCCATGGTCGCGGTCACATGCGACCATAGCTCCCCCGATCGCGCCAAAGCGACGGTCGCGTGCAGCAGCAGCGATGGCGGCGGCATCAACCGGCCGGAGGCGACGCCGTATTGCACCGCACCTTCCCAGATCAGGCCGAGAGCGACCGGAATGACGAGCCCGATCGGCTTCATGCAGGCAGGTAAGTGGGATCGATCATGCCGTTGGCAATCGCCGTCATATCGAGTTTCTCGTCCAGCACGCCCGCCGCCTGCAACGCCTTGCCGGCTTCGATGATCGTCCCGGCCTGCACCGCGCCGATCTTGCCGGAGGAGATGTCGGTCCGTTCGAGCTGTTTGGCGATCACCGGATCGGACAGTTTCGTCGCCGTCATCAGGCTCGCCTTCAGTTCCGCCGGATGCGCGAGGCACCATTTGCGCGCATCTTCGTAGACGGTCAGGACGCGCTTGACCAAGCCGGGGTTGGCCTTGGCGAATTCTTCCCGCACGTTCAGCACGCCCCAGGTGTTGGCCTCGGGCTTACGGAAGAACAGGCGCGCCCCGCTCTCGACCTCGGACGCGGCCATCAGCGGGTCCAGCCCGGCCCAGGCGTTGACATCGCCGCGTTCCAGCGCGGTGCGGCCGTCGGCATGTTGCAGCAGCACCAGCTTGACGTCCTTTTCCGTCAGCCCGGCGCCGGCCAAAGCGCGCACCAGGAAGATATGCGGATCGGTGCCGCGGGTGACGGCGACGCGCTGGCCCTTGAGGTCGGCAACCGTCTTGATCGGGCTATCCTTGCCGGTCACCAGTGCGGTCCATTCCGGGCGGGAAAACACGTAGATCGACTTGATCGGGTTGCCGTTGACCTTGGCGATCAGCGCGGCGGCGCCGGCGGTGGACCCGAAATCCAGCGAGCTGGCATTGAGGAATTCCAGCGCCTTGTTCGATCCCGCCGACATCGCCCAGCGGATCTTGATGCCATCGGCGGCGAAGGCTTTTTCCAGCAGGCCCTGGTCTTTGAGGATCAGGCTGACCGGATTGTAGGTCGCCCAGTCGATGCGGATTTCGTCCGGCCCAGCGGCGCGGGCGCGGCCGATGGCGAAGGTCGAGAGGGCGGCGGCACCCAAAGCGCGGCGCGCGATAGCATGGGTCATAGCAGTCTCCTGTTTGTTGGGCGGCGTAGTATCCCACCCGCTGGGTGGGTCAAGCCGTCGGTTGTGCCAATTGCGCGATGCGCCGCAGCGCAAGCTGATACCCCAGCGTGCCGCAACCCGCGATCACCCCGTCGGCGCGGAGGGAAACGAACGACCGATGGCGGAATTCCTCTCGCTTGTGGACGTTGGAGATATGCACCTCGATCACCGGATGGTCGAAGGTGTTGAGCGCGTCGAGCACCGCGACCGAGGTATGGGTGAAGGCCGCCGGATTGATCGCCAGACCGCAGGCGATGTCGCGGGCTTCGTGGATCCAGTCGATGATTTCGTATTCCCGGTTGCTCTGATGGAAGCGCAGTTCCAGGCCCAGTTCGGTCGCCAGCGCTCGGCAATCGCGTTCCACATCGGCGAGCGTCTCGTGCCCATAGATATGCGGCTGGCGTTTGCCCAGCAGGTTCAGATTGGGTCCGTTCAAGATGTAGACGAGACGGGACATTGTGGGCTCCTGAAGCGGGATGGCCGGCGGTCGGGATCGCGCGGCCGAACGAACTGCCGGGCGCGCATCGGATTTCCTCCCGCCGTTAACGTTTTATCAACACATCCATGGGTATGACGGGGGGCGACGATACCACACCTGCCCGAGGCCGCCATGCGTCTGTTGCTTGCCCTGCTGCCCTTGCTCGCGGCCTGTGCTCCCGGCCGTAGTCTGCCGGACCTGCCGGAGGCGACGACGCGCGACTATCGCCTGGGTCCGGGCGACGCGGTGCGGCTGATCACCTTCGGCGAAGAAGCGCTGACCGGCGAGTTCCGGGTCAACGACAGCGGCGCCATCGCCGTGCCGCTGGTCGGTTCGGTGCGGGCGGCGGGCCTGACCACCCGGCAATTGGAAGCCGCGGTGGCCGATGCGCTGAAGCGGGGGAAAATGCTGCGCGATCCCTCGGTGGTGGCGGAAGTCACCGCCTATCGGCCGATTTTCGTGTTGGGGGAGGTGAACAAGCCCGGCCAATACCCGTATCAGCCCGGCATGACCGTGGTGACCGCCGCCGCCGTCGCCGGCGGGTTCACATATCGCGCGGTGGAGGGCTATGCTGCGGTCGTCCGAATCCAGGACGGCCGATCGGTCGAGGGGAAAGCCGAGCGGCAGGCCTTCGTGCAACCGGGCGATGTGATTTCCATTTTCGAGCGGCGGTTCTGATCTTGCCTCGTCCCATCCTGCCGATCCTGTTCCTTTTGGCCACCGCGACGCTCGCCCCCGCAGCCCTGGGCGCGTCCGTGTCCACCCCGGCCCCCGGCCCGCTGCGGATCGTCGGCGGGGACGGAACCGGCGGGTGCATCGCCGGCGCGGAACGCCTGCCACCGGGCGGGGAGGGGTTTCAGACCATTCACCTCGCTCACAGCAGCTTCTGGGGCATGCCGCAGACGATCGCGCGGGTGAAGCAGTTGGGCGTGCAGGCGCAGCGGGCCGGGCTGGCGGAGTTCTATGTCGAGGATATCTCCAACCCGCGCGGCGGCCCTATGGCCGGCGGTCACGCGGCGCATCAGGTCGGGCTGGATGTCGATATCGGGCTGGACCCGCGTCCGAAACCGGCGTTGAGCGCAGCCGAACGCGAAACGATCGAGGTTGTGGGCGTGGTCCGATCCGATCAACGCGGCATCGACCCTGCCCGTTGGACACCCGCCGTCGGTCGGCTGCTGCACCTCGCGGCGTTGCTGCCGGATGTCGATCGGATCCTGGTGAATGCCGCGATCAAGCAGCAGCTTTGCGTGGAAACCACGGGGGATCGGGCGTGGCTGCGGTCGATCCGGCCCTGGTACGGGCATCGCGCACATATGCATATCGCCTTCAAATGCCCGGCGGGGCAGGCGGAGTGCGTGGCGATGCCGCCGCCGCCCCCGGGCGATGGCTGCGATGCGACATTGCAATGGTGGTTCGACCAACTCGACCGGCCGGCCAAACCGACGACGCCGACGACCCCGCCCAAGCCGCGCGTGCTGCCGGCGGCCTGCAAGGCGATCATGGCCGGCGGATAACGGCGACAGGAACGGATTTCGCCGACCTGAGCGATCTCGCCCATTGCAACGCGGCAGTCCCGCTGCCAGGGTCCGCCGCATCATGCATACCATCCTGACTGTCGTCGCCAACCGGGCCGCAACCGCGCTGACCCCCGGCCTTATCCATCGCGTGCGCGACGCCGTGCGCGGCGGCATGCCGATCGAACTTTCGGCCGGGGAGGCGGTGGACATCCCGCTGACCGCATTTCCCGATATGGCGTTGGTGCGGGCGGCGCTGGAGGGTGAGGCGGTCGATGCCATCCCCGTCCGCCCCCGTGGCCGTCGCAAAGCCCTGCTGATTGCCGATATGGACAGTACCATCGTCACCGGGGAGACGCTGGACGAGCTCGCCGCCATCGCCGGTCTCGGCGCCAAGATCGCCGCCATCACCGCTCGGGCAATGAACGGCGAGCTGGATTTCAAGGACGCCCTGCGGGAACGCGTGGGCATGCTGAAGGGGGTGTCGGTCGATGCCTTGGCGCAAACTTGGGAGCGTATACAACTGACCCCCGGCGCAACCGAACTGGTGGCCACCATGCGCGCACGCGGTGCCCTGACGGCCTTGGTCTCCGGCGGTTTCACCTTTTTCACCGGTCGGGTCGCGGAACGGGTGGGCTTCGACCTGCATCGATCGAACGAGCTGCTGCACGCCGACGGGGCGCTGTTGGGGTTGGTTCGCGAACCGATCTTGGATCGCACCGCGAAGCTGGACGCGCTGCGAGACCTCGCCGCCGAGCGCGGGGTGCAGTTGAAGGCGACGTTGGCGGTTGGCGACGGCGCGAACGATCTGGATATGCTGCGGGAGGCCGGGCTTGGCATTGCCTTCCACGCCAAACTGATCGTCGCGGCGGAGGCCAAGGCGCGCGTCGATCACGCCGACCTGCGCGCCTTGCTGTTTGCGCAGGGGTATCGGGCGGCGGATATCGTCGCTGGGATTTAACCTGCGGTCGGCGGCGGCGAGGTCAGTGGGCGGCCGGTGGGGGCGGGGTTGCTTTCAGCAGGGCGCCGAGCAGGCCGCCGAGGTCTGCTGGCAGCCCAACGATGGTGGTTGGCAGCTTGCCGTCGCTGCGATCGCCGAACGCGCGCAGGGCATGCGCCGCCGCCAGTTTCTGGATCGTATCGGCGTAGGGTGCCAACGCCGTCGCGATCTCTCGGTCCTGGGAGGCGATATAGCGCCGGTTCACCGCATCCTGGATTTCCTTGTCGAACCCGAACGTATCGGCCCAGCCGAGGAAATCCAACGAAATGCCGACGGATGCGAAATATTCGGTCGCGTTCTTGCGCACGGTTTCGACGATCTGATTGGCCTCCGCATTGGCCTTATCGAAGGCGCGCGCGGTGATTTCGGCGCACACCAGCGTTTGCACCTTCTTGCGGCCGACGTCATCCATCACATCCTGCAACCGGCGGCTATAGTAGACCGAGTTGAAGATCACGCCCGGATTGGTGCGATCGCCGATCACCGGCAGCACGCCGAAACGATAGAGATACTTGGCGGCGCTGGCTTCGGGCACCGATGCTCCGACCGAGATACCGACGGTGACGTTCAGGCCCTCGCTGGTTTGGCAGGGGAAGCCTTCCTTCTTTTTCGACGTGCCGCGATCCGTCGCATCGACCCATTCCCGGGAGTAGGGGGTGCGATCGACAACGATCAACCGGCCGGCCGGCACGTAGAAATCGAAAAATCCGCCCGAACCGGAAAGCTTCGTGTGCGGGACGATAAATCGCTTCAACGGAATTTTGTTGGCATTCAGGTAGGCTTCGGATTCGAACTGGGCCTGACCCTCCCGATTGGCGCCGGCATCGGGGATCCAGAACGCGGATTCGTTCGGCAGGATCGTATACGCCTCGGTATAGTCGGTTTTTTCGTAGTAGGCCTGGGCGGGGGCGATAGCCAGCAGGGCGCAGACCGCAACGACGGTGCGGCGCTTGGCGATGCGCCGGGCCACCGGACCCCACCAGATTGCCAACAGCGCGACCGCCAAAACGATCGCCGGCAACGCGCCCAGCTTGCCGTAAAAACCCAAGCGGATGGAAGCCGCGACGAACGAGGTATCGCTGTCGTCGAACTGTCCGCCTGCCGCACGACCCGCAGCGACCGTCAGTTGCGGCGTCGCCAACAACATGGCGGTTTCGTAGAAGCCTATCGCCAGCAGCGAAACCAGGATGCGACCGAGCACGATGATTCTCCCTCGCCTTTGCCGGGAGATTAGCCGGGTTTTCTGTCCTTGTCTTTATCGTTCGTCAAAGGCAGCGGCACCCAGCGCAGCCCGTCGCGTCCCTGCACCAGCATCAGCACCGATTTGCGGTTTTCCTTGCGCACCGCTTCGATGCGCTTTTTCACATCGTCGGGGGTCGAAACCGCGCCCTGCTGCACCTCGACGATCGCATCGCCCGGTTTCAGTCCGCGCTCGGCGGCCTGACTGTTGGGTGCGACGTCCACGATGACGACACCTTTCTGATCGTCGCCGAGCTGGAATTTGTCCTTCATGTCGGGGGTGATCGGCGCGATTTTAAGGCCCATGCCAACCAGATCCACCGGTTTCGCCTGCTCGCCGCCCTTGCCGCCGGTATCGGCCGCCGCGAGTTCCGCCTCGCTGGGCTTTTCTGCCAGTGTCGCGGTCAGCACCATTTCCTTGCCGTCGCGCCAGATCGCAATCGGAACCTGCTTGCCGACATCGCTTTCGGCGACGATACGCGGCAGCGCCGGCATGTCTTTCACGTCCTGGCCGTTGAATTTCAGGATGATATCGCCATTGCGCAGCTTCGCTTTGTCGGCTGGGCCGCCATCGTTCACGCCGGCAACCATGGCCCCGGTCGCGTCCTTCAAGCCGACGCTTTCCGCGATATCGGGGGTCACCTGCTGGATGCGCACGCCCAGCCATCCGCGCACGGGGTGGCCGACATCCTTCAACTGCGCGACGATGGTCTTCACAATCCTGGACGGAATCGCGAAGCCGATGCCGACCGACCCGCCGGTGCGGGAGTAGATGGCGGTGTTCATGCCGATGACCTCGCCGTCCATGTTGAACAGCGGACCGCCGGAGTTGCCCTGATTGATCGCCGCATCGGTTTGCAGGAAATCGTCGTAGGGGCCGGAGTGGATGTTGCGCCCGCGCGCCGAAACGATGCCGGCGGTGACGCTGCCGCCCAGGCCGAAGGGGTTGCCGATCGCTAGAACCCATTCGCCGACGCGGGATTTGGTCGAATCGCCGAACGCCACGGCCGGCAAGGGCTTGTCCGGCTTGACCCGCAGCAGCGCGATGTCGCCGGCCTCGTCCCGCCCGACCAGGGTGGCCTTCAGGGTCGTGTTGTCCTGTAGGATGACGCTGATCTCATCGGCGCCGTCGATGACATGGTTGTTGGTCACGATCAGGCCGGCGGGGTCGATCACGAATCCCGAACCCAGGCTTTGCGCCTTGCGTTCGGGGGCCGGTTCGCCGCCGTTGTTGCCGCCGCGCGGGCGGTTGCGGTTCATGAAATCCTTGAAGAACTGATCGAACGGCGATCCTGGCGGGAACGCCGGCACATCCGGCCCGCCCTCCGGCTTGCCGCCTTTGGCTGGAATGGTCTGCGAGGTCGAGATGTTCACCACCGCCGGCAGCAATTTTTCCGCCAGATCGGCGAAGCTTTCCGGGGCGGATCGCGCCATGGCCGGGGGGGGGGCGACGACGACGGCGGCGGGCAACATCAGGACCGTCGCACTGCCCAGCAGCGCGGCTTTCAGGAAGGCGGATGTGGGCAGGCGCATGGATCGGTTTTCCTGACGTATGGTCGGCATATGGGATGCCCGACGCCCGTCGGCAAGCGGGCGTCCCGGCCCTTGTTTTAGTAGGCCGATTCACCCGACGGCATAGGATGCTGCCATCGGGATCGGCCCACTAGGCTTTGATTTGGTGGGCCGATTCACCTAACGCTTGAGACTCAAGCGTTAGGATCGGCCCACTAGGGTGTGGCCGGAGGGGCCGCTTGCAGATAATGCAGGAACTCGTTGTCCGGGGTTAGCACCAATCGTGCTCCACCCGCATCGAATACGTCGCGGTAGCTTTGCAGCGTGCGCCAGATCGCGAAGAATTGCGGGTCTTTGCCGAAGGCTGCGGCATAGATGCCGGTGGCCTCGCCCTCGCCCTCGCCGCGTAGACGATCGGACGTGGCTCTGGCTTCCGCCAGCAGCACCGTGCGTTCCCGTTCCGCATCCGCGCGAATGCGGGCGAAGGCTTCGGCACCTTCCGCACGCGCCTGGGCAGCGATGCGCTGGCGTTCCGATTGCATGCGGGACAGAATCGCTTGGGTATTTTCTTCCGGCAAATCGGCGCGACGAATGCGCACGTCCTCGATGGAGACGCCGAAATTCGCCATGTCGGCGTTCACCTGATCGCGGATCGTCGCCATGATCCGTTCCCGGTCGGCCGACAACACGTCCAGCAGCGAATTCTTACCCAACACCCGCCGCAGGGACGAGGTGACGATGGAGTTCAACCGGCCCCGAATGGCGTCCGGCATCGGGCCGATGGCCTGATAGAACTTCAGCGGATCGCTGATGCGGAAGACGGTGAAACTGTCCACGATCAGGCGGCGTTGGTCGCCCAGGATCACTTCCTCCCCGGGCAATTCGACGTTCAGCAGGCGGCGGTCGAAGCTGATGACATCCTGCACGAAGGGCAGTTTGGTATGCAGGCCCGGCGTATCGATGGTGTTCACCACCTGCCCGAACTGCGCAATCAGCACCCGTTGCGTCTGGTGCACGGTAAACAGGCTCGCATTGGCGACGATCGCCAAAACAACCAACACCGCAATCGCGGCAATGCTCGGACGGCTCATTTCGCGGCTCCCGTGGGGGCGGCTTGCGCGGGGGATGGGACAGACTGCGGCGTCGCGATGCGAGGCGCCGCATTCGGGATATTGAGCGGCAGGAAGGGCACCAGGCCCTTCAGCTTGTCGTCCACCACCAATGTCTGCGCATGGCTCAGTACATCGGTCATCGTATCGATATACATCCGCCGCAGGGTCACGTCCTTGGCCTGCCGGTACGCCGCCAGCACGCTTTCGAAGCGTTGCGCCTGACCGGTCGCCTGCGCGACGGAGGCTTGCTTGGCACCCTGGGCTTCGGTGGCGATGCGCGCGGCCTCCCCCCTGGCGCGGGGGACGATATCGTTATGGAAGGACTCGGCCTCGTTCCGCATCCGGTCGGCGTCGGTATTGGCGCGCTGCACGTCGCGGAAGCTTTCAATGACGGCGGCGGGCGGATCGACCTTCTGCAACTGGACCTGGGTGATCTCCACGCCCACATCGTAGCGGTCGAGCGTCGCCTGCGTCTGCTTCATCACGTCGGTTTCGATCTGCGCACGCAATTGCGTCAGCGCCGGTTGGATCGGGGTGCGTCCGATCACCTCCCGCATTGAGCTTTCCGCCACCCCGCGCACCAAAGCTTCGGGAACCCGAGCGGTGAAGAGGAATTTGGAGGCGCTGTTGGTGCCGACGCGGATGCGCCAGAACACCGCGACGTCGATATCGATGATATTTTCGTCCCCGGTCAGCATCAGGCTTTCCGCCAGCACGTCGCGCCCGCCGATATCGCGGCCGGTTTCGATGATCGCGCCGCCGCCGCCGGAGCGGAAGCCGATCTCGGTCCGATTGATGCGGGTGACGGCGGGTTTTTCCACACTCTCGATCGGCCAGGGCAGGTGCCAATGCAGGCCGGGCGGGGTCCAGGTGGAATAGGCGCCGAAGCGCAGCACAACCCCCTGCTCGTCGGGTTGGATGCGGTAGACCCCGCTGGCGACCCACAGCGCGACCACGGCCATCGCCAGGATCGACAAGCCGCGCCCGCTGGCGAAAAATCCGCCGAGGTAGCCGGGCCCGTCCGGGCCGGTCGGGCCGCGTCCATTGCCGCCGCCATTGCCGCCGTCGCCCATCAGCTTGCGCACGAACGCTTGCGCCTGGGCAATGAACTGCTCGAGATCCGGTGGCCCACCCGGCGGACGGCCGCGATTTGGGCCACCGGACGAGGGACCGCCGGGTGGGGGTTGGCCGGGACCTTCGTTGCCACCGCCGGGCGAACCCCAGGGGCTCGGGCCTTGGTTGGGACCGCCATTGTTCCAGGGCATCTTGTCTCTATAACTCCTGTCGGTGTCCCAACCGGCGACAGCCGTTGGCGTTTCGGCGCCGCACACCATATTGGAGGGGCCGACGCTTATCGGCCGGACGCAGAGGGTTTGCAAGGAATGACGACACCGACACAAGAGGCGCTGCGGAATGCTCTGCGCGCCATTCAGGATCCCGCGACCGGGCGCGACATCGTGTCCGCCGGATTGGTCGAGGGCATCGAGATTCGCGACGGGTTGGTGCAGGTCAGCCTGCTGACCGATCGCGCCAAAGCCGCGTCGATGGAACCGGTGCGGCGGGAAGCCGAACAGGTCCTGGGCCGCCAGCCCGGCGTCACCAACGCCAGCGCCGTCCTCACCGCGCACAAACCCGGTGCTCGGCCCGCCCCGCCGCCGCAACCGCACGCCCATAGCAACACCCATGGGCACGCCCATAGCAACACCCATGGGCACGACCATGTCGGCGGCGGTGCCCAGAAAGCGCCGATGCTGCTGCCCGAGGTCAAAGCCATCGTCGCAGTCGCATCCGGCAAAGGCGGCGTCGGCAAATCCACCGTCGCGGTCAATCTAGCCGTGTCTTTGGCGCGCCAAGGCCTTAAAGTCGGGCTGCTGGACGCCGATATCTACGGCCCGTCCTTGCCCCGCATGCTCGGGTTGAACCGCAAGCCGGAAGTGCGCAACGACAAGATGGTGCCGCTGTCGGCCTGGGGCCTTGCCTGCATGTCGATCGGCTTCCTGGTGGATGAGGAAACCCCGATGGTCTGGCGCGGCCCCATGGTTATGGGCGCGCTGGAGCAAATGATGGGCCAAGTGTCCTGGGGCGCGCTCGATATCATGGTGGTGGACATGCCGCCGGGCACCGGGGACGCGCAATTGACGATGGCGCAACGCGTGGCGCTGACCGGCGCGGTGATCGTGTCCACCCCGCAGGACATCGCCCTGATCGACGCGCGCCGCGGGGTTAAAATGTTCGAAAAAACCCGCGTCCCGGTGTTGGGACTGGTCGAGAACATGAGCTTTTTTTGCTGCCCCAACTGCGGCCATACGACCAATATCTTCGGCCACGGCGGCGCCAAGGCGGAGGCAGAACGGATCGGCGCCGAATTCCTGGGCGAAATCCCGCTGCTGCTGGATATCCGCACCGCGTCCGATGCCGGCACCCCGATCGCCGCCTCGGCGCCCGAAAGCGACGCCGCCAAAGCCTATGCCGCCCTGGCCAAGCGGGTCTGGGCAAAAGTCGGCGGTGCTCGGTCGGCCGGACCGCGTATTTCGATGGGGTGAACGACGTCGGGTCGGCGGGCGGGGCGCGAAAACCGCGCTGCGACGGCGATAATGTGCTATGCGCGGACAGTGGTGGGCCGCACCGGGCGCGTCGGCGCCGGCGCGGAAGAACCGACGGAAAAGGGGGAGGGTCCGATGCGCTGCCTGCCGTTCGCGATGACACGAGGCCCCTGGTTCACCCAGGTCCTGCGGGAGGCGCATCAGGATCGCCGACGCACCGCCGTATGTAGCACCTGCGGCGGCACCCTGGCGATCGAACCGGATAAAGCCGAGCAGCAGGCGCGCTGTCAGGGATGCGCGCGGTGGCAGACCGTGAGGGTGGAGCAGGAGACGCCATGGCACCTGACCCCCGCCGCCGCCGCCGCGCTACGCCGCACCCGGTCCTGGCTGCGGCGGCTTTAGATCGCGATGCGTTCGCGCCCGCTCACGTCTCGCGCTCTAGCAGGCTGCTGAAAAAGTCCGGCGGGCCGGCAACGATTGGTCAAAAAGAATCGCAGATGCCGCTTGGGCGACCGAATGTTTCGTGAGGTCAGTGCGCTGCGACTCAATCTTTCGTGGCAGGGTGTCGAGAAGAGTTATTCAGCAGCCTGCTAGATCGCGATGCGTTCGCGCCCGCTCACGTCTCGCGATCTAACCTTTTATCGGTCGGGCGATTCAGACCTCCGGTGATTCCACCTGCGGTCATCGCGCTCTAGCAGGCCACTGAAAAACGGGATCGGTCGGTCTGCCGTTCGGCCGACCTGTATCAGACGTGAAAGCTCTCCCCGCAGCCGCAGCGGCCTTTTTCGTTCGGGTTGGTGAAGGTGAAACCCGCCGTTAGGGCCTTGACCTCGTAATCCATCGTGGTGCCGATCAGGAACAGGCTGGCCTTGCGCTCGACCAGCACGGTCACGCCGTTGTTGGTTACCGACTCATCGCCGGGGCCGGGTTCGTCCGTCCAGCTCATGTCGTACGACAGGCCGGAACAGCCCTTGGTGTTGACGCCGATTCGCAGCAGCTTGTTCTGCTCGCCGCTGGCATACAATTTCCGCAAGCGCTCGGCGGCCGCGTCGGTGACCGACATCAGCGGCGGCAGGGCGCGGATTTTGCGAGGGGCGGCGGTGACGGAGGTGTTCATGATACTGTCCAATATGGCGATCGTTCAGAACATGTTCAATTGCAGGCGGGCTTCTTCGCTCATGCGCGATTGATCCCACGGCGGTTCCCAGACGGTTTCGACGTGGCACGAGGTCACGCCGGGCACCATCAACACCGCGTTCTGCACCATCTCGGGCAGTTCCTGGGCGCTGGGGCAGGCAGGCGCGGTCAGGGTCATCTCGACCTTGATGCCGCCGTCGTCGTCGATCTCGATGGCGTAGATCAGCCCGAGTTCGTAGATATTCACCGGGATTTCCGGATCGTGCACGGTCTGGATCGCGGCGATCACCGCGTCTTCGGTCGGCTTGGCCACGGCTTCCCCATCGGGGGTCCAGGCGGAATGGGGCGAATCATTCACTGCTGGTCTCCTCAATGTTTCCGGGGGTGCTTTCCAGCGCGGCGAGCAAAGCGTGCCACGGCAGGGTCGCGCATTTCACCCGCGAGGGGTACTCGTGCACGCCCGATAGCGGCGCGAGTTGTTGCAGGGCTGGATTGCACGCCGGACAAACGCCGCTGCCCACCATGTCGCGGAAACCGGCGAATAAGGCGGCGGTGTCGGTTTTCGAGCGCCCCTGCACGCTATCGGCCATCAAATCGGCGGATGCGATGCTGATCGCGCAGCCCCGCGCCTCGAACCCGGTTTCGGCGATCGTGCCGTCGGGGGCGTATCGCAGCCACACCTGCACGCGGTCGCCGCACATCGGGTTGTCGCCCTTGGCGGTGGCATCGAAGGTTGCCAGCCGTTGCGCGTGGCGCGGATGGCGGCCGCGATCGAGGATCGTTTCCTGGTACAGATCGCGCAGATCGTCGAAGGTTTCGGCCATTATTGGAAAAACTCCCGCACCCGGGTCAGCGTGTCCGCCAGGACGTCGATTTCTTCCAATGTCGTGTAAATTCCGAACGTCGCACGCGCCGTGCTATCCAGTCCCAGTCGTTGCATCAGCGGTTCCGCGCAATGATGCCCCGCTCGGACTGCAATGCCCTGCCGATCCAGCAGCGTGGCGACATCGTGCGCGTGCGCTTTATCCAGCGTGAACGACACGACCCCGCCACGATCCTGCGCCCGTCCGTGGATCGTCAGGCCCTCGATACGGGAAAGCCGAGCGATGGCGTGGTCCGTTAGGGCGGCTTCGTGGGCGGCGATGGCGTCGAAGCCGATGGCGCGCACCCAATCGACGGCGGCTTTCAGGCCGATGCCTTCCAGGATGGCAGGGGTTCCGGCCTCGAACTTATGCGGCACCTGCGCCCAGGTGGATTTCTCGAAGGTGACGGATGAGATCATGTCGCCGCCGCCCAGGAATGGCGGCATGGCGTCCAGGATTTCCCGCCGCGCCCAAAGCACGCCGATGCCGGTGGGGCCATAGAGCTTGTGCCCGGTCCAGACATAGAAATCGCAGTCCAACGCTTGCACATCGACCGCACGATGGACGATGGCCTGGGCACCGTCGAACATAACCTTGGCACCGTGGGCGTGGGCGATGCGCACGATTTGCCCGGCCGGCGTGACGGTGCCGAGGACGTTGGACATGTGGGTGATGGATACCAGACCAACTTTGCCGTCGTGGAACAATGCCTCGAACGCTTGCATGTCCAGTTCGCCGTTGTCGTCGATCGGGGCGATGCGCAGTTCGACACCGTGCTGGTCGCGCAACATCTGCCACGGCACGATGTTGGAATGATGCTCCATCGCCGAAACGATCACCGCCTGACCGGGTTTCAGAATGCCCCGGCCATAGCTGTGCGCCACAAGATTGAGCGAGCCGGTCACGCTGTTGGTGAACACGATTTCCGAGCGATCGCGGGCATTCATCAAGCCTGCGACTGCATCGCGCGCGGCTTCGTAGGCGTCGGTGGTACGCTCGCTCATCCAATGCAGGCCGCGATGGACGTTGGCGTATTGCGTTTCCATCGCTTGCACCATCGCATCGATCACCGCGCGCGGCTTCTGCGCCGAAGCGCCGCTGTCGAGGTAAACGAGCGGCTTGCCGCGAATGGTTTGTCGCAGGATCGGGAAATCTTCCCGAATACGGGCGACGTCGAAAGGAACGGTCATGCGGCTTGCCTTTCCCACCACGCCCCGACACTGTTTTCCAATGTCGATCTGATGGTCTCGTCCGATACGAAATCGAGGGCGTCGCTCAGGAATGCCCGCACCAGCATGGCTTGCGCCTCCCCCTCCGGCACGCCCCGACTCCTCAGGTAAAACAACTGCTCGGCGTCCAGCGCACCGACCGTTGCGCCATGCGAACATTTGACGTCGTCGGCAAAGATTTCCAGTTCCGGTTTGCTATCGATTTCGGCATCGGGCGAGAGCAACAGCGCCTGGTTCATCTGGTAACCGTCGGTTTTCTGGGCATCGCGTGCGACTTCGATACGGCCCTGGAACACCCCGCGGGATCGACCGCCGAGCACGTTTTTGACGGTCTGGCGGGACGATCCGTGGGGGGCGTCGTGGCGGACGACGGAGGAAAAATCGGCATGCTGATTGCCGGTCAGCAATTGCGCACCGTTCATGTGGGCGACGGCGTTTTTGCCGGACAGGCGGGCATGGATTTCGGTGCGTGCGATGCGCCCGCCGATGACCAGGGAAAACCCGTCGTAGGTGCCGGAATCGGCGATGTCGGCATAAATCGTGGCGAAGTGGAACGCGTCGAGGGATTCGTCCTGCAAGCGAATATGGGTTAGATGCGCCCCGGCGCCGACATCGATTTCGGTCACGGCGTTGTGCAGATAACGCCCGGTGCCGGTCGCCGTTTCCAGCACGACCAGCCGCGCGCCGGCTTCCAGACGGATAGCATGGCGGGGATGGAACGCATGCGGGCCGTGGCTATCGCTGTCGATACGAACGACGCCGCCGTCGGTGTCGGCAGGCACATGCAGCACCGCACCGTCTTCTGCCAGCATCGTATTCAGCGCCACCATCGGATCGCGATCCGGCCGCGCCAAGGGACCGAATGCGGCCTGTGCGGCGAAACGGGAGAAAGTGGCGGTGGACGCTGAAAGATCGATCGAAAACCCGCGTTCGACCCGTGTGGCGAAGGCGGTTTCGGCGACCGAGCGCAGGCTGGTGTATTTCCAGGCCTCCGTCCGCCGCGCTGCGGTGCCGCCGGGCAGACCCAACAGCCGGAACGATGCGGCGGCTTTTTCCCGCACGCCGGGATCGCCGGGCAGGGCGTCCTTCAAGGCGTCGTAGCAGGCAAGGAAACCGTCCACCCCGGCCTGGGCGCCTGCGTTGCGAGTGATCGCGGTCACGCGGCCTCCGCCAGGAGGTCGGCATAGCCGTTCTTTTCAAGCTCCCGCGCGAGTTCGGGGCCGCCGGAGCGGACGATCCGACCATGCGCCAGAACATGGACGCGGTTCGGCACCAGACGATCGAGCAAACGTTGATGATGCGTGATGACCAGGGCGGAGAATGTCGGCGCGCGCAGGGCGTTTACCCCATCGGCGACAATGCGCAGCGCATCGATATCCAGGCCGCTATCGGTTTCGTCCAAAATGGCCAGGGACGGGCGCAGCAGGGCCATTTGTAGCACCTCGTTACGCTTCTTCTCACCGCCGGAAAAGCCGACATTGACGTTACGTTTCAGCATATCGTCGGGCATCGCAAGGCGTTTCGTTTCGATACGCGCAAGTTTGAGGAATTGCACGGCATCGAGTTCGGATTCGCCGTGGGCGCGGCGGATGGCATTCAGCGCGGTGCGCAGGAAATTGGCATTGTTCACGCCGGGCAGTTCGATCGGCGCCTGGAACGCCAAAAATACGCCGGCGGCGGCGCGTTGTTCCGGCGCCATGTCAAGCAGATCGACGCCGTTATAGACGACCGATCCACCGGTCACGGTGTAGTCGTCGCGTCCGGACAGGACGTAGCCCAGGGTGGATTTTCCCGCCCCGTTCGGCCCCATGATGGCATGTACTTCGCCGTCGGGGACCGTGAGGTCGATGCCTTTCAAGATCGGTTTTTCGCCGATCGATGCCGTCAGGCCACGAATCTCCAACATGCGATTATCCCACCGATCCTTCGAGCGAAACAGCCAGGAGTTTTTGCGCCTCGACGGCGAACTCCATAGGCAGTTCCTTCAGTACTTCCTTGCAGAACCCGTTCACAATCAGGTTTACCGCGTCTTCTTCCGTCAGACCGCGCTGGCGGCAATAGAACAGTTTTTCTTCATCGATTTTCGATGTGGTTGCTTCATGTTCCACCCTTGCCGAGGGGTTGCGGCTTTCGATGTAGGGCACGGTGTGTGCGCCACAGGTGTCGCCGATCAGCAGGCTGTCGCATTGGGTGTGATTGCGCGCACCATCGGCGCTGGGCAGCATCCGCACTAGCCCGCGATAGGTGTTGTTCGATTTCCCGGCGCTGATGCCTTTCGACACGATGGTGCTGGTGGATCCCTTGCCGATATGGATCATTTTGGTGCCGGTGTCGGCCTGCTGGTGGTGGGTGGTGACGGCCACCGAGTAGAATTCGCCGACGCTATCTTCCCCGATCAGCACGCAGGACGGGTATTTCCAGGTGATCGCCGAGCCGGTTTCGACCTGGGTCCAGGATATTTTCGAACGCGCGCCACGGCAGACGCCGCGCTTGGTGACGAAATTGTAGATGCCGCCTTTGCCGTTTTCGTCGCCGGGATACCAGTTTTGTACCGTGGAGTATTTGATCGTCGCGTCGTCCATCGCGATCAGCTCGACCACCGCAGCATGCAGTTGGTTTTCGTCGCGTTGCGGCGCGGTGCAGCCTTCCAGATACGATACATGCGCACCGGCTTCGGCAACGATCAGCGTGCGTTCGAATTGCCCGGTGTTGCGGGCGTTGATGCGGAAATAGGTGGACAATTCCATCGGGCAGCGCACGCCCTTGGGGATGTAGCAGAAGCTGCCATCGGTGAAGACGGCGGCGTTCAGGGCCGAGAAATAATTGTCGGCCACTGGCACGACGGAGCCGAGATATTGCTGCACCAAATCGGGATGGTCGCGCACGGCTTCGCTGATCGGGCAGAAAATCACGCCGACTTTCGACAAAGCTTCCCGATATGTGGTCGCCACCGACACGCTGTCGAATACGGCATCGACGGCGATTTGCGGCCGATCATCGACCACGCCGGCGAGCACGGCGCGTTCCTTCAGCGGAATGCCGAGTTTCTCGTACATTTTCAGCAGTTCGGGATCGACCTCGTCCAGGCTTTTGGGGCCGTCCTTCTTCTTCGGCGCGGCGTAGTAGTGCAGATCCTGGTAATCGATCGGCGGATGGGCGACCCGCGCCCAGTCCGGTTCTTCCATTTTTTGCCAGGCGGCGAAGGCTTTCAGCCGGTATTCCAGCAGCCAGTCGGGTTCGTTCTTGCGGGCGGAAATCAGCCGGACGATATCCTCGTTCAACCCTTTGGGCGCGAGGTCCATTTCGATATCGGTTTCGAAGCCCCACTTATAGCCGGTGGAAATGGCGTCGATCGTTTCGGCGGTCGTGGACATGTTCGTCATCCTACTCGGCGGCCGGTAGAAACGCGGGCACGCGGAACATCGGCGGCACCGCAGCTTCGCGCATGTCGGCGAGGGTGATACCGCTCAGCGCGCGTTCGATCGCATCGTTCACCGGGTCCCAGCGGCCGCGCACCGGGCACAGGCCCTGGCTTTCGCATTCGGTGGCCGAACCATCGACGCAGGCGACGAGGGCGATCGGTCCGTCGACGGCGGCGATCACCTCGGCGACCGGAATTTCATGCAGCGGACGGGCCAACCGATAGCCGCCGCGCGCCCCGCGTTGGGAGGTGACAAGACCGGTCGCAGCCAGTGTTTTCAGGACCTTGGCGACTGTTGGTTCGGGCACGCCGGTGGCGGCGGCGATCCCGGGGGAGGTCTGAACGTCCGGGTTCGACCCCGGCGAGACCTCGGCCAAGCGCACCATGACCACGACCGCATAATCCGTTAATTTCGACAGCCTCAACATCCGTGTGCGGTACCTCGGTTTGCCGTAACAGGACCGGTTGGGTCCTGATTGGTGGCAAATGGCGTATCGGCCTGCCGACGTCAAGGGCGTCGCTTGAACCGGCAAGCGCATGCCTCTACGAAGGTGCGCATTGCAAACGGGAGAAAAGCACATGGCGGGTATGATGGAAGGCAAGGTCGCGGTCGTGACCGGCGCCGGTGGCGGCATCGGGCGCGAAATCGCGATCATGATGGCCAAGGCGGGTGCGAAAGTGATCGTCGCCGACATCGGCGCGTCCTTGACCGGCGAAGGCGGCTCCGCGAGCCCGGCCGAACAGACGAAGGCGTTGATCGAGCAGTCCGGCGGCGTGGCGGAAATCTGCACCGAATCCGTGGCCGCCTGGGGCAGCGCGCAGAAAATCGTGCAGGCCGCGTTGGACCATTTCGGCCGCATCGACGCCGTGGTGAACAATGCCGGCATTCTGCGCGATGTGATCTTCCATAAGATGACGGAAGACGACTGGTTGTCGGTGATCGCCGTCCACCTCAATGGCTCGTTCTTCGTGTCGCGCGCCGCTGCCGAATATTATCGCAAGCAAGAGAGCGGCACCTTCGTCCATATCTCCTCCACCTCCGGCCTGATCGGCAATTTCGGGCAGGCGAACTATTCGGCCGCCAAGCTGGGCATCACCGCGCTGTCGAAGTCGATCGCCCTGGACATGCAGCGCTACAACGTGCGGTCGAACTGCATCGCGCCGTTCGCCTGGAGCCGCATGACATCCTCGATTCCCGCGACGACGCCGGAACAGCAGGCGCGCGTCGCCAAGATCCAGCAGATGACGCCGGATAAGAACGCACCGGCTGCCGTGTGGCTGTCGTCGGATGCGTCGAGCTACGTGACCGGTCAGGTGTTCGGCACAAGGATGAACGAGCTGATCCTGTTCAGCTCCCCCCGGCCGATCCGCGTCGTGCAAAAGGCCGAGGGCTGGACCCCGGAAAGCATCGCCGCGCATGCCGGCCCGGCGCTGAAGACCGCGTTCATGCCATTGGATCGGTCTGGCGACGTGTTCAGCTGGGATCCGGTCTGAACCGAAGCCGAACGGAACCGTCCACGACCGCCTCGGCAACGGCGCGGTCGTGCGGTCCCCGGTGCGGCAATGGGCGGATGCGATTTCCAGCCTTGCGCTTCCCGCCGGTCGCCCGCAAATTTCCATCATGGCTCAGAGCACACCCATCACCCCGCTGTCGTCCGATCGCTTCCTGACCGGGCAGATACTGATCGCGATGCCGTCCATGGCGGACGACCGATTCGCGCAGACTGTCATCTACCTCTGCGCCCATACGGCCGAGGGCGCGATGGGACTGGTGCTGAACCGTCCGGTCGTTCGGCCGACCTTCGACGAACTGCTCGAACAGCTCAAAGTTGGCCCGGTGCCCGCCGTGCGGCAGGTCCGCATGTGCGCCGGCGGCCCCGTCGAAAACGGCCGCGGCTTCGTCCTTCACACCGCCGATTGGTTCGGCGACGGCAGTTTGCGCGTGGATGAGGCCGTTGCGCTGACCGCCAGCCTCGATGTGCTCAAAGCGATCGCCGAGGGTTCGGGCCCCCGCGAGTGCCTATTGGCCCTGGGTTATGCGGGTTGGGGGCCGGGTCAGTTGGACCGAGAAATCCATGAGAACGCCTGGCTGTCGGTGTCGCCGGATGAGGCGCTGGTGTTTGGTGCCGACCATAGCACGCATTGGCGGCGCGCCTTCGCGAAGCTGAACGTGGACCCGATCCTGCTATCGTCTGCGGCGGGGCACGCTTAGTCGCATCGGCCGGTGGTCAATCCGCTGCCGCCGCGACGCCGGGAAACCGGGCGCCGGCCGCATACAAGCGCACCATCTCACCGAATTCCTCGAAGATCCGGCGCGATAGCGAATCGGTCGGCCAGTCGTATTCCGGATGCCATTGCACGCCAACGACGTAGCCGGCCGACGGGGCGACTGCCCGCACTGCTTCGATCGTGCCATCCGGGGCAACGCCCTCGGCCACCAGACCGGGGGCCAGCCGGTCGATCCCCTGATTGTGCAAGGAGTTCACCGCGATCTCGGTCGTGCCGGCCAGACGGTGCAGCCATCCGTTCGGCGTCGCACGAATGCTGTGCGCCTTGCCCTGGCGCACCTTGGCCGAGGGTTGCATCGGCGTGGAATGGTCGATCCGCCCCGGCACATCCTGCAGCCGCTGATGCAGGGAGCCGCCGAGCGCGACGTTGAGTTCCTGAAAGCCGCGGCAAATGGCCAGGAGCGGCACACCCCGCGCGACGGCGGCCTTGATCAGCGGCAAGGTCACATGGTCGCGAGCCGGGTCTTCCCAGGTGCCTTCCGCATGTGGCGGCCCGTCGTAGAAATCGGGATGCACATTGGATCGGCTGCCGGTCAGGATGATGCCGTCGATCCGGTCCAGCAGCGTCTCGATATCCGCCGTCGGCCCGTTGGCGGGCATCAGAATCGGCACACCGCCGACGACATGGTCGGTGGCGCGCACATACGTATCCGACGCGGCGTGGTTCGACATGCCGTAGACGCCGAACTGCTTAGTACAGCAACTGATCCCGACGAGAGGCTTCATAGTGCGTGCAACTCTGATGCTCGCGCTATGTTCCCCGATTCTCGTGGCAAAAAGAAGACAATTTCCGCCGGATTCGTTCGCATGACCGACATGCAACCGCAAAACGCTTCCGGTTTAGGCCGGCGATTCAGACCTTCGGCGTGCCGCCTCCGGTCATCGCGCTGCTTGTTTGCGCAGGCGATTCAGACCTCCGGCGTTGCCACCTCCGGTCATCGCGCTGCCTACTACCCGCCGCCGCTCGGTGTCGGCATTTGCACGGGTTCGAACATTTTCGCATCGACGCTGCCGCCGAGTTCGGCGTTGAACAACGTCACCCGAGTCTCCTTGCGCTGGGCATCGACGACTTTCCATTGCCGCAAGGTCATCGGCGCGTCGGCAAACACCAGGGTCAGGGTGCCATCGCCAGGGGCGGCGGAGCGGACGATGGTGACATCGATCTCCCCCGGTAGGCGCTGCATGCCGATCACCGCGATATCGCCGGACAGCTTCACCTGTGGCGCCAGCAACATGCCGAGCGGCGTGCTGCTGAGGGGTATCTGGCTGGTTTGCTTGATGGAATTGTCCTGGAAGACCAGTTGCCCGTGCGCCGCGACCAGCAGGAACGGGGCGGGCGGGTCGTATTCGAACCGCATCCGTCCGGGACGCGCGAGCACCGCCTGCCCGCCGGAAATCGACCCATCCGGCGCAACCTGCAGGAACTTGGCGCGCAAGGTGGTGAGGCTGTTGAGATAAGCCTCGATCCGCGTGAGATCGGCCCGATCCTGCGGCGTCGGTTCGAAGGCAGCCTGCGCTTGCAGCGGCAAAGCGAGGGCGAGCAAAAGGATGAAGCGTCGGAGCATACGCCGCATGTGGCCCGTCCCGCCCCCGATTGCAAATGCCTATTCGGCGACCGCCGGCACGGCGGCCCAGCGTTCCGGTGCCAGTTCCTCCGGCCGATCGGGAAAGAACAACGCGCAGGCCAGGGTGACGACCGAGAACCCGGCCAGGACCAAGGTGACGGCCGTCAGGTTGCCGGTGCGCTCGTGCAGATAGCCGACCACGGGGGCGGCGGCGGCAGCGCCCAGGAAGCCGACGAAAAACCGGATCGAGTAGATTCGCGCCCGCAATTCGGGGGAAATGTAGCGCGCGGCCATCGTCTCGTTCACCGTGACCTGACCGAACAGCGAGGCAGCCACGGCGCCGGCCAGCGGCAGAACCAGCCAGCCCTGTGCCACCGAGAGCAAGGCCATCGCGGGCGCCAGGATCATGCTGATCGGTAGAAACATCCGCTTCAACGTGTGCCGATCGATCAGCCGACCCACGGAAAATTGGGTCAGCGCGCCGCAAAGCGTGGCCAGAAATGCCAGCATCCCGACGATCGGCAGCAGCCCCGGCGCGTCGGCCAGACGTTCCTGCATAAGTTTCGGCAGTAATAAGGTGAACGCGTTGAACACCAGCCCGGACGACGTGGCGATCAGCATCAGCACCAGCACCGCCCGGCGCACCAGATACGGCGGAATGGTGGGGAAGGGCCGGCTGCCCCGATGGGACGGCCCGCCGACGATGGGCGTGCGCAGCCACAGCAGCCCGACCGCGAGGCACAGCACGCCCGGCACCAGAAACGCCGAGCGCCAGCCGATTTGCGCCGCGAGGAAGGCGGTGGCGACGGGGGCGAGGGCAACTCCGACATTGCCGAACACCCCGTTCACGCCGATCGAGCGGCCGGGTTTGTCGCCCGCAGCTTCGACCAACATAGTCGTGCCGATCGGGTGGTAGATGGCGGTGAAAATGCCGACCCCAGCCAAGGTTGCGGCCAACATCCAGGACGATTGCGCGAAGGCGGAGGCGATCAGCGACGCCCCGGTGCCCAGGAAGAACGCGTTCATCGAGGCTTTCCGGCCGAAGCGCTGCGCCAACCAGCCCTGCGGCAGGGAAAGCAGCCCATAGAGCACGAACATGCCCGTCGCCAGGGTCAGAATGGGGCCGTAGCTGTCGCCGAACAAACCGCCGGGTTCCGCCATCGCCAGCACCGCCGTCGGCAGGATCAGCAGGCTGTAATGGGTGAAGGTATGGGCGATGTTGATGAAAGCGATCTGGCGGGTGGCCGGTGTCACGATTGTCTGTCCCGTTGCGGTCGGTCGGCGAAAAAAATTCCGCCGCGTTAACCTTTGATTAATCTCCGCACGTCATGATGCGCCGAGCAACCATACAGAATGTTGGGTCGCATGACATCCTCCCTCTCGCACGCCGACGTCGCCCGCCTGCTGACCGAACCGTCCTCCCGCAGCCGAGAGGAGGTCGCCGGCAAGCTGGGGACCGAACTCGATAGTCCCAGGCTCGCGAAACACGAATTGGAACTGGCGCAAGATATCGTCCGCATCCTCGCCAAAGACGTCGAGGCCGGCGTCCGCTCGGCGTTGGCGCAAAGCGTCCGCTCCGCCCGCAATCTGCCCCGCGATGTCGCTTTGCGGATGGCCGAGGACGTGGAGAAAGTGGCGCTGCCGATTCTCGGGCATTCGCTGGTGCTGACCGACGACGATCTGGTGGCGATCGTGCAGCGGGCCTCGGCCCAGAAGCAAACCGCGATCGCCGGACGCGCCAGCGTGTCGGAACGCCTGTCCGACGCACTGGTGACGCACGGCGGCGAAGCAGCCGTGTCCACCCTGATGGCGAATAGCCGAGCGCAGATTGCCGAACCGACTTTGGGCCGGGCGGTGGAGCGGTTTGGCGATAGCGACGCGGTGAAAACGGCGATGGTCAATCGCGCCAGCCTGCCGGCGGCGGTCGCCGAACGGCTGGTCGCCATGGTTTCGCGCAGCCTGCAGGACCATCTGGTAAGGCATCACAAATTGCCGCCGAACACCGCCGCCGATCTGGTGATGCGCGGGCGGGAACGATCGGTCATTCGCCTCAGCGCCGGGTCCGACGACGCCGACCTGCGGGATATGGTGGCCCAGATGCATCATACCGGGCGCCTGACCCCATCCTTGCTGGTGCGCGCGATCTGTACCGGCGATCTCGGGTTTTTCGAGGCCGGGATGGCGGAACTCACCGGGGTGCGCCTGGAGAACGTCCATGTCCTGCTGCACGACGCCGGGCCGAACGGGTTGGCCGCGTTGTACCGCCGATCCGGCCTGCCGCCAGCGCTGTTCAACTGCGTCCGTGCCGCCGTCGATGTGGTGAACGAGACCGGGTTCGACGGCGAAGCGCATGAATTGGAACGCTATCGCGCCCGCGTCATCACCCGCGTACTGACCCAGGCGGAGGATTTCGATCCCGGCGATGTCGATTACCTGGTGGACAAATTGGGAGACGCGCTCAATCTGGCGGCCTGAACCGTCGGAGTTTTGCCATGGCCGCATTGGTGCAAGCGCTGTCGTCCTCGACGGCCGAGGACGAAGAATGGCGCCTCCGCCGCGACATGGCCGCCGTCTTCCGCATCGCCGCTCGGTTTGGCTGGAACGAGCAGATCGGCAACCACAACTCCCTGATGCTGCCGCAGCGCGACCCCGCCGATAAACCGACATTCCTGATCAATCCGCGCGGCTATCTGTTCCAGGAACTGACGGCGGGGTCGCTGATCGTCTGCGACCTGGATGGCAAGGTGCTGCGGGGAAGCGGGGAATTGCGCAAGGTCGCGTTCTTCATCCACGCCCGCATCCATCTGCAAAATCCCGCCGCGACCTGCGTGCTGCATGTGCATCCGCGCTACCTCACCGCCTTGTCGTTGCTGGAGGAACCGGCGCTGATCCTGGCGCATCACAACAATCTGCTGCTGAACGATCGGGTGGCCTACGACCTGGAGGCCGTGGCGCCGGCCGATAGTACCGCCGAGGGTGATCGGCTGGCGGCGGCGTTGGGCGATAAATCCACCCTGGTAATGGGCGGGCACGGCGTCACCGTGGTCGGGCCGACGGTACACGATGCATTCGACGAGCTGTTTATCGCCGAGCGGACGGCGATGTATCAGATGACGGCGGTGGCGACGGGGCAGAAGCTGCGGACGCTGCCGGATGCGATGCGGCGTCGCTGGTCCGGGCCTTGGGGCGAAAAGCTCGATGCGCGCCTGCACCTCGATGCTTGGCGCCGGGTGCTGGACCGGGAGGAACCGGAATACGCCACCTAGCCCGGCACACCCTTGCTGGTCGAATACTCGAAGTGCAGGGCCTGGTCGGGGTGCACAACGGCGAAAATCGCGTGCGCCGCCATCGCGGCCTCGCTGAAGCCTTGCAGGATTAGCTTGAGCTTGCCGGGATAGGTCGCGACATCGCCGATCGCGAAAACACCTTGGATGCTGGTCTGGCAGGTGGCCGGATCGATCTTCACGTGATGCGTCGTCTGCTCCAGGCCCCAGGAGGCGATCGGGCCGAGGTCCATCGACAGGCCGAAGAAGGGCAGCAGCACATCGGCGGGCAGATGTTTGGTCTCGCCCTTCAGGGTCGCGACTTCCACCGAGGTCAAAACACCGTCCGCGCCGTGCAGGGCATGCAACTGGTAGGGGATGACCATCTCGATCTCGCCACGGGCGGCGGCGGCGTCCAACTGGGCGGCGGTTTCGGGGGCAGCGCGGAATTTCGGCCGACGATGCACGACCGAGACCTGGGCGATGTCCTTCAAAGCCAGCGCCCAATCCACCGCCGAGTCGCCGCCGCCGGCAACCACCACCCGCTTGCCGCGAAACGATTCGCGCTGCTTGACGTAATATTGCACCGCGCCGGTTGCCTCATAGGCCGGCAGCCCGTCCAGCGGGGGGCGGTTCGGGCCGAATGCCCCGGCCCCGGCCGCCACGACCATCGCCTTGCAGCGCACGATGTCGCCGAGATCGGTGGTCAGCACGAAGGCGCCGGATTGGCCGGTCAGACTCTCCACCCGCCTTCCCAGCAACCGAGGCACCGCGAAGGGCGCGATTTGTTGTTCGAGCTTTTCCACCAACGCGCCGGCTTCGATCGCCGGATGCGCTGGAATGTCGTAAATCGGCTTTTCGGGATACAGCGCGGCGCATTGTCCGCCGACATCCGCCAGCGCGTCGATCAGCACGCATGGCAGCTTCAGCATTCCCAACTCGAACACGGCGAACAGCCCCACCGGGCCGGCGCCGACGATCGCGACGTCTGTTTCGATAACTTGAGCCATCCCGCCCCCGTAGAGCGCGATGCGTTCGCTCTCGCTCACGTATCGCGATCTAACCTGTTGTTTGTTCGCGCGATTCAGACCTCCGGTGATTCCACCTTCGGTCATCGCGCTCTAGCGCCGGGGACTGGATGGGGCAAGGCCCTCAATCGATCGACGCGTGCACCAGATTCGCCACACGGTCCAAACGGGCGGAGTGGAAGGGGTCGGGCATCACATTGTTGGTCAAATAGGTGAACGACACGCCGCTGGCCGGATCGGCCCAGGAATACGATGTGCCCGCCCCGCCGTGCCCGAACGTGTCGGGGTGGGCGTTGCTGCCCAGCCCGCGAATACGATCGGACATCCCGCGCACATGCGGACCCAGCCCTCGGTGCATCGGAATGCCGCCCATCGTGCCGTCGCCAAGCTCTCCGGTGTGGTTGCGGGCGACGTATTCCACCAGCCGAGGCGAGAATATCCGCGCATCGCCCAGCCGCCCTTTGCCCAGCAGCATCTGGTAGAACGCCGCCATGCCGCGCGCTGTGGCGAACCCGCCGCCGTGCGGCAGTCCGGCCAGCCGCAGTTCCGGGCTGTTGTCGTACGGCATCTCGCTGCCCTTGCTATAATACATATCCGCGCAACGTTCGTGCTGCTCGGCCGGCACGCCAACCCGCACGTCGTCGTTCAACCCGAGCGGCCCGAGGACGCGGGTATGGATAATGTCGCGGAAATCCTCGCCGGTGACGGCTTCCATTACCATCGCCAACACCGGATGGGCGCTGCGTCCGTGGTAGGCCATGCGCGATCCCGGGGTCCAATCCAGGGAGAAATCGCAGACCTGCGCCCGCATCTTCGCATGATCGAGCCATGCATCCCGCTCCAGATGGCTGGACGGGAAGCCGGCGCGGTGGGTTGCGACCTCGTGGATGGTGATATCGGCCTTACCGCGGCAGGCGAATTCCGGCAGGTGGTCGGCGACCTTGTCCATGAACGACAATTTGCCTTCCTCGACCAAGGCCCACAGCCCGGCCATGCACAGGACCTTGGTCTGGGAGAACAACAACCACAGCGTATCGTCGGCCGCAGCGCGCCCGATCCGAGCATCGCCGTAGGTGCGGAAAAGGGCGAGTTGGCCGTGCCGGGCGAGCGCGATCTGGGCGCCGGGGTAGCGGCCCTCGGCAATATGGCTGCGGATCAGCGCATCCAGATGGTCGAGAGGCTTCGACGCGAATCCGAGGCTTTTCAGATCGGCATTGGGCAAGGGGTAGGACATGTTCCGCTCCTGGTTCGAATTGCCGGCACGATAGCCGGGACTGCCGTCCGGGGCCAATTGACGCTTCCCTGCGGGAGGCCAATGATCCCATACCTTACTACAATAAGGAGTTCGCCATGCCGCTGGAATCGCTGCAACCCAAGGACCTGGATATCGACGCTGCCCGCCGTCAGGCGCGGGTGGATCTGGCCGCCGCGCACCGGCTGGCGGTGATGCACGGGCTGAACGAGGGCATTTTCAACCACTTCACCCTGCGCGTGCCCGGCACCGACGACCGCTACTACCAAATCCCGTTCGGCCTGCATTGGTCGGAAGTGACCGCCAGCTGCCTGATGGAAATCGGCTACGACGGCACCCAACTCGCCGGCTCCGGTGAGGTCGAGCGTTCGGCCTACTGCATCCACGCCCCGATCCACCGCGATGCCGCCCATGCCGCCGCCGTGTTCCACACCCATATGCCCTTTGCCAGCGCCCTGTCGCGGTTGCAGGATCAGTCGATCCTGGCGATCGGGCAGACCGAACTCGGCACCATGATGCATACCGCCTACGACGAAATCTACACCGGCCCCGCCTTCGATCCGGCCGAGGGTGCTCGGCTTGCCACCGTGCTGGGCACCAAGACCGTGCTGATGATGGCCAATCACGGCATCGCAACGGTCGGCAAGTCGGTGGCCGAGGCATACGACCGGCTGTATTATGCCGAGCGTGTGGCCCAGGTGCAGTTGTATGCGATGTGGACCAACCGGCCGCTGAAGCATCTGCCGCAGGATGTCGTCGATACCACGCTTTCCGAGTATAAAGCCAACCGGTTCCTGTACGGTGGGCGTCCGAATTGCGATTGGCACTTCGACGCACTGAAGCGCATCCTGGACCGTAAGGAACCCGACTACAAAGACTGAGCCGATCCAACAACAAAAATGGAGGAAACGACAATGAATATCGATCGCCGCAATCTGGCGCTTCCCGTGATATTCGCTGCTCTGATGGCTGCTTTACCATCGGACTCCGAAGCGGCAACGGCCGAAGAAACCGCTGTCCATAAGCGCGTCGAGGCATTCCGCGACGCCCAGCGCGCCAAGGATGCCAAGGTGCTGACCGCGATGTGCGCGAAGGATCTGAGCTACAGCCACTCCGACGCGCATGTCGAAGATCGGGACGTTTTCGTTACCAACGCCACCAGCGCGAAATCGAAAGTCATTTCGATTGAAAACAAAGACATCTGGGTCAAGGTCGTCGGCGGCACGACGGCCCTGGTGCGTTTCCACTGGATGAGCGAAAGCGAAACCGTCGCCGACGGCAAGCGTAGCACGGCCAATCTGCACGTTCTGCAGGTCTGGCAGAAGCAGAACGGGGCCTGGAACTTGTTGGCGCGGTGCTCCACCAAGATCGTTTGATCGGCTTGCAACGAAACCGATGCCGCGCGTTCCGCACAGGGGCGCGCGGCATTTTTCATATGCGGCGGGCGGATCGGTGCGATCGAACACTTGCCCCAATGCGCACCGGCAGCAATCGAGCGGCCGGCAGCAATCGAGTGGCCGGCAGCAATCGACCAGATTGAGTGCCAACTTACTGATATATAATATATTTTCATTGCACCGCAGTGGAACTTCGAGCGATGCTTCGGATGCCGGGCCAATTTCGGTCGGGCATTTGGAAAACGGACAATCGCCAAAGGAAGCAAAGTGCCATGAGTTTTGCGCTACAATTGAAGGACTACCGCATGACCACTGCGGAGATTCTTTATCGGTTGCCCGATCATCCGAACGTATTGCAAACCTATGTGTGGCAACACCTCGACATCGCGCCGCAATATCCGGAACTCACGAAATTTCTGGATTTTTGGAAGCGGGAGATCGAAGGCCCGCTTCATTCCGTTCGCGTTGCATCGGCCAAATTGATTTCGCCCGGAACGTTCCGCCACACCGATGCGGTTTATCGCCTGCACTGATCGTTTAGATCGCGATACGTTTGCTCACGTATCGCGATCCAATCTATGATTTGTTCGCGCGATTCAGACCTTCGGTGATTCCACCTTCGGTCATCGCGCTCAGGGGCCGAAAACATGCTCCGGCCCGGGGAAGGCGCGGGCCCGCACCTCTGCCGCGTAGGCTTGCGCGGCGGCGGCGATGGGTTGCGCGACCTCGGCATAGCGTTTGACGAATTTCGGGCGGAATGCGGTGAATAGCCCGATGACATCGTCGATCACCAGGATCTGCCCGTCGCAGGCGACCGAGGCACCGATCCCGATCGTTGGGGCGGCAATGCGCTGGGTTATCTCGCGGGAGAGCGACTCGGTGGTTTTTTCGATCACGACGCTGAAGGCGCCGGCTTCGTCCACCGCGATCGCGTCGGCCAGGATGGCGGCCGCTTCCTCGGGGTTGCGGCCGCGCACGCCGTAACCGCCGAGCGCATTCACCGATTGCGGGGTCAGGCCGATATGCGCCATGACCGGGACGCCGCGCGCACTGAGGAAGCGGATGGTTTCCGCCATTTCGATGCCGCCCTCCAGCTTGACCGCCGCGCAGCCGGTTTCCGCCATGACCCGAGCAGCGGTGCGGAAGGCCTGGGCGGGGGATTCCTCGTAGGATCCGAACGGCAAATCCACCACGACGCAGGCATGGTTGGCGGCGTTGGCAACGGCCCGACCATGCGCGATCATGGTATCGACGGTCACGCCCACGGTGCTTTCCATGCCGTAAATGGTCATGGCCAGCGAATCCCCGACCAGAATGAGATCGACATGCGGGTCGATCAAGCGGGTGGTGGACGCCGCATAGCTGGTGAGGCAGACAATCGGTTCGCCGCCTTTCCGGGCGCGGATGGCGGGCGGGACGATACGTTTCAACGGTGCGTTCATGCCGTTAGGATATCGCAGAACCCCCAACGTGGAAACGCCGCCATGACCTGGTCCATCGTCGTGCACGACCCCGATACGAACGCCTTCGCCGTCGCCGTCGCCACCAAAGCCTTCGCTGTCGGTGCCTCCTGCCCCTTCGTCCGCGCGGGCATTGGCGCGGTGTCCACCCAATCGATGACGAACCGATACCTCGGGCCGGCGATCCTGGACGGCATGGCGCGCGGCTTGGAACCCGCCGCCGCAATCGAGGGCGCCCTGGCCGGCGACGCGGGCGCTGGCTTGCGGCAGGTGCATGCGGTGGATCGCTACGGGCGGACAGCGGCCTGGACCGGGCGGAATTGCGTCATGTGGTGCGGGCATACGGCGGCCGACGGCGTCAGCGTCGCCGGCAACATGCTGGCGGGGGAGCCGACGATCGCCGAGACCATGGCGGCCTGGAAAGCCAACCCGGACGTGTCGTTAACGGAACGCCTGATGCGGGCGATGGAAGCGGGGGAGGTTGCGGGCGGCGACCGGCGCGGCCGCCAATCCGCCGCGATGCTGATGACCACGACCGAGGATTTCCCGGACCTCAACCTCCGCGTCGACGATCACATCCAACCGCTGGTGGAACTCCGCCGCCTGCTCGCACTCTGGCGGGTCGAAGGCGTCCCCCGGCTTGGAACTTCCCCCAGCAAGGCCAATCCGTCGGGCTTGACCGATCTCGACGCAATCGAGGCCGGTTGGATCGCGCGCGGGCTGGATTTGCGGCTGCGGCGGTAATTGGATGGGGGTCGCGCTTTACGCCCCCATTTCCTCCCGCCGCATTTCCAGTTCCAGCCATTGTTCCTCCGCCGCCGACAGGTCGGCTTGCGCGGCGGTCAGGGTCTGGGAGATCGCGGCGAATTTGACCGGGTCCTTGGCATAAAGCTGGGGATCGCCGAGTTGGCGGTTGAATTTGGCGATGTCGGCTTCCAGGCCGGCAATCCGCGCGGGCAGGGTTTCCAGCGCGTGCTTGTCCTTGAAGGTCATC
>JANXMB010000114.1 GCA_025354865.1 Acetobacteraceae bacterium | reverse complement strand
GGTGGCGGTTCGGCCGCGCGCGCGTTCCGACGCGGCGGTGCCGGCGGAAAGGTCCATCTGCGCCATGATCCAGCCGCCGAAAATATCGCCGGCCGGGTTGGTGTCGGCGGGCATGGCGACGATCTTCAGGGCGAGATCGCCGGTCGGCTGGTCTTCGGACATGGAACCTCGCGCAGGGGAACGACGCTGTATAGCAACAAATGCGGCGATCGGTACATGAAGAATGTCCGACCCGCGCTCGGTCGGCGGGGGCCTATCCGGCGGCCAACTCGGCGTCGATCTCGGCCGCCAGATCTGGGTTGGCGCGCACAATCTGCCGAACGCGCAGCATGGTCGCGAGATCCCGCGGCGCGTCGATCTTCCAGGTTTCCAAACATAGCAAATCCGCCGCCGCGCCCGGTGGGGGCGCCGCCCGCAGCGCACGCTGCACCGCCTGCGTGCGCGGCAATCGGCTCAACATCGTATCGCTCGGCATAAAACGCTCCTGCTGCCCCTCGGGCACTCGACCAACCTGGGCGGGCCGAGTGCGAGGGACGTAAGGCGGGTTGGGGGGATTCTCCAGGGCAGCCGCATGACAAGCCGATGAAACGCGCCTCAGGCCACGCGAAAGTTACCGAACTGCCAGGGACAGGATTGGTCGGTGTCCTCGGCGAACAGGCCGCCGCGATCTTCGAGCGGCGTCCAGTCGGAATAGGCGCCCGCCATCTCCCCCAAATACGGCGCGGCGATCGCCAGCACGCGGGCATGATCGAGCTGGTCGGCTTCCACCACGCCCTCCCTCGGGTGTTCCATCGCCCAGACCATGCCGCCCAGCACAGCGGCGGTCACTTGCAGCGATGTCGCGTTGTTATGCGGCACCAAAGCGCGGGCGTCCTCGATCGACAGGCGGGAGCCGTACCAATAGGCGCCCTTGGCATGCCCCATCAGCAGCACGCCGAGTTCGTCGATCCCGCTTGCGATCTCGTGCATCATCAGGCGCTTTTCGGCCTGCATCCGCCAATTCTTGCCCGCGAGTTCGTGCAGCGACAGCACCGCATCGTCGCAGGGATGGTAGGCGTAGTGCACCGTCGGGCGGTAGCGGACCGAACCGCCCTCGTCCAAGGTGTAGTAATCCGCAATCGAAATCGCTTCGTTATGGGTAATCAAGAAACCATGAAACGGGCCTTCCAGCGGGGTCCAACTGCGCACCCGCGTTGCCGCGCCGCGCCGGTTCAAATAAATCGCCGCACCGCAGCCGAAATTGTGCTGGCAGCCATCGAACGGCATCGCTTTCTCGTGCGTGCCCCAGCCGAGTTCGGCAGGCTGGTTCCCCTCCCCGACGAAGCCGTCGATCGACCAGGTGTTGACGAATTCTCCCGGTTTCTTCGCCCGATCTGCCGTCTGGGTGTCCCGTTCTGCGATGTGGATGACCTTGATGCCGAGGGTACGCGCAAGCGCGGCCCAGCCGGCACGGTCGGCGGGAACGGCGGTTTGCACGCCGGTATCGGCGGCAATGTCGAGCAGCGCCTGCTTGACGAAGTGGGAGACCAACCCGGGATTGGCGCCATGCGTCGTGACCGCCGTCGGATCGCCCGCGCCGGGACGCGCGAGCGCAAGCGCCGATTCCCGCAACGCGTAGTTGCTGCGCTGAGAGACCGTGGCATTCGGGTCGGTGTAGCCGCCCGCCCAGGGTTCGATGCAGGTATCCAAATACAAGGCCCCGACCTCCCGGCACAGCGCCATAAGCGCCACCGAGGAGACATCGACCGACAGGTTCAGCAGGAAATCGCCCCGTCCCAACCGGCCCACGAGCGCGGCCCGGTCGTTGTCCGGATCGAGGGCGAGGACGGTGTGGCCAACATTGTATGCGGCGGCCACATCGGCACCGGCTGCGTCGGCGGCGACGATCGCGATCCGTTCGGGGGCGATGTCGATATGCCGCAGGATCAGCGGCAGGACACCCTGGCCGATGCTGCCGAAGCCAAGCATTACCAGTCGTCCGTCGAAACGTGCGTGTACGGTCATGGCGATATCCTTATCGGCGACGCGCAGCGGGCACAGGCCCGCCAACTGCATCGTGCACAGTTGAAAGAATAAAAAACCGAATCCAGCGGGCGGTGCCCGCAATGAAGGCGTCAGGCGGCGAGCGCGAAACACCGGCCGTCGGGCGCGTCGTCGGCGACTTCGACGATACGAGCGCGATCGAAGCCGTTGAACCCGGTGCGCAGACAGGCGCCGTAAGCCCCGAGTTGGCCGATTTCGATCCAGTCGCCCTCGGCGATGTCGGCCGGCAACCAGAACGGGCCGCGCATCGCATCCGCGCTGTCGCAGGTCGGGCCGAAGAAGCTGAAGCCCCGCAATGCGTCGGACGGCGCGTTGCCCACCGGACGGATGCACCGGACGGGGTAGCGGAATGCCAGCGTGCCAGCATCGGCCAGGCTGCCGTAAACGCCATCGTTGATATACAGCGCGTCCCCGCGACGGGCCTGCACCTGCACGACCACCGACCCGCCGGACGCCACCAGCGCGCGGCCCGGTTCGGCCCAGAGGCGGGCGTTCGGCAGCGCCAGACGATCGAAACCGTCCTCGATCTCGGCGACGATCGCGCCGAGTTCGGGGATTTCGACGCCCGGATACGCCACCGGAAATCCACCGCCGACATCCACGATGTCGATGGCGACGCCCGCCTGCTGGATCGTTTCCCGCGCAACCGCCATTGCTCGGCGCCACGCCAAAGGCTCCAGGCATTGGGAGCCGACGTGGAACGCGATGCCGAGGCGCGCGGCATGGGGACGGGCGGCGCGCAGCAGCGCCACGGCGTCGGCTGCCTCGGCCCCGAATTTACCGGAGAGGTCGAGCACCGCCTCCCCCTTCGGCAAAGCCAGCCGCACGATCAGACCCAGGTCCGCAGACGCGCCGGTTTCCGCCAGGATTTTCGCCAGTTCGTCGGCCGAATCGAGGACGAAATCGCGCACGCCATGGCGACCCCAAGCCTCCCGGATCGCGCCACGGGCTTTGATCGGGTGCATGAAGTGGATGGCGGCGTCGGCAAACATCGTGCGCACCAGGGCAATTTCCGCCGGGGAGGCGCAGTCGAAATGCCGCACGCCCCCATCCCACAACGCACGCAGCACGGCGGGGTCGGGATTGCATTTGACGGCGTACAGCACGTCGCCGGGGAAGGCAGCGACGAAATCGCGCGCGGTGGCGGCCAAGGCGGTCGGGCGGATGCAGTGCACCGGGTCTTCCGGACGCAGCGCGGCGATCGTCGCATCGACGGTCGGGCGGACGGCGGGCAGATCGACAACACGGCGTGGGGCGGACACGGCGGTACGGAAGCGGGCAACGGACATCGCAACAATCCTCGCGAAAACCGGCACGCGCGCCTGTAGCGGCACGCATGCGGAACCAGGGAGATCGAGAAAAATCCGGCACGAGGACGCGGGGCGCCCCTCGGCAGGATTAGGCGATGCGCGTACTTCGCGGCGCCACGAACAGATCAGCACACATAGGCAGTTCCCTAACGAACCCCGGCCAACTGGACCGGACAGACCGAAAAGGACGCTTACGTCGTTACTGTGTCCCCTGCGGGACTCGCGGCACGTGCGGGCGTCGTCGAAACCGCTTGGCCGAACCCAGAGGGGGGCGGAGGCGGGACGAAGCTTATAGGGGCACGGGGCTTTCAGATGAAATGCGTTTCAAGCAATTCTGCTATGCAATAACGCAAGATATTCCCACACGATCGTCGCAGCCGCCAGGGAGGTGATTTCCGACACATCGTAGGCCGGTGCGACCTCTACCACGTCCATCCCCCGGAAATCGATGCCGCCGAGGCGACGGACGATCGCCTGCGCCTGCCAACTGGCGAGACCGCCAATTTCCGGCGTGCCGGTGCCCGGCGCAAATGCGGGGTCGAGGGCGTCGATATCGAAGCTGAAATAAGCTGGCGCGGTACCGACCACCGATCGTATGCGATCGGCAACGGCGGTGGGACCCATTTCCTGAACATCCAGGCCCGACAAAATCGTGACCCCCTGCCCCGTCGTCCAATCCCAGACGTCCCGCTGCACGGGGGAACGAATGCCGATCTGAATCATGCGTCTTGGATCGATCAATCCCTCGTTTATGGCGTGGAAAAAGACCGAACCATGGCCGTAAATCTGGCCGAAATTGTCGGGCCAAGTATCGACATGGGCGTCGAAATGCACCAGCGCCAAGCCCTTGCCAATCCGACCGGCGAGGGCGCGCAGGAGCGGGAGGGAGATGCCGTGTTCGCCGCCGAGACACAATAAATGCCGCAGCCCCGCCGCCTGTTGTTGTATCGCTTGCAACGACCCGGCAATATCGCCCAGCGCAATGGCGAAATCGCCGATATCGGATATGTCGTAGGTCGCGGGATCGGTCCAGAATCCAGGATGCGCCCCATCCAGCAGCATCCGGCTGGCGCGGCGGATCGCGGCGGGGCCTTCGCGGGTTCCGGTGCGGTTGGTGGTGCCGATATCCAGCGGCACCCCGGCCACGGCAAAAGCTGCATCGCGGTCGGACCGGGTAAGCCCGAAAAATCCGGGCGGAGTGGCAAATGTCGGTGTGCCGGCCATGGGCGTCCTTCGATCGCAAAATCGGGCCTGCGTAGCATGTCCGGCCGGCCCGCCGCCATGCCCCTGTCATCCGGATGAATATTGCACTTGTCAGGAATTTCGCCGCCAGCCTACACTGTCGTCATGATCGATCGAACGCCTGCACCCATCCTACAATTGCGCGCCCAATTGGCCCCGTTGCGCGGGCTCTGGCCCAACATGGAAGCCGACCTACACCGGATGGGCGTCGCGACACTGGGCGATCTCCGTGGCAAACAGGCGCACGCCCTGGCCGACAACTACCGCAATGTCGCCGGTCATCCGCCCGACCCCATGCTGATCCCCTATTTCTCCGCCCTGATCGGCTTCGCGGAAACCGGGATCGCAACCCCCTGGTGGCAAATTTTACGCCGGAACGCATACGCCGAGGCTTGATGATCGCGCGCGAACGTTGGATGTGTGGGCCTTCTTGGAAGGAAAACCCGCATGACCGACGTCCTGACCGAATTGCGCACGATCGACACGCCGACAATCACCAACGTCGTGGCGACCTATCCGAAAAATCCCCTCTGCCTCGGGCTTTACAACCCCTGGACTGAGAACTGGTACACCGACACATCCATCCGTTGTATCTACCCGGAAATGGGCGCCATCGTCGGCCATGCCGTGACCTGCGTGTTCGGGCTGCCCGACCCAAATTATACCGGCCGCCTGTCGTTCATGGACGTGATCGATGCGCTGGACGCGATGAAGAAACCCACCATCCTGGTAATCCAACAAAAATGGCCCGCCGCATTGATGTCCAAGGCCGGACTGGCCGGGGAAATCATGGTCACATCGATGAAAGCCGTGGGCTGCATCGGCATGCTGTCCAACGGCCCATCCCGCGACGTGGACGCGGTGCGGCGGTTGAATTTCCAGATGCTGCTGGGCGGCGTCACCGCCGGCCATGGCGAAATGGCGGTCCAGGCGGTCAACGTGCCGGTATCCGTCGGCGGCATGGACGTGGCCCCGGGCGACCTGATCCACATGGACGAAAACGGCGCGGTCAAATTCCCGGCCGACAAAGCCGAACAGGTTCTGGCCAACGCCAAAGCCATGCTAGAAGGGGAGGCAGAACACCTCGCTCGGCTGCGCGCAGCAACGAACGCGGCAGAAGTGCGGGCGGCCGGCGGATCTTATGCGGCGAAGAAGGCGAAATAAGCCAGAAGCCTACGGGAGCGTGTCGTGAAATTCCTGCTAACCCTCGCCATCGCGGCGCTCTCTCTGACCTGGCTTACGCCGACGGCACATGCCGAAACGGATCGGTTGCGCATCGGCATGCAAAATGGGCTGCCGTATATGCAGCTTGTGCTGATGCGCGAACGCGGCACCGTGGGCATTCGCGCCCGCGAAACCGGGTTGGCGAACCTGCGGATCGAATTCGTTACGGTCGGCGGGCCTGCCGTGCTGAACGACGGCCTGATTTCAGGGGAGATCGATATCGCGGCAGTCGGGATGTCCAACCTTATTACCATGTGGGACAAAACCCGCGGCGCCGGCGCCGTCCGCGGCCTGTCCGGCATGAATGTCATGCCGCTGCTGTTGGTGACGTCGGACCCGCGCATTAAAACCCTGGCGGATTATGTCCCTGCCGACCGGATCGCGCTGCCATCGGTGAAGGTGTCGATGCAAGCGATGATGCTGAATATCCTTGCGGCGAAAACGTTCGGAGAAAACGAGTCGCGCAAACTCGATGGCAACACCGTATCGATCGGCCATCCCGATGCCACCGCCGGCCTGATCGCGGGCGGTGGCGCCTTCGCATCGCATTTCAGTTCCCTGCCATACCAATATTTCGAATTGAACCATGCCGGAGTGCATGTCGTCGCCAGCAGCTTCGACGCGATCGGGCCGCATTCGGTCAGCGCACTGTCCTCGACGACCAAATTTCGCACCGACAATCCGAAAACCGTCGCCGCATTCCTGAGCGCGTTGCACGACACAACGATGTCGATCCGCGACAATCCGCGCGATGCCGCCGAAACGTATTTGCGCGCGACGCACGATAAATTCACCGTGGATGAACTGCTGGCGATGATGTCGGGGCCCGGTATGAGCTTCAGTCTAGAACCGCAGGGCGCCGGCAAAACCGCCGCGTTCATGTTCAAGGCCGGTGCGATCAAGCACCAACCCGACAGTTGGCGGGACCTGTATTTCGATACGGTGCCGTCGAACGGCAGTTAGTATGTTGCTGGTTTGCAGGAAGCGGATCGGGCCGACGGCGCGAAGGGCAGTCGGCTAGGACGCCATCCGTTCGGCTGCGATCTCGGCCCGGACGCGCGGTTCCACCAAAGACCACCGTATTTCTAAGAAAAGCCTTGGAAATCCAGCATAAATGGCGGGCCATGGCAGACGATGCCGAGCACTATCTCTACGCCAGAGCCCTATAGTCGAAGCATGAGCATCTGGCCGGACCATATAGCCTGGGGTATCTTCGGATTGAATTGGCAAAATACGACATGGATGCCCGAGTCGCGCCGGTTCCCATAGCCCCGGCTTCACGGATACGAGCGGGCCGGGCCGATTTGGGCCCAGGACCCGGCTCTTCCGGGCGAATCGATGACGGGGGATGGGTGCAAGATGGCCGAAGCGAAAAGCAACCGATTTACAAAATACTTTCCACTGCTGCTAGATGCGCTCCGTTCGGCAGATCCCAACCCAATGCGCCCTGCCGAAGCCACGGCTTGGATCCGATCCAGGGCGGAGGTTCCGGCTGACGACCTGACCCGGTTTATCCAAAGCAACACGCAATCGATATTCGAAAACGATGTCCACTGGGCTCGCTTTTACCTCGTGAAAGCCGGCCTTCTTGGAAATGTACGGCGCGGATTGTGGAGCCTGACCCCCGAAGGGCGTGAAGCGAAGCTCTCACCGGAAGAAACCTGGGACCTGTACGTTCGGATTCGCGACGCCAACCGGCCCGGAAGCCCCGTGCCCGAGGAAGATGCGCTCGCCCCCGGTGCCCCGGCAGACAGCGAGGAGGAGGGAAAGTCATACTGGTTCGTTGGCTCAGTTTGGAATGGGAACGACGATCAGCTTCCTCGTTTTCTAAAACAAGGCGTCTGGGAGAACGGTTACGAAGACCAATTTTTGGACCTGGTTCGCCGAATAAGACCCGGAGACCAGGTCGCGATAAAGGCAAGCTTTGTCAAAAAGCGTGTGCCGTTTGAAGTCGGCGGCAAGGCCGTATCGGTCATGAGAATAAAGGCTACGGGCACGGTCCTCGATAATGCCGGTGACGGACGGACGGTGAAAGTCGCCTGGGACCCACCAACGGAACCGCGCGACTGGTATTTTTACACCTACCGAACCACCATCGTTGAAGCCGACCCGGAGGCCGAAGCCAGTCGCCGATTGATCGATTTTACGTTCCGAGGTGCGCCACAGGACTACGCGTGGTTTCTGGCGCAGCCTTATTGGCTGGAGAAATATGGGGCTAAACCGGCGATCATCCCGGATGACACACAAGAAAACCCGGTAACGACGGAAGACGAAGAAATTGTCGAGGAAGAATCCCCTTACACGATTGAAGATATTATTGCCGATGGATGTTTTTTAACAAACGCAGAGCTATCGGAAATCCTCGACCGCTGGCGCTCCAAGATGAACCTGATTCTCCAGGGCCCACCCGGCACGGGGAAGACCTGGCTAGCGAAACGCCTCGGGTTTGCACTGGCCGGCTCCAACGACCGCGAGACGGCTCGGTCGAGACTTCGCGTTGTGCAATTCCACCCGTCGCTTGCATACGAGGATTTTGTGCGCGGCTGGCGGCCTGCTGGCGACGGACGCCTCGCACTCGTCGATGGCATCTTGATGCAAGCGATCCAAGCCGCTGAGAGCGAACCAGATCAGCCATTTGTGCTGGTCATTGAGGAAATTAACCGTGGTAACCCGGCTCAGATTTTTGGCGAGATGCTCACGCTGTTAGAAGTTTCGAAGCGCCGACGGTCGGAAGCAATCGAGCTGGCCTACCGTAAGGAGCCAGGCGAGCGGGTCTATGTGCCAGCGAATTTATACGTCATCGGGACTATGAACGTCGCCGACCGCTCACTTGCAATTGTCGACCTGGCACTGCGGCGTCGCTTTGCCTTTATCGATCTCGAGCCCAGATTTGGGAACCCTTGGCGGGCATGGTGCGCACACCGGGGGATTGAGAGTTCGCTACTCACCGAAATTGAAAACCGAATTGGTGTACTCAATGCCGAAATTTCGGCGGCGATCTCGCTCGGTCCTCAGTTCCGAATCGGGCATTCTTACGTGACCCCGGACACAGACGCTCCGATCGCCGACGGTCGCGCGTGGTTCCGAGCACGGGTTGAGACAGAAATCGGCCCTTTGTTGGATGAGTATTGGTATGACGCGCCGGAGACGGCTAAGGCGGCGCGAGCGAAGCTGCTCACGGGGCTGAATTGATATCGCCGTCAGACATTAAAAACTCATCGCCCGGCGATCGGCAGATCGGTCGTATTCCAGTTCGGAATCTTTGGCTGTTAATGCTCTATGCGTCGGACTTGACCCGCGTCAGGGGTGCCTTCGACGCGATCGTTGAAGAAGACATCGAAGAGATTCCAGAATTGATCGCGCGACTTCTGACCGATGCCGTTGAGCGTCGCCTACGTCGCAATTTTACCAGAGGCTATTGTCATCGCGAAAAAGCACTCACGCGCGTCCGAGGCCGAATAAATATTCTAATTACTGAGTCGCGACAGCTCCTTTCCAAAGGAGAGGTCTTTTGTCGCTTTGAAGAACTTACTATTGACACGGCACGTAATAGACTTGTCCGGGCGGCGCTGGATTTAATGGCGCGGCTCGTCCGGGACAACGAACTGATTCGCAAATGCCGCGCACTGTCAGCGACACTCGGTCGGGCAGGTGTCGGGGGAACGCGTCCATCTCGCGCCGAACTCGCAGCCGACCAAATCGGAAGAAACGACGCTGCCGACCGATTCATGGTTGCCCTTGCTCGTTTGGCCTTCGACCTGGCCCTTCCCACTGAAGATGCGGGTGCAACGCCACTTGTGGCTCCCGATCGGGAAGAGGCATGGGTGCGTCGGTTGTTTGAGAAGGCGATCCTCGGCTTCGCCCGCGTCGATCTGGAACCGCGTGGGTGGTCCGTGCGTGGTAGCATTCCCCTCGAATGGCAGTTGTCATCCTCGTCACCGCAACTTGGCACAATCCTTCCGCGCATGGTGACCGACATCGTCATCGACGCGCCGGGCGCTGCCAAAAGGCTCGTCATCGACACCAAGTTCACGTCCATTTTGGGGGTTGGCCGCTTCGGTGATGCAGGTCTGAAGAGCGGATATCTATACCAGATGTACGCCTACCTTCGATCTCAGGAAGGCGGCGATCGGCGGTGGGACACCTCGGCAGGTTTATTCCTGCATCCGGCAGTCGGCTCGCAGCTTTACGAGCATGCCACAATCCAAGGACATTCAATTGCGTTTGCGACTGTAGACCTTGCTGGTTCTACTTTGTCTATTCGGAGCGAACTGAGGCGCATAATTCACGCCCAGCCATGGCTTTGAAAGCCATATCGGTATCGCCGTCCACCGCATTTTGCCGGCGCGATTCACAGCCTTAGTAATAACTATGCGTTGCGCCTCGGGAAATGGGCTCCTTGCCGAAGGGGGAAATGACCCTGTCCAATGAAAAGTGCTGGGCACTGGGCCGCCCCGACGATAGGTTACATGTAACTCAATCGGAGAATTCGCCATGGCCTCGGCATCGAGCCCCAAGTCATCCCGCGTCAAGGTCCAGGAACATCGCGAGCGCCTGCGCGCCAAGGGTCTGCGCCCGATCCAGGTTTGGGTGCCCGACGTGCGCTCCCCGGCCTTCCGCTCCGAAGCGCACCGGCAATCCCTGGCTGTGGCGGCGAGCCATCGCGCGGCCGAAGATCAGGCGTTCATCGACGCGGTGTCCGACTGGGACGATGAATGAGGCGGGGCGACATCTGGACCGTCTCTGGCGGCAAAGACTATGCGGGCAAGCCGCGCCCCGTCGTCATCGTGCAGGACGATAGCTTCGACGCAACGGACTCCATAACGGTCTGCGCCTTTACGACCGACGAGACCGAAGCGCCACTGTTCCGCTTGGCCGTCGAGCCGAACCAGCGCAACGGCCTTCGCGGGGCGTCTCGCCTGATGGTGGACAAGATCACCACGGTTCCAAAGACCAAGGTCGGCGCGCGCGTCGGCCGGTTGGACGACGAGGATATCCTGCGGCTCAATCAGGCCGTTCTCGTGTTCCTCGGGCTGGCTGTTTCGCCAAGGAGCAAGCGGGAAGCGTGACCGAAAATATAGCTGAACGCGTCCCAGCGTAGAGATCGACCGTTCCGTCCGACCGGTGTTTGCGCGATGTGTTCGACGAACTGTTCGGGTCATAGCGATGAGATAAGGAGAGCGCCAGCATGACCGTTCCGCAACGCGTCGCCCTTTATCTGCGCGTCTCGACTGCGCGGCGGGCCGAGCACGATCTTTCCATCTCGGATCGGAAGCGGTAGGGCGAGGATATTGCCAATCTCGCGGCTATCAGCTTGCCGAGACCTACGTTGAGCCGCGCGCATTCGCCACCAGCGACCGCCGCCCCGGAATTCCAACGCATGATTGAGGCGGGAACCAGCAAACCCGCGCCGTTCGACGTGGCGATCGTCCAATGGTTCGGCCGTTTCGTTCGCGACCATTCCGAACCGCAATTCTACTTCCGCAAACTAGCGAAGAAAAGCAATCGCACTCCGGTAATACCATATCTGGCGGAGAGACAGGGATTCGAACCCTGGGTACGTTTACACGCACACACGCTTTCCAAGCGTGCGCCTTAAGCCACTCGGCCATCTCTCCAGCGCGCGGGAGGCGCTTGATAGCAGCCTCACCGCCGTCCGCAAACCCCTTTTATGCGTCCATTTTCAGCGCCGCGAGGAAGGCCGATTGCGGGATTTCCACCTTGCCGAACTGGCGCATCCGCTTCTTGCCCTCTTTCTGCTTGTCCAGCAGTTTGCGTTTGCGGCTGATATCGCCGCCGTAGCACTTCGCGGTCACGTCCTTCGATAGCGCGCCGATGGTCTCGCGTGCGATCACCCGCGATCCGATCGCCGCCTGAATGGCGATCTTGAACAATTGCTTGGGGATCAGGTCCTTCAATCGCCCGCAGATCGACCGCCCCCGCCCCTCGGCCACCGATTTATGCGCGATGAACGACAGGGCATCGACCGGTTCGGCGTTCACCAGGATGGAGATCCGGACCAAATCGCTCTCCTCGTAGCCATCCATCGCATAATCGAACGACGCATAGCCGCGAGAGATGGATTTCAACCGATCGTAGAAATCGAACACCACCTCGTTCAACGGCACCCGATAAACCGCCATTGCTCGGTTGCCGACATAAGTCAGGTCCACCTGCATGCCACGGCGTTCATTGCAAAGGCCCAGGACCGCGCCCAGGTAATCGTCGGGCACCATGATGGTGGCCTTGATCCAAGGCTCCTCCATCTTCGCGATAACCGATCCGTCGGGCATATCGACGGGGTTGTGCAGCTCGAACGATTCCCCGTTGGTCTTGTGGACTTTGTAAACCACCGACGGCGCGGTCGCGATCAAATCCAGATTGAACTCGCGGGTCAGGCGTTCCTGGATGATTTCCAGGTGCAGCAGGCCCAGGAAGCCGCAGCGGAAACCGAAACCGAGCGCGGCGGAGGTCTCGGCCTCGAAGTGGAAGCTGGAGTCGTTGAGGCGCAGCTTACCCAGGCTTTCGCGCAGCTTCTCGAAATCGTCGGCATCGATCGGATACAGACCGCACCAGACGACGGGGATCGACGGTTTGAATCCGGCCAGCGCGGTTTCCGCCGGCACCCGATCGTCGGTGATGGTGTCGCCAACGTTGCAATCGGCCACGGTTTTCATCGCGGCGGTGACGAAGCCCATCTCACCGGGGCCAAGGTCGTCGGTCGGCACCATCTTGGGGGTGAACACACCGACTTGTTCCACCACATAGGCGGTGCCGGTGGACATCATGCGGATGCGCTGGCCCCGCTTGAGCCGCCCGTCCCGCACCCGCACGAGAATGACGACGCCAAGATATTGGTCGTACCAGCTATCCACCAGCAGCGCAGTCAATGGTTTGGTCGCATCGCCGGTCGGGGGCGGCAAACGGTGGACCAATGCCTCCAGCACGCCTTCGATATTGATACCGGTTTTGGCGCTGATCTCGACGGCGTCGGACGCATCGATGCCGATGACATCCTCGATCTGCTGTTTCACCCGTTCCGGTTCCGCCGCCGGCAGATCGATCTTGTTCAGGATCGGCACGATCGCGTGGTTGTTTTCCATCGCCTGATAGACGTTGGCCAAGGTCTGCGCTTCGACCCCTTGGGACGCATCGACGACCAGCAAGGATCCCTCGCACGCCGCGAGCGACCGGCTGACCTCGTACGCGAAATCGACGTGCCCGGGCGTATCCATCAGGTTCAGCTCGTACGTTTCGCCATTCCGCGCCGTGTAGGACAGGCGCACGGTCTGCGCTTTGATGGTGATGCCGCGTTCCTTTTCCAGTTCCATACTATCGAGGATCTGGTTGGTCATCTCTCGCGCCGCCACCGCGCCGGTGAATTGGATCAGCCGATCGGCCAGGGTGGATTTCCCATGGTCGATGTGCGCGATGATGGCGAAGTTGCGAATATGGTCGAGGGGCGTATCGGTCATTCTGGGTCTCGGAGCACCGGAAGCGGCACTGTCGGGGTTCCCATAGTGAAAAACCGCCGCCGTGTCAGCCGAGAAGAATGGGGTGCTGCCCCGCTGCCGAACCTAAACCGGCGACCCCGGCGGAAACACCGGCCGACGCCGCTCCCGGTGGGAGGCCACGCCTTCCCGCACTTCCGGACCGGCGAAGCCCATGAATTCCAACGCCAAAGACGTATCGAAGGTCGGGCCGGCCATGCGCAGCCAATTGTTCAGCGCGTATTTGGTCCAACGGATGGCCGACTGCGCGCCCTCGGCCAGACGAATGGCGATTTCCTCGGCTTTGGTATCCAGTTCGGCGTCTTCCACTGCCAGGGAGACCAGACCGATTCGCTCCGCTTCGGCGCCGGATACGGTTTCGCACAACAACAAATAGTATTTCGCCTTGGCCATACCGCACAGCAGGGGCCACACGATCGCCGCGTGATCGCCGGCAGCGACCCCGAGCCTTGTGTGCCCGTCGATCAGGCGCGCGTCTTTGGTGGCGATGGATATGTCGGCAAGCAACCCGCAGACCAGGCCGGCGCCAACGGCCGGGCCGCGCATCGCCGAAACGATCGGTTTGGAACAATTGATAATATTGTAGACCATATCCCGAGCTTCTTTCCAAACGCGGGCGCGGGAGTCGAAATCGGCGACGATTTCCTCGATCATATCGAAATCGCCGCCGGCCGAAAAAGCCCGCGGCCCGCCGGTCAGAATCACCGCATTGGTATCGGGATCGGCGTCGATATCGCGCCAGATATCGCCCAATTCCTTGTGCATGGTGGCATCGACGGGATTGAGCTTGCCGCCGCTGCCCGCCATCGTAATACGAAGCACACGCGGGTGCGGCCGGTCGAACCCGAACCGCGTATAAGCAGCGTAACGATCGGCCATATCCCCGCCTCCCTACCGGTCGCTCGGTCGCGCCGCTTCGAACATCGAGGCGACCACCGCATAATCGCGGTAGCCGCAACGCGCCAGCGATTGTGCCTTCAACGTATCGAAACGACCGTCCACGAGGTACGTCGCATCGATATGGACGCCGACAACTTGGCCCATGATCAGCCAACCCGCGACCGTTTGCCCCTCGATATCGCGCAATTGCATGGAACCGGTGACTTTGCATTCCAACGACGCGGGGGACGCCGCAACCCGCGGCGCCTTGACGATCGCGGACGGCGCCATCGTCAGACCGGCGGCATCGAATTCGTTCGCGCCTTCCGGCAGGTCGCCCGAGGACACATTCATCGCGTCGAACAGCGCATGCGTGCACAGGTTGAACACGAATTCCCCGGTCGCAATGGCATTGGCGGCGCTGTGTTTCATGCTCTCGGAGGTGAAGGCCAGCATCGGCGGGGCGGAATGGATGGCGTTGAAAAAGCTATACGGCGCGAGGTTGGGGCGCCCCTGCCGGTCGAGGGTCGAAATCCAGCCGATCGGACGCGGTGCGACGATCGCTTTGAACGGATCGTGCGGCAGCCCATGGCCCAACCGCGGCTCGTAGAACATTCGAATACCCTTTCGATACAACATCGTCGGCCGGTGCCGTGCGCCCGAACGTTTTATACGCCGATAACGGTCGCTCGGACAGTCAGCGGGCCGGTGGCGGGTTAGTTGAAAAACCGAGCGGGACGGAAATCGGCCAGTTCCGGGCGGGATATGCCGCGCACGATCTCGTCCGCGACGCATACGCCGAGGAATGGCGACATCGTCACGCCACTGTGAGTCACCGCGACGTAATAGCCATCGACCCGGGGAACCGGCCCCACGGCAGTCAGCCCATCGCCGGGAATCGGTCTGATGCCCAGACGCACAGCCTCCGCCGGAATAGGGCCAATGCCGGGGAATACTTGCCGAGCGCGACGCAGAAGGTCGGCGACCTGCGGCATATCGACCGAGGGGCGCGTGTCCAGCGATACCGTCAGGTCGGTCGGGTCCCAATGCAGCATCAAGCGCCCTGCCCCATCCGGCCGCATGTTGACGACCGAGGTATGCAGCACCCGGGAAAGCCCGCACGCCACGGGGGGCGTGAACACCAGAAGCCCGGGGGTCGGCGCCAGGGGTAGGTGCAAACCGACCTCTCGCACGACATCGTTCGTCCACCGCCCTGTGCAATTCACCACCACGTCCGCCCCGTGCTCGGCGCCGTCGGCCAACCGCACCCCGGTCGTCCGATCGCCCTGCATCGTCAGATCGGCGACGCGGGCGCCGAGAACGACCCGCGCTCCGTGCCGCCGGGTGGCCAAGGACAGCATCGCCTGGATATAGACCACCGGATCGCACCAGCCCTCGTCCGGGAAAAACGCAACGGGGGCATCGCCCAGCAGCGCCAGATCGATGTCGGGTTCGAGTTCGGCGACCTCGGCCGGGGTAATGCTCTCGGCCGCATAACCCCACCCCCGGAGTTGCGCGATATTGGCCGCGAACGAATCCCAGCGTTCGGGTTCGGTCCATTCCAGGCTGCCGCCGCCGTGCCACCACGGGGTGGCGCCGAGTTCCTCGCGCAGCCCGGCATGCAGCTTCATGCCGTTCACGTTCAGAACATGGTAGGGATACGGCGGCTTCCGATGCGCATTGGTCCAAGCATAGCTGATGCCGGACGTGCCGCCGCCAGGCCGATTGGCGTCCAACACCAGAACCTCGGCCCCTGCCTGGGCTAGGCGGAAGGCGACGGATGCGCCAACCACGCCGGCGCCGATGACGATAATTTTGGTCATGCCGCCACCATCCTGTTCGAAAACCGCGCCCGCAGGCGACCGATCCGAGCAACCCCGCGCAAGCGACGTTCGAGAAACGCGAGGGTATCGGCATTGCCCTCGCTGCTATCGCGCAGCCAATACAACAGCGCGGCCGAGTAGACCGCCGTCAGGATCGCGCGCTTGGTATACCAACTGAAATCGGCGGAGCGGTCGCCGGCCGCATGCCAAATGGCATCGACGGTTCGGGCGGTGCAGGCCAACGCGGTACGACCGTTTCCCGGCAAGGCCAGAACCCCGATCGCCCGGCGGATGGCTTCTTTATATGGCGCGTTCTGCTCGAACCGCAGCGCCAGCACGGCCGCGATCCGCCGACTGAGGCGCGGTTCGTCCAGCGCAGCCGCCGCTTCTTCCATCCGCCGATCGGCCCAATCGCAGAAGGTGGCGACCATATCGGCGTTGCCCAGCGGAAACAGAAAATCCACCTCATCGGCTTGCATACCGGCATCGGCCAGCCCCATCGCCAATGCCTTGGCGGTCCAGCCATCGAACGGCACATGCGGCAACATCGCCTCGATCGCGGTGTCGCGTTCCAGACTACGCTCGGGGCTGTTCATCGCTGGGCTTCCTCGGCGGCTTTGTTGAGTTCCTCGTTGAACCCGAACAGCCCGAAATCGGTCATCCGCATCGTGTAAAGAATGCCGTCGAGGTGGTCGTACTCGTGCTGCACGACGCGGGCGTGGAAGCCCGAAACCTCCCCCGAGACGACATTGCCGTCGCAATCGACGCCGCGGTAGCGCACCCGTTTGGCGCGGGGAACGGCGGCGCGCATGCCGGGTATCGACAGGCAACCTTCCCACCCCAGCACTTTTTCCTCGCCGATCGGCTCCAGGACGGGGTTGATCAGGACGGTGTTGCCCATCGGCGAATCGTCGGGATCGACGCCGGACCGGTCGCCGGGCACACGAAAAACGAAAAGCCGCAGCGAGCAAAACACCTGCGGCGCCGCCAGACCGACGCCCGGCGCGTCCTCCATGGTTTCGATCATATCGGCCACCAGCCTACGAATTTCCGGCGCGCCGGGGTCGGCGACGGGATCGGCGCGACGCAGCAACACCGGGTGACCCATGCGGGCAATCTTCAAAATGGCCATGGAACCGCCTCAAAACGGGGTTGGTATGGGGGAACACCCATGTTATAGCGCCTGCCTTCGCGTTGGGGCACCCCGACAGCGAACCCCCTGTGCGCAACCGATTGGCGGGAGCGACGAATGAAAGGAGTAGGCGGCCAAGTGCAAGTCCTCGTGCGTGACAACAACGTCGATCAGGCGCTCAAGGCGCTCAAGAAGAAGATGCAACGTGAAGGCATTTTCCGTGAAATGAAGCTGCGGCGGCATTACGAGAAGCCGTCCGAGCGTCGGGCCCGTGAGGCGGCTGAAGCAGTGCGCCGCGCCCGTAAGATGGAACGGAAGCGGGTGGAACGCGAAGGCTTCTAACCGAAGCCAAGCCTACCGAATAGAGCCACCGCAGCCTGGGCAGAGCGCCCATGGCTGCGGTTAGTGCATGTACGGCTTGCAGGCCATGCGACGAATACCTATGGTTGCGATTGGACCAGTCCAAGGCAACCAAATAAAATGTTCCTGCCAGACCAAACCCGCCAACACGCCGTGTTCGAGCGCCTTCGCCAGGGCATTCTCACCGGCACCCTGCCGTCCGGAACCCGCCTGCCGCCGACAAGGGCATTGGCGCAGGAATTGGGTGTCGCTCGACAAACCGTCGTGCTGGCCTACGAACGCCTCTCGGCGGAGGGTTATGTCCGCGCCCGCACCGGCAGCGGCACTTACGTGGCCCCGGACTTGCCCGACGCGGCCCCAAGCCCGGCCCCAGCCCCACAAACCGCCGCCCAAGCACTATCCGCAAGGGGCGCGCTGCTGTCGGCCATTCCGGCCAGCGCGGCGGCCCGTGGCAGCGGCAGCGGATTGCTCCTGGCCGGGGGGCTGCCAGCGCCCGATCTGTTTCCATCCCGCGCCTGGGCGCGTTGCGCCGCGCGGGTGTTGCAGGATTTCGCCGGCGAGCTTGCCAGCTATCCGCCGCCGCAGGGACTGCGGGTGCTGCGGGAACAGATTGCCGCACACCTCGCCGCAACGCGGGGCCTGGTCGCCGATCCCGGCTGCATCGTGGTCACCGCCGGCACCCAGCAAGCCCTGCGCACCGCCGCCGATCTGCTGCTGGATCCCGGCGATTCGGTCTGGGTGGAAGACCCCGGTTACATCGCCGGCCGAGGCGCTTTGCTCGCATCCGGCGCCGTCCCGATTGCTATTCCCAGCGGACCCGAGGGCATGGACATCGCCGCCGGCATCCGCCTCGCCCCCCAGGCTCGGCTTGCATTGGTCGCACCGTCCCATGCCACACCGCTGGGTGGTGCCCTACCAATTGGGCAGCGACTGGCGCTGTTGGATTGGGCCGGCCGAGCCAACGCCTGGGTGCTGGAAGACGATTGCGACTCCGAATTCCGGTGGGAGGGACGGCCGCTGCCGCCGCTGGCCAGCCTCGATACCGCCGGCCGGGTGATTTACTGTGGCACGTTCAGCAAAACGCTAGCGCCGGCCCTGCGTCTGGGTTTCGCCGTCGTGCCCGCCCCGCTGGTCGCAGCCTTCGTTCGCCTGCGCACGCTAACGGATCGCGGCACCGATGCGATCGGGCAGGCCACGCTGGCGGCGTTCATGCGCCAAGGCCTGCTCGCCCCCCACATCCGCCGGATGCGCACAGAATACGGTCGGCGCCGCACCGCCGTGCTGGCCGCGATGCAGAAACATGTGCGCACCGCCGAACCGTTCGCCGTCCCCGGCGGGCTGCACATGGTCGCTCGGCTGCCCGATTCCGCCGATGAGGCGGCCGCCGTGCAGGCATGCCGCGCCGCTGGGCTCGCGGTCGCACCGCTGCGCGCGTACTACGCGGGGCTGCCGACGATGAAAGGTCTGGTCATGGGCTTCGCCGCCACCCCGACCGCGATGGCCGCCGATTGCGCCCGGCGGATGGACGCCGCACTGCGGTCTATCGGGATCGGCGATTGATGGCGGGCGGGGTTAGACCGCTGTCCGCCCGCCATCGACGAACAGGTTCTGCCCGTTGATGTAACGCCCGGCGTCGGAACACAGCAGCAATGCCGCGCCGACCAGATCGTCGGGCGTTCCCAGCCGCCCGGCCGGAATACGCGCGGCGAGGGCCGCACCCTCGGCGACCATTTGCGCTCGGTTGCGCGCGGTCAGGATCGCCCCGGGCGCGAGGTTGTTCACCGTCACCCCCTGGCCGCCGAATTGCCGAGCGAGGTTGAGCACCCAATTGAGCTGGGCGGCTTTGGTGCCGGCGTAGACCATCATCGCGGGGTGCGGCCGTTCCTGTTGCACGCTACCGATCGTCACCACCCTACCCCACCCGCGTTCGGCCATCGGCGGCACCAAGGCTTGCAGCAGTTCAAGGGTGGTACGCAGGTTCACCGCAATCTGTCGATCGAAATGCGCGCGGGTAATGGACCGATAATCCTCGGGCAATTCGATGGAGGCATTCAGGACCAATATATCCACCGGCGCCCAAGCGGAGACCGCAGCCGCCAGCGCAACACCGGCGTCGTCGAGGGCAAAATCCTGCCCGAATGCCATCGCCTCCCCGCCCCCGGCGTGGATTTCGGCGACAACGGCGGCGGCATCGGCGGCTTCCTCCGGGTTGCCGGCATGATGGATCGCCACCCTCGCGCCAGCCCCCGCCAAAATCTCCGCAATGGCGCGGCCGATCTCCCGTCGCGCGCCGGTCACCAGCGCGGTGCGTCCTTGCAGGCGAAAAGCGGCAAAGGGGTCGTTCATGCGGTTGCTCCCGTAGCATTGTCCAACCACGCCAGCAGCGCGGTGCGAAACGATGGCAGACTTTTGTAGGTGGCGACATTGTCGGGCAGCGCCCGCACCGCTGCAGCCAAACGCCCAGCCAGAAAGCGGTTCCGATCAGGGTCGAGGCCGGCGGCAACCGCGCGATGCAGCGGGTAGACATGCACCCGAATGCCGAACAGGACCGCACCGCTGGCCGGCAGCAGCCGCAGGGTCTGGCGTTCCACCCGCAGAAACAGCGAGTCCCCGGCGTTTTCGGCGGTCACCGCGTCGTTGCGGGCGACGCGCCACTTGCCGCCGGGTTGAAACAGCGCGGGATCGTCGACGATCGACCAGTTCAAGCGACAGACGATGCGTCCCGGCCGCAAATGGCGCATGAACCGATCGACCGGCGCCGCCAGCCGCTCGGCATACGCCGGTACTGGACCATGCACCGCCGCCAACGGTAGACCGATTTTCTCCGACAAGCGCCAACGGCTGGGGAAGCAGAGGACGCCGGCGGCGAATACCGGCCCCTCCGGTCGATTCTGAATAAGGCAGAGATCCTCCTGCACCAGGCGACCCGCCAATTCCAATGGCGGATGCGCTTGAGTGTCCCAGGCCTCACCGGTCAAATGGTTCGTCAAAATCGGGCCGCTGCGGGAAAACCAATCGGACCGATGTGCGGTCAGCGCGGCGGAGACAAGCGCCAGCGTCTCGGCGCAGGCTGCCTCGGTCCCAGGGATCGCGGCCAGGACATCCGCCCGCCGCTCCGCCAGCAGGTGGCGCTTTTCCGCCATATCGGCGCCGTAGCGGTCGTCGAGCTCGAACCAATCGGCCTCGGGCACGGTCGTCAGGCCCATTGCCATGCGATAAGGCCCGGGCTCGATGGGGTCGTGCAGGATTTCCGCCGGCAACGGGCGCATCGGTCAGCCCAGCAGGAAGGCGCGCACGGCGGCGATCTGTGCGTCGTCCATCAGCGCCGGGGCGTGGCCGGTATCGGGCACGACCAGAGTGTGCGCCCCCGAGGCCGCCATCCGCGCGAGCGTTTCCGGCAACAGCAGATCGCTGTTAGCGCCGGCAATCGCCATGATCGGCACCTGGATGCGCGCCCATAACGGCCAAAGGTCCACCGCGACCGGCTGGTGATCGCGCAGCGGTTCGACGATGGCGGGATCGTAATGCAGCGCCAATCGTCCGTCGGGCAGGACCCGGGTGGAATGCCGCGCAAGGTGCGCCCATTGCGCATCGGTCAACGGTCCGAACTGGGCATGCACCAACCGCAAATACCGTTCGACCGCGTCCTGATCGGCGAAAAATTGGGTGCGCTGCGATTCGCTGGAGGCCAACATATAAGTACGGATGCGGGCCAGGGCCTCGGCCGGGATGAACGGGCCGATATCGTTCAACACCAGCTTGGCCACGGGATTTCCGGGCGTGGCCGCCGTCACCATCCCGCAAATTCCGCCCAGGGACGTGCCGATCCAGATCGTATCCCGCCCGATTGCCGCCAGCAGATGGGCAAGCGCAGTCACGTAATGCTGCGCCTGATAGAGCATGGGGTCGGGCAACCAATCCGATCCGCCGCGACCGGGCAGATCGGGACAAATCACCCGAAAGCGGTCCGATAGATTGGCGGCCAAAGCGTCGAAATCCCGACCATTCCGGGTCACCCCATGCACGCAGAGAACCGGGGGAGCGTCGGGATCGCCCCATTCGGTATAGGCCATACGATGGAAGGCGCCGCCCAGAAGGTAGCGAAGACTACGATGCTGCATGAGACTCCGAACCTTCGGTCGTGGCCAGCGTGCCGCGTGTTCACCGATCGCACTCTAACCGCTTGTTCGAGCGTGCAATTCGGACCCGCGACGATCCCACCTCGGTTCCTCCCACTCTAGCCGCGCGCGCCAATTTGTCCTAATTGCCGTGGAGGAAAATAAGGCGAAGGAACGGACCATGCGCGAGATCGGACATTTTATCGGTGGCAAGCTTGTCGCCGGCACCAGCGGCGCGTTCGGCGATGTGTTCGACCCCGCCTCGGGCGAGGTCACCGGCCGGGTCGCCCTGGCCAACGCACATGAAGTCGATATCGCCGTCGCCGCCGCCAATGCCGCATGGCCCGCCTGGGCGGCCACCCCGCCGCTCCGCCGCGCTCGGGTCATGTTCAAATTGCAGGAATTGTTGCATCGCGACCGGGGAGAAATGTCCGCCATCGTGACCTCCGAACACGGCAAAGTGCTGTCCGATGCCGACGGCGAAGTGCAGCGCGGCCTGGAGGTGGTGGAATTCGCCTGCGGCATCCCGCATTTGATGCGCGGCGAATTCACCGATGCCGTGGGAACCGGCATCGATGCGTGGTCGATCCGCCAGCCGCTGGGCGTGGTCGCCGGCATTACCCCGTTCAATTTCCCCATCATGGTGCCGCTGTGGATGATCCCGATCGCGCTGGCGACGGGGAATTGCTTCATTCTGAAGCCGTCGGAAAAAGACCCGTCGGTGGCGCTGAAACTGGCGGCGCTGCTGAAGGAAGCCGGACTGCCGGACGGCGTGTTCGCCGTGGTGCAAGGCGGGCGGGAAGCGGTCGAATCGATCCTGACGCACCCCGGCGTGGCAGCCATCAGCTTTGTCGGCTCCACCGCGATCGGCGAAAAGATCTACCGCACCGGCACGCAGCACGGAAAGCGGGTGCAGGCATTGTGCGGCGCGAAGAACCACCTGGTGGTGATGCCCGACGCCGACATCGACGATGCCGTCGATGCGCTGATGGGTTCGGCCTACGGCGCCGCCGGGGAACGCTGCATGGCGGTGTCCGTTGCGGTCGCGGTCGGATCGGCGGGGGATGAATTGGTGGCGAAACTGGCGCCGCGGGTGCGTGCGCTAAAGGTCGCGCCGGGCGTCGATCCCGAAGCCGAAATGGGTCCTCTGGTCACCGCCGAGCACTTGGCGAAGGTGCGGGGGTATGTCGATCTCGGGGTGAAAGAAGGCGCCGATCTGGTGGTCGACGGGCGTGGCCTGACGCTGCAAGGCTATGAAAATGGCTTCTTTCTCGGCGGCTGCCTGTTCGACAATGTCACCACCGACATGCGCATCTACCAGGACGAAATCTTCGGCCCGGTGCTGTCGGTGGTGCGCGCGCCCGACGTCGCGACCGCCACCCGCATGATCAACAACCACCAATACGGCAATGGCGTCGCTTTGTTCACCAACGACGGCGGGGTCGCCCGAGATTTCTCCCAGGCCATTCAGATCGGCATGGTCGGCATCAACGTGCCCATCCCCGTGCCCATGTCGTTCCACAGCTTCGGCGGCTGGAAGCAGTCGCTGTTCGGCGATCACCACATCTACGGGATGGAAGGCGTGCGGTTCTACACCCGCTACAAAGCGATCACCCAGCGTTGGACCGGCGGCGCTCGGCGTGGGCCGGAATTCACCATGCCGACGCTGGGGCGGTAAGCGCCGGTGTCCGCGTTCACCTTTCCCGCCCCACCCCCATCGCCCGAGGCCGAAGCGCTGCGGGCGGAGGTTCGCGACTTCCTCCGCACCCAGCTCGCCGATCGCAAGCCGGTGGAACGGGCGGAATCCTGGACCGGCATGGATGAGGATTTCAGCCGCGCAATGGGCGCCAAAGGCTGGATCGGTATGACCTGGCCGAAGAAATACGGCGGGCAGGAGCGGACCGCTTTGGAACGCTACGTCGTGCTGGAGGAAATGCTCGCTGCCGGGGCGCCCGTCGCCCTGCATTGGATCGCCGATCGCCAATCCGGTCCGCTGATCCTGCGCGTCGGCACCGAGGAACAACGCCTGGCCCTGCTACCGCGCATCGCCGCCGGCGAAGCCTATTTTTGCATTGGTATGAGCGAGCCGAACATCGGATCCGATCTCGCATCGGTCCAAACCAAGGCCGCCAAAGTCCAAGGCGGCTACGTCGTCAACGGCACCAAAGTCTGGACCAGCTTCGCCCACCGATCCCAGTACATGATCCTGTTCTGCCGCACCGGATCCTCCGAACAGCGGCACGGCGGCGTGTCGCAGATGCTGGTGGACCTGCGCAACACCCCGGGCGTGACCGTCCGCCCGATCGTGGCGATGACCGGCGAACACCATTTCAACGAAGTCGTGTTCCAGGACGCCTTCCTTCCGGACACCGCTCTGCTGGGTCCCGAAGGCGACGGCTGGAACCAGGTCACATCGGAATTGGCGTTCGAGCGTTCTGGTCCCGAGCGGTTTTTGTCGTCGTTTCAGGTGCTTGTGGAATTGGCTCGGGTTCTTGCGGCGAATCCGAGCGATGCGGGGGCGGTGGCGCTGGGGCGGTTGGCATCGCATATTATCGTGCTGCGGCGCCTGTCCCGATCCGTCGCCGGCATGCTGCAAAACGGCGCCAATCCGGCGTTGCAGGCGGCCTTGGTCAAGGACCTCGGTGCGCTGGTCGAGCAGGAAATCCCCGAAATCGCCCGCCAATTGGTGGATGCGGAGCCGGATGCCAAATCGACGCGGGATTTCTCGGCCGTGCTGGCACATACGATGATGCACGCGCCATCGTTCAGCCTGCGCGGCGGCACCCGCGAAATCCTACGCGGCATCATCGCTCGCGGGCTCGGCTTACGGTAAGCGCCCGATAGAATTCCCTAAATCCCTGAGGACACAGCAAAAATGACCGACAAAGTGCTCTATGAGCAGGACGGCGGAATCGTCACCATCACCCTGAACGACCCCGGCATGCGCAATCCCATTTCCGAAATGGATATGGTCGATGGCATCGTCGATGCCCTGGCACGGCTGAACGCCGATACGTCGGTCCGCGTCGCCATTCTGACCGGCGCCGGCAGCGCGTTCAGCTCCGGCGGCGATCTGCGCAAGATGCGCGACGATTTCGAGGTGCGGCAGCAACAGCCGCAGCTCACCACCCGCTACTACAAATTCGGCATCCAGCGCATCCCGTTGGCGTTCGAAGCGCTGGACGTGCCGATCATTGCCGCCGTCAACGGCCCGGCGATCGGGGCGGGCCTCGACCTTGCCTGCATGTGCGACATGCGCGTCGCCGCCGAGAGCGCCCGTTTCGCCGAGAGCTTCGTCAAGGTCGGCATCGTGCCGGGCGACGGCGGGGCCTGGTTGTTGCCTCGGGTCGTCGGGTTTTCCAAAGCCTGCGAGATGGCCTTCACCGGCGACATGCTGAACGCGGCGGAGGCCTTGGCCTGCGGGCTGGTGTCCCGTGTCGTGCCGGACGCGGAACTGTTGGACGCCGCGAAGGCGCTGGCACAACGGGTGGCGGTCAACCCGCCGCAGGCCGTGCGGATGGCCAAGCGGCTGCTGCTCGAAGGGCGGTCGGTGCGCCTGGACACGCTGCTGGAAATGTCGGCCGCGATGCAGGCTTTGGCGCATGCGACCGGGGATCATCGGGAAGCGGTCAACGCCTTCCTGGAAAAGCGCAAGCCGGTGTTCAAAGGGAACTGAGGCCCCGGCCGTCGGCGGGGCCGCGCGCTAACGGCCTTCGCCGACGAACCCTGCCGACAATTCCGCCACCCGCGCCAGGGCCGCCGCCGATAGCGGGCCTTTTCGCACGGCAGCCAAACCGGCATCGAACTCGGCGACCGTCGCCATGCCGACCAGGATCGAACCCATCGCCGGATGGGAAATCGCGAACCGGGTGGATGCCTCCGCGAGCGAGCCGGCGAAGCCCTCGGTCACCAATGGCATAAGCCGTTGGGCGCGTTGCAGGTCGGTCCCATAGTCCAATGCCGACCCGATCGGCGGCGGCGGCGGGCTGGCGATCGGGTGCCGTTCGGCCGTCCCCGTCAAAGCCCCGCCGGCCAGCACCCGAATGCCGACCACGCCGACACCGGCCGCAACGGTATGGTCGAACAGCCTGCCGTAATCCTGCGCCGGGTAACCGGCGGGCAGCTTCTGCGCGGCCGAGGGGTTCAGCATATTGTAGCTCACCTGCGCGCTCTGGAACCGGTTGGAATCCAGCACAGCGTGCAGCGCCTCGGTCTCACCGACGGCGGTAATGCCCAGGAAGCGGATCTTGCCGGCCGCGCGCAACGCCTCGAACGTCGGGGCGATTTCCTCCAACACTTGTTGCACGCTCAGGCTCTCGCCGCCGCCGGCCATCGAAATGGGATTGTGCAGGTGGAAGATATCGACATGGTCCATGCCCAGCCGAACAAGGCTGGCGTCGAGGGATTGCGTCGCCTCGGCGGCGATGCGACCGAAGGCGTCGCTGGGAATGCGCACTTTGGTGCCGACGATGGCATGCGCAGGCTTCAGCTTGCCAAGGGCGCGGCCGAGATGCGTTTCCGACAGGCCGTCGCCGTATTGCACGGCGGTGTCGAAATAGTTGATTCCAGCATCCAGCGCCTTGCTGATCGCCTGCTCCTGGTCCGCTGCGGAACCGCGCACCATCAACCCGCCCACCGCGCCGCAGCCGAAACCGAGGACGGAGACCTTCAATCCGGTCCGACCGAAATCGCGCATTTCCATGGTGTTATTCCTTATCGTTGGTACAGACCGCTACTCTCGGCCCGTAGCTTACACAGTGCCACCAGCAGGTCGAGGGTCGGGGTCGCCACGCCGGCCATCCGAGCAAGGGCGAGCGGCGCGTCGAACATGCCGTCGATTTCCATCGGGCGACCGGCTTCGAGATCCTGCAATATGCTGGGTTTATGCGCCATGCTGGCCTGACTGGCGATGCGCGCTTCGTGGTTGGTCGTGGGATTGGCGCCGAGGGCCTGGGCGACCAGAGTTGCCTCCCGCATTGCTGCCAGCGAGGCCTGTTTCGTCGCCGGTTCGGTGTAGACCGTCTGCGGCGCGTTGCCCGCCAGCACGGCCAAGCTGCCGCCGGCGAGGTTGGAAATCAGTTTATTCCAGATTTCGGTGCGGATATCGGCCACCGGTTCCCCGCTGACGCCGCCTTTGGAAATCAGATCGGTCAGGGCCAGAACGCGGTCGGACAGGGTGCCATCCGGCTCCCCCAGGATGAAGCGGCTTTTCGGTTGCTCGACCTCGATGACGCCGGGTTCGAGCACGCCGCTGGCGGAATAAACCACGCCGCCGATCGCGCGCCCCGGCCCGAGGGCGGTGCGCAACACATCGCCAGGATCGATCCGGGGCAGCGATTTGCCCGCGTGCGGACCGGGGAGCCGATCAAAATACCACCAGGGGATGCCATTCATCACGAAGACCACCGCTGTCTGGGGACCCAGCAAGGGCGCGATCCCCGCCGCGATTTGCGGCAAGGCGGGGGCTTTGACGGTGACGAACACCGCATCTTGCGGCCCCAATGCGGCCGGATCGTCGGTCGCCCGCAGATGTGCGGTGTGGGTGCCATCGACAGCGTGCACCGTCAGGCCACGGGTCTGAATGGCGGCCAGATGCGGGCCTCGGGCAACGACCGACACATCGGCCCCGCCGCGATGCAGCCGAGACGCGAGGTGCCCGCCAATGGCGCCAGCGCCGTAGACGCAGATTTTCATGAACCGCTGCCCCATTGTCGTTCGGGTCGCGATGGGACCCGTTTTGCCCGACACGGTCAACCGGGGTTTACCCTTCGCTCGGGGCAAGGTTACCATCGCGCAATCGAAAAGAAGGAATGCGTCCGATGAAGCGGCTATCGGCCCTTGGCCTCGCCCTGTTGACATCGATCCTTTTGGCATCGTCGGCCATGGCGCAGGTGCGCGCGGCGCCGCCCGCCGGATGGCCCGCCAATCTGCGATGGGATCTCGTGCCGAAATGGATCGCCTGGGAGGCGGACAAAGCCAATATCTCCTGGCCGCCGAACGACGGTTGCGCCGCCGCCCCAGTCGCCGAGACGATCGCCGTCGGCACATTGATCGACCGTTTCGGATCGGAGGGCGGGACGTTCTTCAGCCCGCGCGGCCAGTCCTTCAAAGCCCGAGCGGTGCCGTATGTCTGCAAACAGATGGACTACCGCGTCTATAAGGTGCTGAAGCCGCTGCCGGTGAAGGCCTGCAAGGCCGCGCCGTGGTTCGCCCAGCCCGGCGGCGCGAAGCAGGTGCAAACGACGGAGCCCGCGTATAAGCTGGTGGCCGATCAATCCATCGTGGCGGTCAACTATGAAGCTGGCGGAAACAATCTCGCTTATCCGCAATGCGGCGGTCCCTGACTGGCTCTACGCGACGGATGGCGGTCTGGGCACTGGCGAGTGTATCGGCATCGAACCTGTGCCGGGGGGCTGGTCGATCTATTATAGCGAGCGCGGCCGAAAATCCCCGTTGGAAACCCACTCCGATGAGGACGCGGCCTGCGCGGCATTTCTGCGGCATATCGATCGGACTCTGCGCGACAGCGGGCGGGGTGGGTTGGCGTTAGACCAATTGTAGCAACACCAGCACCATGCCGCCCACCGACACCGCGAACACGACGCTCCGCAGGCCCGTCACCCCGACCGCGTAGACGACGGCATAGACCAGCCGCGACCATACGAAGATGTGCTCGCCCAGGATGGACACCCCGTTCGTCCGCCCCGCGACATGCGCGATCAGCACCAACGCCGCGAATAACGGCAGGTTTTCCAGCATGTTGCGATGGGCGCGCGCGGCACGTCCGGGCCAGCCGAGGATTTCGGGCAGACGCTCCCGATTGCCGGCCATGGTGGGCAGACCCATCTGCCGGTTCGCCCCCATGCCGGCGACGATCCCCTGCAGGAAGGTCAGCACAACGGCGCAGGCCAGCAGCGTCAGATCTTGGGTCATCGGGACGGATAGGCCTTGGGGTAAACGATCTGCTCGTCCGGGCCGGGCGGTTTCGGTGGCGCCTTCTTGGCACAGGCGCTCAGCAGCAGCGCCGCCAGCAACAGCGTTAGCACCTTCATGCCGGCAACACCGCGAGCCAACGTGCGGCTTCCCGAGCGACGTTGATGGGGGCGGTGCCGCCGAAACTGGTTCGGGAGGCGACCGAGGCCTCGACCGTCAGCACGTTGAACACGTCGTCGGCGATGCCCTCGTGCACCTGCCGCATTTCCGCCAGCGACAAATCGGCCAAATCGACCCCCTTCTGCTCCGCCATCGCCACCAGCCGTCCGGTGATATGATGGGCTTCCCGGAACGGTAGTTTCAAGACCCGCACCAACCAATCGGCCAAATCGGTGGCGGTGGAGAAGCCCGATCCCGCCAGCGCACGCATCCGCTCCAGCACCGGGGTCATGTCGCGCACCATGCCGGCGATGGCCGCCAGCGACAGCGCCCAGGCCTCGGCCGCATCGAACACCGGTTCCTTGTCTTCCTGCATGTCCTTGGCATAGGCCAATGGCAGCCCTTTCATCACCGTCAGCAGCGCGACCAGTGCCCCGTTGATCCGCCCGGTTTTGGCTCGCACCAGCTCGGCCGCGTCGGGATTGCGCTTCTGCGGCATGATGGACGAACCGGTGGTGAAGGCATCGGACAGCCGCACGAACCGGTAGGGCGCGCTGCACCAGATCACGATTTCCTCGGCGAGGCGGGACAGATGCATGGCCGAGATCGCGGCGGCGGACAGGAATTCCAGGGCGAAATCGCGGTCCGACACAGCGTCCAGCGAATTGGCGGTCGGGCCGTCGAAACCCAACGCGGCGGCAGTCATGTGCCGATCGATCGGGAAGGAGGTCCCAGCCAAGGCGGCGGAGCCCAGCGGCGAGACATTCAGGCGCTTGCGACAATCCACCAGCCGGCCGCGATCGCGATCCAGCATTTCGACATACGCCAGCAAATGATGCCCGAACGTCACCGGCTGCGCCGTTTGCAAATGGGTGAAGCCCGGCATCGCGTCGCCCGCGTACGCCGCCGCACGCTCGGCCAGCGCCCGCATGGTGTCGGCGATCTGCGCCCCAAGGCCGTCGATCGCGTCGCGCACCCATAAGCGGAAATCCGTCGCCACCTGGTCGTTGCGGCTGCGCGCCGTGTGCAGCCGTTTCCCCGCCTCCCCGATGCGTTCGGTCAGCCGCGCCTCGATATTCATGTGAATGTCTTCGAGGTCGGCGTCGAACGGGAAACGCCCGGCTTCGATCTCCGCCGCGATGCCTTCCAGGCCGGATTGGATCGCGGCCTTGTCTTCGGCCGAGATCAGCCCGATATGCGCCAGCATCGCCGCATGCGCGAGGGAGCCGCGAATGTCCTGCCGCCAAAGTTTCCGATCGAACCCAATGGAGGCGTTGATCTCCTGCATGATCGCCGAGGGGCCGGCCGCGAACCGGCCGCCCCATTGGGCATTGGCGGACGTATTTCTGCGCTCGGTTTCGTCGTTCAAAGGAAGGCTTCCATGATGTCGCCGATAACCCGCCGGACAGTCCTGGCGGCAGGTTCCATTCTAGCGGCCGCACTGCCCCCGCGCAAACCTTTGGCCGCGCCCAAACTGCGCGATCTCGCGGACGTGCTGGTGCCGACCGATCCGCCCACCGTGCCGCCCGATGCGCCGTTCTTCGACGCCGGCGGGGCGGAACATCGGCTCGCGGCATTCCGCGGCCACGGGATGGTCGTCAACCTCTGGGCCACCTGGTGCGCGCCTTGCGTGGCCGAAATGCCGTCGCTACAGGCGCTGTCGGTCGCATTGGCACCGTTCGATATCGCGGTGATGCCGCTGTCGTCCGATCGCGGCGGGGTGGAGACGGTGCGCGCGTGGTTCAAGGAGCACGATATCGCCGCCCTGCCGATCCTGATCGACCCGAAAGGTGCTTTGGCCCGAGCCTGGGGGGCGCACGGGCTGCCGACCACGATCGTGATCGATCGGCAAGGCCGCGACGTCGCTCGGCTGGAAGGCCCGGCCGCGTGGGAGTCGCCGCTCTCGATCGCGCTGATCCGGCGATTGGTGGGCTAAGCCGGAATCCGAGCGTGTTAGCGAACCGGCCCCAACGCTGCCAACACGATACCCTCGGTCAGGATCTGCGGTAGCTCGGTCGGCGCGGTGCCATCGGCCGGATAAAACAAATACAGCGGCACCCCGTCGCGCCCGTGTGCGCGTAAGAATGCCGTTATTTCAGGGTTTTGCCGAGTCCAATCGCCTTTGAGATACAGCACTTTGCGCGCCGCGAACGCCTGTTGCACCGCCTCGGTGCGCAGGGCCACACGCTCGTTTACCAGACAGGTGACGCACCACGCCGCCGTCATATTGACGAAAACCGGCCGGCCCGCCGCCTGCGCCGCCGCCAAGCGATCCGGGGCAAAAGCCTCGATCCCGCGCTCGGTTGTTTCGGCTGGTGGCGCGACGGCGATCCCGGTCAGCAGGCCCAGCGCGGACAGCACGGCGGCAACCGCCAGGGCCTGGGCGAGTTTGCGGTTGGAAGGGCGCACGGCGACCTGCCCCACGCCCCAAACCCAGGCGGCGAACCCCAACAGCACGCAGCCGGCGGCGGCGATGGCGACGCCGGGCGATCCCGCCTGTTGCGCTGCGACCCAAAGCAGCCAGACCGCGGCGGCATACATCGGGAAGGCCAGCGCCTGCTTCAGCACATCCATCCAACGGCCGGGCCGGGGCAGCCGGCGCCCCAGACCGGGGACGAACGCCAGCAACAGATACGGCGTCGCGAGGCCCAAACCCATCGCCAGGAATATTGCGGCGGTCGTCGGTGGCGGCGCGGACAGGCCGGCGGCGATCGCCACGCCCATGAACGGCGCGGTGCAGGGCGTGGCGACCAGCACCGCCAGCAGGCCGGTGAAGAAATCGCCCCAATGCCCGGATTTACCAGCTAAATTTCCGCCCACCCCCATCAGACCGGCGCCAAATTGGAAGACCCCGGACAGGTTCAAACCCACTGCGAATAGCACCCAGACCATCGCGACGACGAACACCGGGGACTGGAACTGGAACCCCCAGCCCACCGCGACTCCAGCCGAGCGGGCGGCCAGCAAGGCGGCGGCTAGCCCCAGGAAGGCGACCAGCACGCCCGCCGTATAGAACACCGCGTGCAACCGAGCGGCTCCGCGTGCGAAGCCGGTTGCGAGGCCCACGGCTTTCATCGCCAGGATCGGGAAAACGCAGGGCATCAGGTTCAGAATCAAGCCGCCGAGGAAGGCGAACAGCAGCGCCTGCCCCAGCGGCGCACCGGCAGGCGGCACCACCCCGATCGGTGCGTGCAGCAGGAAATCGGATCGCATACCGGAGACATCGAGCACCGTGAGGATGCCCGACAAGCCCTCCGTCGGCTTGAACGCGGCCGCCAGCTTCAATCCCAGCACGAAGCCGTCGTCCCGCATCGCCAGCACTTGCGGCGCGCTATCGACGATTTGCCCACCGGCATCGGGTACGAACCAAGCATCCGCCGTCGCCCGCGCCTCTGGCCCACGCAGCAACAGGGCACCTTCGGCGGCGATCGTCGCGGCCCACGGCAAGGGGCGCGGCACCGCCCGATCGTGCGCCGCGAACAAGCCGGCGGCCGCATTCGGGCCGGGCGTGCCAACCGGCAGAGCGAGGCTGAAATCGCCCTCCTCCGGGATGCAAATATCTTTGCAAACCAACCAATTGGCATGCATCTTCAAAGTGAACGCGCCGTTCGCCCGGATTGCCACCGGCAGCAGCATTTCCCCGGTATAGGCATAAGTCGTCACCGGCCCTTCCGCCACTTTGCTCGGCGCCGGCCAATCGATCGGGCCGGCGGTGGCGCCGTCCGGCAAGGCGAAAGTCAGCTCGGGCGGCACGCCGGCATCGCCCGGATTCTTCCAATACGTGTGCCACCCCTCCGCCAGACGGAACCGCAGGCCGACCCGAAATTCGGTGCCGGGCGCGATCGCATCGGTGTCGGAAACCAAAGACACGGTCGCGCGCTTGGACTCGACCACCGCGCTTTCCAGCGCAACAGCCGGCACCGCCATCGTCAGGAGCAGAAACGCAAGCAACAAACGCAGCATGAACGGACCTTCGATCGGGCGCATCGGTATTCCATATAGTATACACCGAGTCATGCTCGACCTGCCCGATCTGCCTGTCACCGATGCGCTCCCTGCGTTGCACGCCCTACTGGATGCCGGCCGCAACGTCGTGCTGGTCGCCCCACCGGGTGCCGGTAAGACAACCCTGGTGCCACTCGCGTTACAGTCCGCCGCATGGCTCGGCACCGGCAAGATCTTGATGCTGGAACCGCGCCGCCTCGCCACCAGCGCCGCCGCCAACCGTATGGCCTCCACAATCGGGGAGCCGGTTGGTCGCACGGTGGGGTTCCGCACCCGGCTGGAATCGGCCGTCTCCGCCGACACAAGGATCGAGGTCGTCACCGAGGGCCTGCTGGTCCGCCGGCTGCAATCCGATCCCGGCCTGGACGGTGTGGCCGTGGTGATTTTGGACGAAATCCACGAACGCTCGCTGGAATCCGACTTGGCTTTGGCGCTTTGCCTCGATCTGCAACGCATGTTTCGCCCGGAGTTGCGGCTGATCGCGATGTCGGCGACCGCCGATGGGGCGCGGTTGGCGCCGCTGATGGACGCCGAAATCGTGGAAAGCGCCGGCCGCATGTATCCGGTCGAGGTGCGTCACGCCGCCCGCGACATCGCCTTGCCGCGCGACCTGCCCGACGCGATGGCGCGCGCCATCCGCGCGGCGTTGGTCGAGCACGATGGCGATATTCTGGCGTTTTTGCCCGGCATGGCGGAAATCCGCCGCACCCAATCGGCGCTGGACGGGTGCGGGGCACTGGTGCTGCCGCTGCATGGCGAACTGCCGCGCGCCGACCAGGATCGGGCGCTGACCCCGGCCACGACCCGCCGCGTGGTGCTGGCGACTTCGATCGCCGAGACGTCGTTGACCGTGCCCGGCGTGCGCATCGTCGTAGACGGCGGCTGGCGGCGGGCGCCTCGGCTGGACCCTGCGACCGGTTTGACCCGGCTGACCACCTTGCGCATTTCCCGCGCCGCCGCCGACCAGCGCGCCGGCCGATCCGGGCGGGAGGCACCGGGCGTCGCCATTCGCCTCTGGTCGCCTTCCTTGCATCGCGGCCTGCCGGCGTTCGATCGGCCGGAGATACTGGAAGCCGAGCTGTCGTCGCTGGCGTTGGATTGTGCCGCGTGGGGGACGTCGCCGACCGAATTGTCGTTCCAGGACCCGCCGCCGGCCGGTGCCTTGGCGGCGGCGCAGGCGCTGCTGACGGACCTCGGCGCCCTCGACGCCGCCGGGCGGATCCTGCCGGCCGGCCAGCGCATGGCACAATTGGGCGCGCATCCCCGCCTCGCCGCGATGATGTTGGCGGCGGAAACCCCGGCGGAGGCCGCGCGAGCGGCGGATATCGCGGCGCTGTTGGAAGAACGCGATCCGATGCGGGGGCGGGATGTCGCGGCACATATCGAAACCCGGCTGATCGCGATGGCCTATGGCGACCCATCCGCCGATCGGGCGGCCTTGTCGCGGATCGAACGAGCGGCGGGGCAGTATCGGCGCCGCTTGCGGGTGGGGCGCGATGTGCGGGCCGATGGCGATCCGGGCCGGTTGCTCGCCGCCGCCTTCCCCGACCGCATCGCACAACGCCGGGGGGAGGCTGGGTCCTTCCGCCTATCCGGCGGTGGCGGTGCGCGGCTGCCGAAGACCGACGGGCTGGCGAATGCCGCCCTCCTGGTCGTTGCCTCCCTGGAGATGAAAACCGCCGCTCGGATTGTCCTGGCCGCACCGCTCGACCCCGACAACCTGCCCAAGTCGTTGGAAGCGCGGGTAACCGAGCAGATCGAGCGCGGTTTCGATCCGGTGGGCGGCGCGGTGTTGGCGCGGCGGCGGCGGCGGTTGGGGATGCTGATCCTGAGCGATCGCACCGTCCCGGCCGATCCGTCGGATGTGGCCGACACCTTGGCCGACGCGGTGGCGGCGGATGCCCTGCGCGCGCTGCCCTGGTCCGATGCCGCAAGACAATTCCAGACCCGCGTGGCGCTGATGCGCGGGGTGGAGCCGACTGCCGACTGGCCGGATTTGTCGGACACGGGCTTGGGCGAGGGGGTGCGGGATTGGCTCACGCCGCATTTGTCCGGCATGGCGCGGCTGACCGACCTATCGCGCCTGGACCTATTGTCGATTCTGCGCGGCCGGCTACCTTGGGCATTGGCGGATCGGCTGGATCGGGAGTTGCCGACCCACCTCGCGCTGCCGGGCGGCCGCGCGGCGGTGGACTATGCGGAGGCAGTGCCGCTGGCGAGTGCGCGGGCGCAGGCGTTTTACGGGCTTGCAACCACGCCTCGGCTGGCGGGCGGGCGGGTGCCGCTGCGGTTGGCCTTGCTATCGCCGGCGATGCGGCCGATCGCGGTGACGGCCGACCTCGGCGGTTTCTGGAAAGGCGCCTGGGCCGATGCCCGCCGCGACATGCGGGGGCGTTATCCGCGCCATCGCTGGCCCGAGGATGGCGGCAATCCCGACAAGGGCTGATCGGAACCCCGGGGGGGACCGCAACGCAAATGCGAAACCCCGCACAAGACGCATGTCCCAGACCTGCGCTAAGACCTCCGTTCGATTCGAGGAGGAAAAATCGCCCATGAAAACCGCTTTGGTACCGATCTTCATGTTCCTGTCCAGCGCGCTTATGGCCACGGCCTGGCTCGGGCATCTCCGCTTCCGCGACCAGATCGGCTTCTGGACGGCCTTGGGGGCGAGCTGGCTTCTGGTGCTGCCGGAATACGTCCTGAATGTCGCGGCAACCCGTTTCGGCTACGGCACCTACAGCGGCGGTCAGATGGCGTCGTTCCATCTCGCATTCGGCGTCATCTGCGTCGCCCTGGTGTCGCATTTCGCGCTGGGGGAGCGTATTTCGGTTGTGCAGATGATCGGCTTCGGGATTCTCGCGGTCGGCATCGTGTTGATTACCTATCGCGGGTGACCGCGTTCTATTACCCATCGCGGGTAACCGCGTTCTATTACCCATCGCGGGTAACCGCGTTCTATTACCCATCGCGGGTAACCGCGTTTTATCGATCGCGGGTGAATGGACCGATTATCCGCCGGCAGAACTTGTTACAAGCAGGGACAGGCGCCATCTCCGTGGCGCTGCGTCTGCTTCCGAGGGATCCCGCACCGATCATGAAACGCTTGCTCCACCGCGCTATCGCACCGCCCACCGGTATGATTCTGGCTTTGGCCCTGTTCCTGAGCGCCTGCGTCACAGCCCCCGGGGCCGTCGCCCGCGGTGCGCCGGAAAGCTTCGCCCCGCTGGTCAAGAAAGTGCTGCCGGCCGTGGTCAATATCGCGGTGACCGAAACCGTGACCGGCGGCGATGTCTGGGCCGAAATGCCGCCGGAGCTGCGCGACACCCCGCTGGGGCGGCAGTTCCGGCGTAAGTTCGGTGCCAAACAACAGCAGGTGACCGGCGCCGGGTCGGGTTTCGTCATCGATCCCGCCGGGCTTATCGTCACCAACAACCATGTTGTCGGGCGGGCGGATCGGATCGTCGTCTCCCTCGCCGATGGGCGCCAATTGCCGGCGCGGATCGTCGGGCGGGACGAACTGACCGATATCGCGGTCATCAAGGTCGATAGCCCCCGCCCGCTGCCATCCGTCGCCTGGGGCGATTCCCGAAAGACCGAGGTCGGGGACTGGATCGTCGTCGCCGGCAACCCGTTCGGCCTCGGTGGATCCGTCAGCGCCGGCATCGTCTCGGCGGAGGGGCGCGACCTCGGCTCCGGCCCATTCGACAACTTCATTCAGATCGATGCGCCGATCAATCCGGGCAACTCCGGCGGTCCGGTGTTCAACATGGATGGGCAGGTGATCGGGGTGACATCCACCATCGTGTCCCCCACCGGCGCGTCGGTCGGCATCGGGTTCGCCATTCCCAGCGAGATCGCCGGCGCGATCGTCGCCCAACTCGCCGCGCATGGGCAGATCGAACGCGGGTGGCTGGGCGTCTCGATCGGCGACCCGCTGCCGGGCGGTGGGCTGACCATCGCCAGCCTGGACCGCGCCGGACCGGCGGCCAAAGCCGGCCTGCGCATCGGCGATATCCTGATGGCGGTGAACGGGGACCGGATCGAAACCGCCAACGGACTGATCAAGGCGGTGGCGGCGGTGGCGCCGGGGAACACCGTTCGCGTCACCGTGCGCCGGCAGGGCCAGACGCTCGATACCCCAGTGATCGTCGGCCGCCGTCCGCCGGAGCAGGCGGGTTGACCCGTCCTGTGCGCATGGACCAATCCACACCACACACAACGATGTCGCGCGCTGCACCGGTCCGATGGGCCGAACCGCGCTCTGGGGGAGTGAGTTAGTATGCGTATCCTGGTGGTCGAGGACGACAAGGATGTCGCCGGGTTCGTGGCGCGCGGCCTGAAGGAATCCGGCCACGTGGTCGAACACGCCGACAACGGCCGCGACGGCTTGTTCATGGCAGTCGGCGAAGCGTTCGACGCGATCGTGCTCGACCGCATGTTGCCGGGCGGCATCGACGGGCTGAAAATCCTGGAAACCCTGCGCAGCCAAAAGAATGCCACGCCGGTGCTGATCCTCTCGGCCCTCGCCGATGTCACCGAACGGGTGAAAGGGCTGAAAGCCGGCGGCGACGACTACCTCACCAAACCCTTCGCCTTCGCCGAACTCCTCGCTCGGGTCGAAGCTCTGGTCCGACGCGGCAAAGCCGATGCGCCGACCACGAAGCTGGTGGTGGAGGATCTGGAGATGGACCTGCTGTCGCGTCAGGTGAAACGCGCCGGGCAGAAAATCGACCTGCAACCGCGCGAGTTCCGCCTGCTGGAGTATCTGATGCGCCACGCCGGCCAGGTGGTGACCCGCACCATGCTGCTGGAAGGCGTGTGGGACTACCACTTCGACCCGCAGACCAACGTCATCGACGTGCATGTCTCCCGCCTGCGCCAGAAGGTCGATAAGCCGTTCCCCATCGCGCTGATCCAGACCGTCCGCAACGCCGGCTACACCCTGCGCGTGGAGCGAGTCTGACTTGTGGCGCCGCCGCCCCGCCCGCCGCTGTTCCATTCCGCCGGCGTACGCTTCGCCGCGACCTATGCCGGGTTGCTGGCCCTAAGCGCCGCCGCCCTGGCGCTGTTTCTGTGGTGGTCCACCGCCGGCTTGCTCGATCGGCAGACCGAGGCCGCCATTCGCGCCGACGCCCAGGGCCTGTCGGAACGCTGGGACGACGGCGGCATCCGGACCCTGGTGGCGACCATTGCCGATCGGCTGGCGGGCAATGTCGATGACGATGCCATCTATCTGCTGGCGGATCGCGCGTTCGCTCGCATCGCCGGGAACCTCGACCATTGGCCGGATACCGTCCGAGAAACCGGATCGTTCTACGAGTTGCCGGTGACGCGCGTGGGGATGCGATCGCTGGCGCGGGTGATGTTCTACGACCTGCCCGGCGGCTACCACCTGCTGATCGGGCGCGATGTGGTGGTGCGATCCCAGTTGCGGCAGTTGCTGACCGATGCGCTGCTATGGGCGCTGGTGATCGTCGGCGCCATGGCCACCGCCGGGGCGCTGGTGGTGCGCAGCCTGTTCCGGCGCACCATCGCCAACATATCCGCCACCGCCGCCGCGATTGCCGGCGGCGATTTCGCCCAACGCGTGCGGTTGTCCGGCCGTCGCGACGAATTCGACCAACTGGCCGAAGTCATCAACGACATGCTGGACCGCATCGGCCGCTTGATGGAGGGCGTGCGCCAAGTCTCCAACGCCATCGCGCACGATCTGCGCACCCCGATCGCCCGCGCCCGCACCCGGTTGGAGGACGCCTCGCTGCATGCCGCAACCGCCGCCGACCTGCGCTCCGCCATCGATCGCGCCACCGCCGACCTGGACGGCATCGTCGCGGTGTTTCAGGCCCTGCTGCGGATCGCCGAAATCGAGGCAGGGTCTCGCCGCGCCGCCTTCGCCCGCTGCGACCTGGCAGCCCCCTTGGCCGGGGTCGGGGAACTCTACGAAGCCGTCGCCGAGGAACGCGGTGTCACGCTGTCGGCGGCATTGCCGCCTCGGTTGCCGGCCTTCGGCGATGCCGCGCTGATCCAACAGGCCGTCGCCAATCTGGTGGACAACGCGGTGAAATTCTCCCCCGCCGGGGGGACGGCAACCTTATCGGCGCATGTGCTGCCGACCGGGCTGGAAATCGTGGTCACCGATCGCGGGCCGGGCATCCCCAGGGAAGACCGAGCAAAGGCGCCGCAACGATTTTACCGGGGGGAAACGGCGCGGCATACGCCGGGGTCGGGCCTGGGCCTCGCGCTGGTGCAGGCGGTGGCACAGTTGCACGGCGGCACCCTGCGGCTGGAGGACGGTGCCCCCGGCCTGCGCGCGGTGCTGGCGCTGCCCGTCTCGGCGGAAGCCGCGTCTACCCGACACACGGCGGAAGCCGCAGCTATCTGACCGCGTTGTCACCGCGGCCCCATGGGCAGGACAGGCACATCCGGGCACACTCCCCGCCATGACGACTCCGCTGCCCCTGCCACTCCTCGGATGTCTGCTCGGCCTCACGGTCGTCGGGTCCTATGGGATCGACGCCAAAGCGGCCGACGCCCCCCCCGAGATCACCACGGATTCGCCGGCGTACTGCCTGCAATTGCACGATCGGGTCGAGACCCTGCGCCTGGAAGCGGCCGTGCAACCGACGCAAGAAATCGCCAATTTGTCGGCCGAGGGCCTGCGCATGTGCGGCAACGGCTTGACTCGCGGCGGCGTGATGCGCCTGCGACGCGCATTGGCGATCCTGATGCACCCCGACGAGGACCATTGAACCGTCCATCGATAGAGATTTTCTATCGTCGTATGGCCTCGCTTTCTTGCATTTCCCCTTGGTTGCCCGCCAATTGCGCCTACTATACACTGAAAAGACGCCGTTGCAGGAGGATCGATTGGCCGCCTACGAGCCATGGAACGAAGACCGCGCCGCCGAGATCGTCGCCGCACATATCAGCCTGGAGGGCGCGGCCCTGCCAATCCTGCACGCCATTCAGCATGCTTTCGGATGCGTGCCGACCGACGCCGTGCCGATGGTGGCGAAAGCGCTGAACCTGTCGCGCGCCGAGGTGCACGGGATCGTCACCTTCTATCACGAATTCCGCCGCACCCCGCCCGGTCGGCATACCCTGCACCTCTGCCGCGCCGAGGCGTGTCAGGCGATGGGCGCGGACCGAGTCGGTGCCGATGTCCGCACCGCGCTGGGCGTCGATTGGCATGGCACGACAGACGACGGGGCGGTAACGCTGGAGCCGGTGTTCTGCCTCGGCCTGTGTGCCATCGGCCCGGCCGCGCTACTGGATGGGGCGCCCTTGGCCCGTTTGGACGCGGCAAAAATCGCCGCTGCCCTGGCCAACGCCGCCTCGGCCGCCGCGCCATGACCCGCGTCTTCATCTCCCGCGACGCCTTCGCCCTGGCGCTGGGCGCCGACGCGGTGGCAGCCGCCTTCGCCCCGCATGCAACCGTCGTCCGCACGGGATCGCGCGGCATGGCATGGCTGGAACCTTTGGTCGAGGTCGAAACCCCCGCCGGCCGGATCGCCTACGGACCGGCGAGCCCGGACGATGTGCTTGGGATCCTCGCGGGGACGGCGCCGAGCCTGGGGCCGACCGAGGAAATCCCGTTTCTGAAGCGGCAGACGCGGTTGACGTTCGCCCGCTGCGGCGTGATCGATCCGCTCTCCCTCGACGATTACGCCGCGCATGGCGGTCTGGCCGCACTCGCCCAAGCCCGCACCCTCGGCGCAGCGGCCACCATCGATCTGGTGTTGCAGTCCGGCCTGCGCGGGCGCGGCGGCGCCGGCTTCCCGACCGGCATCAAGTGGAAAACCACCGCCGATGCCGACGGCGACCGCAAATATATCGTGTGCAACGCCGATGAGGGCGACTCCGGCACCTTCGCCGACCGTATGTTGATGGAGGGCGATCCCTTCGCCTTGATCGAGGGCATGGCGATCGCCGGGTTCTGCGTCGGCGCGTCGAAAGGCTACGTCTACACCCGATCCGAATACCCGCACGCCATCGCAACGTTCGACGCGGCCCTGGCGATCGCGCGCAAAGCGGGGCTGCTGGGCGAAGGTTTCGATATCGCGCAACGGGTCGGCGCCGGCGCCTATGTCTGCGGCGAAGAAACCGCGTTGCTGGAAAGCCTGGAAGGCCGTCGCGGTCAGGTGCGCGCCAAGCCGCCGCTGCCGGCGCACAAAGGCTTGTTCGGCTGCCCGACAGTGGTCAACAACGTCATCACCCTAGCAACGATCCCGGCCATTCTGACCGGCGGGGCGGAGGCATACCGAGCGGTGGGGCTGGGACGGTCGAGGGGCACGATGCCGGTGCAATTGGCCGGCAATGTGAAATTCGGCGGCCTGTTCGAAGCCGGATTCGGTGTATCGCTGGGCGAATTGGTCAACGACATCGGCGGCGGCACCTTGTCCGGTCGCAAAGTGCGCGCGGTGCAGGTCGGCGGCCCATTGGGCGCCTATTTCCCCCCTGCCCTGTTCGATACCCCGTTCGACTACGAAGCCTTCGCCGCGCGCGACGGGCTGATCGGCCATGGCGGCATCGTGGTGTTCGACGATACCGTCGATCTGGCCAAACAGGCGCGGTTTGCCATGGAATTCTGCGCCGCCGAATCCTGCGGCAAATGCACCCCCTGCCGCATCGGATCGACGCGCGGCATGGAAACCTTGGATAAAATTGCTGCCGGCGTCGCCGTCGATGCCAACACCGGGCTGTTGCGCGATCTTTGCCACACGATGAAATTCGGCTCGCTCTGCGCACTCGGCGGCTTCATTCCTTACCCAGTCCTATCGGCACTGGATCATTTCCCAGAGGATTTCCGGCCATGACCATGATCGAGGAAATCGACTACGGCACCCAGGCCCAGTCAGCCACAAGGCTGGTGACGCTGGAGGTCGACGGCAACCCGATCACCGTGCCCGAAGGCACGTCGATCATGCGCGCATCGATGGAAGCCGGCATCAAGATTCCGAAGCTCTGTGCAACGGATACGCTGAACAGTTTCGGCAGTTGCCGCATGTGTCTGGTGGAAATCGAAGGCCGCGCCGGGACCCCGGCATCCTGCACCACGCCGGTTGCGCCGGGCATGAAGGTGCATACCGCCAGCGACAATGTCCGCCGCCTGCGCCGCGGGGTGATGGAGCTTTATATCTCCGACCATCCGCTGGACTGCCTGACCTGCTCTGCCAACGGCAATTGCGAGTTGCAGGATACCGCCGGGGAAGTCGGGCTGCGCGACGTTCGTTACGGCCAAAGCGGCGCCAACCATCTGGACGCGCCGACCGACGGGTCCAACCCTTATTTCGATTTCGATGCGTCGAAATGCATCGTCTGCTCCCGTTGCGTGCGCGCCTGCGAGGAAGTGCAAGGCACCTTCGCGCTGACCGTCGAAGGGCGCGGTTTCGCATCGAAAATTGCCGCCGGCATGAACGAACCCTTCCTGACCAGCGAATGCGTTTCTTGCGGCGCCTGCGTCCAGGCCTGCCCGACGGCGACGTTGATGGAAAAATCGGTGATCGAACTCGGGCAGCCCGAACATTCCATTGTGACAACCTGCGCCTATTGCGGCGTCGGCTGCTCGTTCAAAGCGGAAATGCGCGGCGATCGGGTCGTGCGCATGGTGCCCTGGAAAGATGGCAAGGCCAATCACGGCCATTCCTGCGTCAAGGGTCGTTTCGCCTGGGGTTATGCGTCCCACCCAGATCGCATCCTGAAACCGATGGTGCGGGCCAAAACGACCGATCCCTGGAAGGAAGTTTCTTGGGACGAAGCGATCGGCCATGTCGCATCCGAATTCAAACGCATCCAGGCCAAGGCCGGCAAGGACGCGATCGGCGTCATCACATCGTCGCGCTGCACGAACGAAGAAACCTATCTGGTCCAAAAACTCGCCCGCGCCGCCTTCGGCAACAACAACACCGACACCTGTGCCAGGGTTTGCCACTCCCCCACCGGTTACGGACTCGGAAAGACCTTCGGGACATCCGCCGGCACGCAAAATTTCGACAGCGTGGAACAGGCCGATGTCATCGTGGTGATCGGCGCCAACCCGACCGACGGGCACCCGGTCTTCGCATCGCGGATGAAAAAACGCCTGCGCGAAGGCGCGAAACTGATCGTGATCGATCCCCGTCGCATCGATCTGGTTCGCACCCCGCATGTCGAGGCAGCGTTCCACTTACCGTTGCGACCCGGCACCAATGTCGCGGTCATGACATCGCTGGCGCATGTCATCGTGACGGAAAATCTGATCGATGCCGATTTCGTGCGCGAACGCTGCGAACTCGATGCGTTTTCCGATTGGGCGGCTTTCGTCGCCGAACCCCGGCACAGCCCCGAGGCCCTGGAATCCACCACCGGCGTACCCGCCGACCTTCTGCGCGGCGCCGCTCGGCTTTACGCAACCGGCGGCAACGGGGCGATTTATTACGGTTTGGGTGTGACCGAACACAGCCAGGGCAGCACTACGGTTATGGCAATTGCCAACCTCGCGATGGCCACCGGCAATATCGGGCGGGAGGGCGTGGGCGTGAACCCGCTGCGCGGTCAGAACAATGTCCAGGGCAGTTGCGACATGGGCAGCTTCCCGCACGAACTGCCGGGCTATCGTCACGTATCCGGCGACGCTGTGCGGTCGATTTACGAACGCGAATGGGGCGTGCCGCTGAGCGCCGAGCCGGGGTTACGCATCCCCAATATGTTCGATGCCGCAATAGATGGGTCGTTCCTGGGGCTTTACGTTCAGGGGGAGGACATCCTGCAATCCGATCCCGATACGCACCATGTTTCCAAAGGTCTGGCAGCCATGGAATGCGTCGTGGTGCACGACCTGTTTTTGAACGAGACCGCCAATTACGCGCATGTCTTCCTGCCGGGATCGACGTTCTTGGAAAAGGACGGCACCTTCACCAACGCCGAACGGCGCATCAACATGGTGCGCCGGGTCATGGCGCCGAAGGCCGGTAAAGCGGATTGGGAAACAACCATGGCGATCTCGAATGCCATGGGCTACCCGATGAACTACACCCACCCGCGGGAAATCATGGCCGAAATCGCCCGCACCACGCCTTCGTTCGCCGGCGTGACCTACGAACGTTTGGGACGCGAATCCGTCCAATGGCCGTGCAACGATGCCAATCCGGATGGGTCTCCCATCATGCACGTGGAAAAATTCCAGCGCGGATTGGGCCATTTCGTCATTACCGAATACGTGCCAACCGATGAGAAAGTGGGCCCGCGCTTCCCGCTCCTTCTGACAACAGGCCGGGCTCTCAGCCAGTACAATGTCGGTGCGCAGACACGCCGGACCGCGAATGTCGTTTGGCATCCCGAGGACATGCTGGAAATCCATCCCCAGGATGCCGAAGATCGCGGCATTCGCGATGGCGACTGGGTTCGTCTGGCCAGCCGCGCGGGCGACACGAGCTTGCGCGCCGTCGTGACCGAACGCGTGGCACCCGGTGTCGTTTACACCACGTTCCATCATCCGGTGACCCAGGCGAACGTTATCACCACCGATTATTCCGACTGGGCGACGAATTGCCCGGAATACAAGGTCACGGCGGTGCAGGTCGCACCCTCGAACGGCATCAGCCAATGGCAGGAAGACTATCGCGACCTGTCCGAAAATGCCCGCCGGATCGAGGCGGCGCCGGCGAAGTGATCCCGGCCCCGGTCGTCGCGATCCCTCGCATCGCTTGGCGCGAGAACGGCGCCAGTGCGGGCGCCGGTGCGGGCAATCGCACGGTGCCGGAGGAAACGCCGATCGCGCTGACGTATAACCGAGCAACCCACGCGGTGATGCTGGCGACGCCTGCCGATCTGGAGGATTTTGCGATCGGTTTCAGCCTGTCCGAGGGGATTGTCCGCACCGCCGCCGAAATTGCCGATCTGGAAATCGTGACGGTTGCCGACGGTATCGAACTGCGCATGACCCTGACGGGCGAAAATCTGGACGCCCTGACCCGTCGGCAACGGCGTCTGACCGGTCCCAGTGGATGCGGGTTATGCGGATTGGATAGTTTAGCGAGTGCTGTGCGACCGGTACCGACGATAGCGGCCGGACTCGTTATTTCATCGGAAACCATAAAACGCGCGATAGAAACGATGTACGCCGAACAAGTGTTGAACCAACAATGTCGGGCAGTGCATGCGGCGGGTTTTTGGGTCCCAGGGCGGGGGTGGGTGGCATTGCGGGAGGATGTCGGGCGGCACAATGCGCTGGACAAGCTGGCCGGCGCGATGGCGAGGCAGGGCATCTCCGCAGCGTCCGGTTTGTTGCTTTTAAGTAGTCGTATCTCGGTGGAGTTGGTGCAGAAGGCCGCGACCATGGGCGCCCCGATCCTGGTCGCCGTTTCCGCACCGACCGCCCTCGCGGTCCGAGTCGCCGAGGCCGCCGGAATCGCCTTGGTCGGTATCGCCCGTAACGACGGCTTCGAAATATTCACCCATGCGCACCGGATTGCGATGCATTCCGTCGCATCGGAAACGAATGGCAAATCGCAATTTTCTGTAGACGCCGGCCGGGTCGAACCCGACCGCGATGGCAAAGGGATCGCACGACATGTCGCCTGACAAGCTTGCTTACATGGCAAACCAAATCGGCCGGTTTTTTGTGTCGCAAAAAAGTGAAGACGGGGTGGCTTCCATCGCGGAGCATTTGACGAAATTCTGGGACCCGCGGATGCGCCGGGATTTCCTGGCCCATCTCGATGAGATCGCACTCGATCCCATCGTCCGCCAGGCGGCGGAGCGTTTGCGAAAACCCTAACCGCCGTTCCGCAGAAGGACTTCGCCATGCCCGTGAACCACGTCGGAAATACCGCCAACGGCAACACGATCGGGGCACTTGCCTCGCTCACCGGCTCCGTCCTCGCGGGACGCACCAGCCTGTTGCCGATCTACGAGGTCCGCTATTCGGTACTTTCAAGCAACACCGTGGTGGGTCCCAATTTCGTCACCGTCGTCAAATCGATAAACCGCGACAATCGCACCGATCTCGCGAACAATTATCGCCAGCCGACGGATCACGACGACCGCGACGGAAACCTGCCTGTCGCACCGGGCGGACGGGTGGTTTACCGGGAATATTATCTGGCCGGAAACCTGCTGGCATGGCCCGGCTTCGTGCGTCTGGTCGCCGATATGGGCAACCGCCGGCTGTTCATCACGCCGACCCATTACGACGTGTGGCTGCAATCCCCTGCCGCAGCCATCGGCGCCGCGATCGGTGCCCCCGTCGCCTCCGCCACCGCCGGCGCGCGCAACCCGTTCTACCTCGTCGGCGGGGCCGGCGCGATCAACGACATCTTCATCTGACCCGCGCCGATCGGAAAAACCGGCCTATCGCGTCCTAAAACGCCGGTTTCACTTCCTGGCAAAGCAAGCGCAGGGCTTCCGTTTCGTGATCGAGGGAAATCCTGCCGCCGCCGTTCAATTCGAACTGGATTCCTTCCAACCCCAGCTCCGCTTCCAGCGCCTTCAGCTTGCGTGTCACGGTATCGGGGGAGCCGACCAGGACGGTGCCCTCGATCGCCTCGCGGTACGAGATAGTTCGCAAGCGCTGAACCGTTTTCCATTTGGAACTATCCGCCGGCGTATCCAATCGGCCCGCTGAATCGGCCAGAAGTTCCGCCTGGGTGCGGTAGTGGTGCATCAATGTCGGCTCATACCGAGCATGGGCTTCGGCGTCGGTGGGGGCGATGAAGCCGGCGGCGCGGAGGTGGATGCGTCCCGTCCCGGGATGGCCAGCCGCTTGCCACGCTTTCCGATAGGTATCGATGTAAGATGCGAACATATTGGCATTTTCGTGCCGCACCGACAGGAACATTGCCCGCCCTTGCTCGCCCAGAGTTTGGAACGTATCCGGACTTTGCGCCGCGACCCGGATTTCCGGCCCGCCGTTCCGATACGGACGTGGCACGACCGTCACATCGTCGAAACTGTAATATTTTCCTTTATGGGAGAATTTCGGCTCGGACCACGCGCGCTCGATAATTTCCAGGTTCTCGCTGAAACGTTCCTTACTTTCCGCATACGGAATATTATAGGCTTCGTAGGTCGATACCACACCGCTACGACCGACACCGAAAATTGTGCGACCCCGAGCAATTTGGTCGAGTGTGGCGCCTTCTTCGGCGATGCGGAGGGGATTGTTCAATGGCAGCACCGTGACGCTGGTGCCGATTTTCATGCGTTCGGTGCGCGCGGCAATGGCCGATGCGACCAGCATCGGCGCCCCCAAAACCGAACGCGCTGCATCGAAATGCAGTTCCGCCAACCACATGACGTCGAGCCCGTATTTCTCGGCCGCATCGACAACCGCGAAAGATTTGGCAAAGGCTTCGGAATCTGGCCGGCCGGGCAACGAGGTAAACTCATGAAAAATGCCGAATTCCATACCGCCGACGCTCCCGTTGTTCGATCCTTGCCAGTTTTCGCGCCCGGCCGGGGTGGCGTCAACCGCGCGACCCGCCCTAGACTGGCCGACAAGGGACAAAGGAGGGAACCATGGACCTCACGCTGAGCGAACCATACCAGGCGCTACAGGCGGAAATCCGCGCTTTTGTGGCCGATTACGGCCATTTGTCGCCCAAGCTCGGCGGCGGGCGCAAGCGACCGGACCAGAAAACATTGGACTGGCAGAAGCGCCTGCTCGAACACGGCTATGTCGGCCGCACCATCCCGCAGGAGTACGGCGGCGCGGGGCGCCAGCCCGACATCATGGAAGCCTCGGTCATCGCCAGCGAATTCGCGCGCGCGAATATTTATGCCGGGCTGACCAACCAAGGCATCTCGATGCTGGTGCCAACGCTGTTGGAAGTCGGAACCGACGAACAAAAGCGCGATTATGTCGGCCCCACCATCCGTGGCGATATCATTTGGTGCCAGGGATATTCGGAACCCGGCAACGGCAGCGATCTGGCCAATGCGCAGACCAAGGCAGAATTGAAAGACGGGCATTGGATCGTCAACGGACAGAAGATATGGACGAGTTCCGCCCATTACGCGGACATGATGTTCTTGCTGTGCCGAACCGAACCGAACGCGTCGAAACACGAGGGTCTATCCTATTTGCTGCTGTCGATGAAGTCCGATGGTTTGGACGCGCGGCCGCTGAAAACGATGACCGGACGCAGCGAATTCAACGAGGTCTTCTTTACCGACGTCAAAGTGCCGGAAACCCAGATCGTTTTGGGACGCGGAAAAGGTTGGTACGTTGCCAACATCACCCTCAAACACGAACGCCTCATGCTCGGCGATGCCGGCAAAACGAATGCTCGGCTTGAACAATTGATTTCGTTGTTGTCAAAAACAGAAATAGACGGCGTCCCGTTGATTCGCATGCCGGAATATCGCGATCGATTGTTGCGTTTGCAGGGAGAGGTGCTTGCCTGGAAAGCCCATAATCTGCGCCTGCTGACCGAAGCCGCACAAGGCATCGACTCCGGCGTCAAACGCGCGATCGTCAAATACGGCGGCACCATGCTCGGCTACCGCCTGTCGTCGCTGGCCGTCGATGCCCTGGGATCCGCCGGACTACCGTATGAATCCCTTGGGGAGGACGCAGAAGACGACGACGCCACCACCTGGAATATCGATTATATGTACGATGTCGGACTGATGATCGGCGGCGGTTCGTCCAATATTCAGAAAAATATTATCGGCGAACGCGGCCTCGATCTGCCGCGCGAACCGAAATTCGTGGCGGGGATGCGCTGATGGATTTTTCGCTCACGCTGGAACAACGGCAATTCGACGATTCGTTGCGCGACTTCCTCAAAGACCGCCTGCCGATGGATCGGCTGCGCTTGCTCGCCGAAACAGCCAATGGTTTCGACGACGATTTGTGGCAGGGCGTCGTGGAACTCGGTCTGCCCAGTCTACTAGTACCGGAACGTTTCGGGGGCGCCGAGCTGGGGGTGCTGGATGCGGCCGTTGCGGCCGAGGCTTTGGGTTACGCTGCCGCCCCCCTGCCCTTCGTCGGCGCAATCGCCATGGCCCCGCTGGCATTCGTCCACTGCGCCTCCCCCGCGCAACAAGACGAATGGCTGCCCCGAATCGCTGCGGGGGAAGTGCGGATCGCCGTCGCTTTCGCCGGATTGGCTGGACAGACCGGCGCTGCCTCGGTCAGCTTCGATGGCGGTCTGAATGGACGGATCGATGGCGTTATGGATGCCAGCGCGGCCACGCATTTTCTGGTGTTCCAGCACGACGGCACCGCAGCGATCGTCGGCGCGGACGATCCCGGCGTATCCCAAACGCTGCGCCGCAGTATCGACCGTACCCGCCCGTTGGTGGATGTCGCTTTTTCCAATGTCTCGGCGGAACGTCTGGACGCCGCCAACGATCCCCTCGCCGCCGCTCGGATCGTGCTGGATGCCGGTCGGGTCGTTTTGGCAGCGGACTCGGTGGGGGCCGCGCAAACGATGCTGGATCGCGCGGTGGCGTTCGCCAAAGAGCGGGTGCAGTTCGGGCGCATAATCGGGAGTTTTCAGGGCGTTAAATATCCCCTGGCAGAATGCGTAACCGCGTTGGAACCCTGCCGCGGTGCGGTCTGGTACGCCGCCTACGCCCAAGACGCCCTGCCCGATGAGGCGCGGCTCACCGCCTGCCACGCCAAAGCCCATGTGTCCGATGTCGCCCGCGACGTGGCGCGAATGACCACCGAAACGCATGGCGGCATGGGATTCACCGATCTGCTCGGCCTGCATTTCTGGTTCAAACGTATCGGGTTCAACCGCCAGATCCTGGGCAATCCGGAACGCTGCCGGGACGAAGCGGCGCGTTTGCAAGGATGGCTGTAACATGATCGATATCGCACCGATCCGCGCCCAACTCGGCCGGAAAATCGTCGAATTCGACGAAGCGACCGCAACACCGTTGCGCGGCATGATCGTTACATTCGATCGCGACGAAAAGCCGCCGGTCGCGGGGGAGCCGATCGCACCAGGCTGGCATCTCGCATATTTCCCCGCCGACAGTCGCCTCGCCACGCTCGGCCAAGACGGTTTACCGGTCACGGGCGGTATCCTGCCGGAAATGCCGTTGCCTCGGCGGATGTATGCCGGGGCCACATTGACGTTCCATGCGCCGATCCTGGTCGGCGATGCGTTACGCCGGGAGACCGAATTTTCCGACGTGCAATTGCGCGAAGGCGGGACCGGCACACTGATCGTCGCGACCCAGACAAGGCGGATATACACGCCGCGCGGTCTTGCCCTAACCGAAGACGCAGTCAGCGTTTTTCGCGAAGCGGTGCAACCGGGCACCGCGTCGGGCATACCGCAAACCGAATCGCCACCGGCCGGCATGGCATGGACGAAAACCTGGACGCCCGACCCGGTGTCGCTGTTCCGTTATTCTGCCCTGACATTCAATCCGCACCGGATCCATTACGATCGCCCCTATGCGACGGGGGTGGAGGGATTTCCGGGCCTCGTGGTACACGGACCGTTTTCGCAACAATGTCTGCTGGACCTCCTACGCGACAACGTTTCGCGCCCAATCGCTCGGTTCGAAATGCGAGCCAGGGCGCCGCTGTTCGATACAAAACCATTTGAAACGATGGGGCGCACGACCGGAAACGATACAGTGGAATTGTTCGCCGTCGGCCCAAGCGGCGGAATCGCGATGCAGGCGAAGGCAATATTACGATAAATCCCCTGCATCCGCCGACCAAGAATGTTGCCGTACCGCTTGCATGAAGGCGGCCATAGGCGGCGATCGGTGACGCCCGGATACGGTAATCAGACGCACTTCCTGCGGCGGCGTGGGATCGACGATCGGGCGGATCGAAACACCAGGGATCGGCAAACTCGATTCCGGTAGCAGGCACACGCCCAACCCGGCGGCAACCATCGACAAAACCCAGTCGTGACCTTCGTTTTCGCGCTCCAACAGGAGGGTTTCGCCTGCGATATCGGCGCGCAGAATGCTATGCCGATTGGCCAGACGATGCCCGTGCGGCAAGGCCACGGCCAAGCGTTCGACATACAAAGTTTCGCCATCCAACGGCGGCGCGATGCCGTCGGGATTCGCCGCGAGGGCAACGTCCAGATCGCCCCGCAGCAACATCGCCAGCAGCCGCTCGTAAGGAAAGCGCGATACCCCGATTTCGATGGCGGGATTGTTGCGACGGAATTCGGCAAAAAACGGCAGGAAGCGCAAAGGCCCGACCGAAACCATGACACCGAAACGAACCTTCCCGGCGTCCGATCGCAGAAAACTGCGTGCGGAGTCCTGCGCGCGGTCCGAATCCGCCATCACCGCCATCAAATGCGGGTGCACGACACGACCCAATTCGGTCAGTCGGATATTGTTTCGATCCCGACGAAACAGCAGCCCGCCGAATTCGTGCTCCAATTTCTGGATCGCTCGGGTCAACGCCGGCTGAGCAACATGGCAAATACGCGCTGCTTTGGTGAAATTTAACGTTTCTGCAAGAGACAGAAAATAACGGACTTCGTGCAATTCCATCTTACGGCTCCGTTCCGATCGGTATCTTCCGTCAGACCCGGGCATCCGGCCGCCATTACAGGTTATATGGTTACAAATAATTTAATGCGAAGCCGGCCGGTGTCCTGTTCGAACACCGGCGCGGGTCGTAAGGCCGGAAGCTGCGGCAGATTAGCCGCCACCGCCTTGGGTCGGCATCCACGGCGGCATTGCCATCATCTCCTGCTTGGTGCCGGCCATCATCGCCTTGGCGGTGTCCAGGTGCACGTGGCTCAGCGGCACACTCACCATCTTCTTCGCCGTGCCCAGGTAGTCGCCGACCGACAGAATCACGCCGGGTTCCGCGCCCTGGCCTTTCAGCACGACATCGACAACCGACCCGATGGTCGCGCCTTTGTCGTCGTAGACTTTCTCGCCGATCAGCTTGCTAACGCTGACGGAACGGTCGCTCATGACCGCAGGATTGCCGCCGCCCGCTGGTTGCGCCATGGCCGGGGCCGCCGCCGCCAGCGCCAGGGCGACCGCCGCCACGATATGTGTCCTGTAACCCATTTCCTGTTCCTTTCCTGGTGCTCGCTGCACAAAAACACTCGTAGCGACCACCGGATCGGCAATAAAATACCATTATGGTATCGGCACGATACCGCCCCGGCATGGCTCCCCCCTTTCCCAGCGAGCCACGCCTGCTTTAAACCCCGCACCATGAGCCTTCTGGTCATCTCCAACCTCACGATCCGCATGGGCGGACGCACGCTCATGAGCGGCGCCGACCTTACGGTCGATCCCGGCCGCCGCATCGGGCTGGTCGGCCGCAACGGCGCCGGCAAATCGACTTTGCTGCGCGCCATTGCCGGCGAAATCCCGCTCGATGGCGGCGATATCCGGCTGTCCAGCCGCGCGCGTTTGGCGACGGTGCGGCAGGAAGCCCCGGAAGGCCCCGCGTCGTTGCTGGAAACCGTGCTGGAAGGCGACCCCGAGCGGCTGGCGTTGCTGACGGAAACGGAAACGGCGGAGCCGATGCGGTTGGCCGAAATTCACGAACGCCTCATGGCCATCGGCGCCGACTCCGCCCCGGCTCGGGCTGCCACCATTCTGGCCGGCCTCGGCTTCGATGAGGCAGCACAGGCGCGCCCGGTCGCGGAATATTCCGGCGGCTGGCGGATGCGCGTGGCGCTGGCAACCGCGCTATTCGCCAACCCCGACCTGCTGCTGCTGGACGAACCGACCAACCATCTGGATCTTGAGGCAACGCTCTGGCTGGAAACCTGGCTCGCCCGGTTCCCCGGCGCGGCGGTGGTCGTTTCGCACGATCGCGGTTTGCTGGATCGCGCGGTAGAGGCGATTGCCCATCTGGATAAGGGCAAAATATCCCTGACGCCGGGCGGGTTCGACGAATTCGTGCGGATTCGCACCGAACGCGCACTGCAACAAAACGCCGCCGCCGCGCAGATCGCTCGCGAGCGCGCGCACATCCAGTCGTTCGTGGATCGGTTCCGCTACAAAGCCTCGAAAGCGCGACAGGCGCAGGCCCGCATCAAGGCGCTGGAGCGGTTGCCGCAGATCGAATCGGTGATCGAGGACACCCCCACCCGCTTCAACTTTCCGCCCCCGGCACGCATCGCCCCGCCGATCCTGGCGTTGGACCGCGTCACCATCGGCTACGACGGGCGGCCGGTGCTGAAAAATCTGTCTCTGACCATCGATATGGACGATCGCATCGCCTTGCTGGGCGCCAACGGCAACGGCAAATCGACCCTGGCCAAGCTCTTGGCCGGCCGGTTGGACCCGATGTCCGGGGAAATGCGGCGCGGTCCCAAGCTGAAAGTCGGCTATTTCGCCCAGCATCAAACCGACGAACTGGTCATGGACGAAAACCCCGTCGATCATATGACCCGAGCACTGCCGCGCGCTGGTCCGTCGCAGGTGCGGGGGCAGTTGGCGCGGTTCGGGTTGGATGCGGATCGGGCGGAAACGCCGATCGCCAACCTCTCGGGCGGGGAGAAGGCGCGGTTGCTCCTGGCACTCGCCACCCGCGACGCGCCGCAACTGCTGTTGTTGGACGAACCGACCAACCACCTCGACATCGACGCCCGCGACGCCCTGGTCAAGGCGCTCGGCGATTTCGAGGGCGCGGTCCTCCTGATCACCCACGATCCGCATCTGGTGGAACTGGTCGCCGATCGGCTGTGGTTGGTGGGCGACGGCACGGTGCGCCCCTACGACGGCGACATGGACGATTACCGAGCATTGCTGGTCGAACGGGCGCGCCCGGCCGCGAAAGCCGACACCGCCACCCGCCGCGACGATCGCCGAGAACGGGCGGAGGCGCGGTTGGCGGTCGCACCCCTGCGCAAACAGGCCAAGGACGCGGAAGCGCGGATGACGAAACTAACGGCGGAACGGGCGACGATCGAAAAGAAGCTGGCCGATCCCGCGTTGTACGCGCCGGGCCGCGTGTCGGAGGTCACTGCCGCGAACGCACGTCTGGCGGCCATAAGGCGGGAATACGAAGCAGCGGAAACGGCCTGGCTCGAAGCCGAGGAGGCGTTGGAGGCCGCGTCCTGAAGCCCGGGGACTTGCCGGGCGACAGGCGAACCATTTGAATGCCGCGACTTCAAGCAACCGAGGAAACACAGATGCAGCGACTGGCGGGAAAGATCGCATGGGTCACCGGCGCCGGTAGCGGCATCGGGGAGGCTGCGGCCCTGGCGTTGGCCGACGAAGGCGCCACCGTCGTGTTGACCGGGCGCACGGTTTCGAAGCTCGACAACGTGGCCAGCCGCATGCCGCAGGGCAGCGCCTTTGTCATGCCCGCCGACCTTACCGACAAGGCGCAGGTCGCCAAGGTTGGCGAGCGCATCCGGGAGCAATTCGATCGGCTGGATATTCTGGTGAACAACGCCGGGGTGAACATCGTAGACCGGCACTGGGACAAACTGACGCCCGAGGGCATCGACACTTTGATCCAGGGCAATCTGGTCGGCGCGCTTTATTGCGTCACGGTCGCGCTGCCCTTCATGCGGGCGCAGCAGGATGGGATTATCATCCACACCGCCTCGATGGCCGGGCGTTTCATCGGCGGCGTGTCCGGGCCGATCTACGTCACCGCCAAGCACGGCATTGTCGCCATGAGCCACGGGCTGAACATGCAGGAATGCGTGAACGGGATCCGCTCCACCGTGTTCCTCCCGGGGGAGGTCGCGACGCCGATCCTCGACCAGCGGCCGAATCCGGTCGGGCCGGAAGTCCGAGCCAAAATGGTGCAGCCGGCCGATTGCGGCGACCTTATTCGCTACATCGCCTGCCTGCCGAGGCATGTCGTGATGAACGAGGTGCATCTGGCGCCAACTGCCAATCGCGGCTACCTCGCTGCCATCGCCCGTCAGCTTTAAGGATTTCCTTCCATGGCCACCAACAAACGCAAAGTTCTGCTCCCGCATACGATGGGCAAGCAGGGAATCGCATTGATGCAGTCCCGCGAGGATATCGAGACGATTATCTACCCGGCGGGCATCTCGCAGGCCGATTTTCGCATCCTGGCAGCCGACGCCGCCGGGGTTGCCCTGTCCGGCACCGCGTTCAAACAAGCCGAAATGGACGCCGCCTTGGCGATGCAGGTCGTGGCGCGGATCGGCGTTGGCTACGATGCGGTGGAGGTCCCGGCGCTGACCGCGCGCGGCGTGCCGCTGATGGTGGCCGGCAGTGCGAATTCCGTTTCGGTAGCCGAGCAGGCGTTCCATTTCATCATCGCGCTGGCGAAACTGAACCATCAGATGGACCGGCTCGTCAAAGACGATAAATGGACCTCTCGGCATGCCACGCCGCCGATGGAAATCTCCGGCAAGACGGTGATTATCGTCGGCTTCGGGCGCATTGGCACAAGGTCTGCCCGCCGTTGTTTGGCCTTCGACATGAACGTCTGCATTTACGATCCGTTCGTGGACCAAGCGGCAATCGTCGCGGCCGGTTGCACCCCGGTCGCCGATCTGGATGCGGCGCTGCCAGGCGCGGATTTCGTTTCGATCCACTGCCCGAAAAGCCCGGCGACGGTCGATTTGTTCAACGCCGCCCGCCTCGCCCGCATGAAGAAAGGCGCTTACCTCATCAACACCGCGCGTGGCGGCATTGTGAACGAGGCCGATCTCTATGCAGCCTTGACGACGGGCCACATCGCCGGCGCCGGGCTGGATGTATTCGACCTCGAACCGACCCCGACGAACAATCCATTGTTGCGGCTTCCCAATGTGATCGCGTCCCCGCACATGGCGGGCGTCACGGTGGAATCGATCCAAAGCATGGCGGTGGCGACGGCGCAGAACATCCTCGGGGTGTTGGACGGCACGCCGAACGCCGGCAATGCGATCAACCCCGAGGTCTTCGGTTAGCCGATAACGGCCTTCCACACCCGACGCCGCCAAGCCAACGACGAAACCCGGAACGGAGCCACCGCGATGCCGCAGCCCGACCACATCTCCAAGCTTGGCGTGCCCGACGCCGCGACGTTGGACGCCGACCTGCAGACGATCTGGGCGAAATGCGTGGAAAAACTGGGCTTCGTGCCGAACGTGTTCAGCACCTACAGCCTGAAACCCCAGCGCCTGCGCAACTTCATGGCCATGTACAACGACATCATGCTGTCGAAGTCCGGCCTGTCGAAGCTGGAGCGGGAGATGGTGGCCGTCGTCGTGTCATCCGCCAATCGTTGCTACTACTGCCTCGTGGCGCATGGCGCGGCGGTGCGGCAATTGTCCGGCGATCCCGAACTGGGCGAAATGATGGCCCTGAACTACCGCGTCGCCCCCCTCGATGCTCGGCAACGCGCGATGCTGGATTTCGCGTGGAAGCTGACGACAACACCCAATCTGGTGGACGACGCGGAACGCGGCGGGCTGCGCGCGGTCGGACTGACGAACGAGGATCTGTTCGACCTCTCGGAAACGGTGGCGTTTTTCAACCTGTCCAATCGCATGGCGTCGGCATCGGACATGATGCCGAACCGCGAATATCACAAGGCGGAGCGTGGCCCTGCCGGGTAATCCCCTCAAGACGCCCCATCAGGATGCCATGAAAAGCCCGCCGTTCGCGTGCACCACTTGGCCGGTCATGAACGCGGACCGGTCCGAGGCCAGGAACACGGCGACATTGGCGATATCGTCCGGTTGGCCCAGCCGGCCCAGCGGCATTGCGGCGCCTCGGGCCTGCAATTCGTCCTCCGTCATGCCGTAGCGCGGTTGCGCGGTGTCGGTCAGGCCCGGCGCGATGGCGTTCACCCGTATGCCGTTCGGTGCCAATTCCGTCGCCATCGCTCGGGTCAACGACACCACCCCGCCTTTGCTGGCGGCGTAATGCACGCCGCGCGGCGAGGCCCCGAAGATCGCCGAGGACGCCAGACTGACGATACTGCCCCGAATGCCGGCCGCGATCATCGCGCGCGCGGCGGCTTGGGAGAAGAAGCAGGTCGCCTTCAGGTTGATGCTATGCACGAAATCCCAGTCCGCCCCGGTCATGTCCAGGAACGGCACGCGAGGGAACACGCCGGCGTTGTTCACCAGGATATCGATTTTGCCGAAGGCCGCGATGGTCGCGGCGATCGCCTGGGCCGGCGCATCCGGCGCCGCAACATCGCCCGGCACCAGAATGGCCCGCCGCCCGGCCGCGACGACCGCAGCGGCAACCCGTTCCGCGTCCCCTTGCGCATCGAGGCAGTTGATCGCCACATCCGCGCCATCCCGAGCAAGGGCGATGGCGATAGCGGCACCGATGCCTTGTTGGGCGCCTGTGACCAGTGCTGCTTTGCCTGTCAAATCCGGCATGGAAATTCCCCTTATTCGGTTCGGCGTCGAGCCTGCTTGGTTTCGCCCCGGTCTGTCCAGGGTGTTGGCAGCCCGAACGGCAAACCGGACCAGGAGAGCGTGGGCGCCCATGCTTGCCCATTTCGCCCGCCATGCCCCAAGCGCTGGTTTGGTGTTCCATTGCCGCGCCTTGGTCTTAGTGAAGCCGTCGCCATATCCGAACCACACGCTCGTGCATCGCGGGCGAAAATTTGTTCGTGGTCTTGCTTGTAATCGCGCCACCTTCGCAGGAGTTGGAGCCTCCGGCAAACCCGGGGCGGTTCAGTTGTGACTCTTAGTCTGTAGCCTCAAAAGCAACATCATACATCATGCTGGTATGTCCTTAGTTGTTCGACTCGGCCAGAATATACGGCGGCTCCGCGAGGAACGGGGCTTGTCTCAAGAGGCGTTCGCAGATCTCTGCGGTTTGCATCGGACCTATCTGAGTG
>JANXMB010000170.1 GCA_025354865.1 Acetobacteraceae bacterium | reverse complement strand
GTGTGCAACTGGAAGCGCATCAACTCCGGCGCTTCCTGCCCGGCATCGACGAACGCCTTCTTCAGCGCGCCGATGGCCGGGGCGAAGATGCCGCCACGGTTCTCGCTCGCCCAATTGCGCGAGGCGATCGGCTGATCGATGCTGCCGGTGAAGCGCGGCATGACCCAGCGGGCGAACAGTTCGTAGCTTTCCAGCGTCGCCTTGCGATTGGCCCATTCGTGCGACCGGAACAGCACCGCGCCCGCGCCGCCGCCGGTATGCGCCAGCAGGCGCTGAATGCCCTCGGCGATGGTGTCGGGGTTGCCGACCAGGGTGGTGCCGTTCGCCAGCCCCTCCGCCAGGGGGTTTTCGCTGCGCATCGGCGGGCGTCCGAGCGTTTCGGAGAAATAGGTCTGGGTTTCCAACCGTTCGCCCAGGCGGCAATCGCGCATTGCCTGCTCGTCGTCCTCGGCGCAGTGCATGTTGACCACCAGGCGCCAGTTGTCGCGGCTGACGGTCTTGTTGTGGGCTGCGGCCTCGGCTTCCACCACTTTCCAGCTTTCCGCCAGCATCGCCTGACCGCCGGGCAGGCCGGCCCCGATCGACAGCAGGCCGACGCCGTGCTTACCGGCCGCGCGCGCGCCTGCGGGGGTGGTGACGTTGGCGACGGCGATCGGGAAACCGCCCTTGGTCCAGGGCTTCAAGTGCAGGCGGGCGTCTTTCAGTTCGAACCAATCGGTTTTGAGGTTGACCGGTTCCTCGCACCGCAGCAGCGCCATGATCGCGCCGAGGGATTCGTCCATCCGCGGCCGCTGGGTGTCCGCCGGGATCGCCATCATATACGCATCCGACGCCAGCGCCCCCGGCCCGCAGCCCAGCATCGCGCGGCCCCGCGTCATGTGATCCAGCTGCACGAAGCGTTGCGCCACCATCAGCGGGTGGTGATACGGCAGCGAGGTGACCCCGGACCCGAGGCGGATGTGGCGGGTTCTTTCGGCGGCGACACCGATGAAGATTTCCGGCGAGGCGATGATTTCCCAGCCGGCGGAATGATGCTCCCCGATCCAGGCTTCGTCGTAACCGAGGTGATCGAGCCATTGGATCAGTTCCAGATCGCGATCCAGCGCCAGCGTCGGGTTGTCGCCCGTGCGATGGAACGGTGCGAGGAAGACGCCGAAGCGCAAGCCGTTGTGTTGGGGCATAGGGTAACGTTCCTTATCTGAGCGGACGGAAGAAGTCCTGGATTTCGACGGAGAGCGCGGCCGGTTGCTCCATCGCCGCGAAGTGGCCGCCTTTCTGCATGACGGTCCAACGCCGGATGTCGGTATAGGTTTTGGCGGCGACCGAGCGCGGCGGTTGCAGGATTTCCTTGGGGAAGGCCGCATAGCCGGTCGGCACGGCGACGGGATTGCCGGGGTGGATCGGCCAGGGGGCGTGCAGGCGGGCGTAGTACGGCCAGAACGACGACCCGATGGCGCCGGTAAACCAGTAAAGCGCGATATTGCCCAGCATCCGATCGCGGGCGATGGCATTTTCCGCCACCCCGTCGCAGTCGGACCAAGTGCGGAATTTCTCCGCGATCCAGGCGGCCAGTCCGGCCGGCGAATCGGTCAGCGCGAAGGCCAGGGTTTGCGGCTTGGTGCCCTGAATCGCCTGATAGCCGGTCTCCTCCTTCAGCCAGTGGACCAGCGCGTCGCCATAGAGGGCTTCCTCGGGCGTCGGTTCCCCGGTCGGGCGATCGCGCGGGACAAACAGCAGATTGATATGGATGCCGCAGATATCGTCGGGGAAGGCCTGCCCGATCAGCGAGGCGGTGCCAGCGCCCCAATCGCCGCCCTGCACCGCGTATTTCCGGTAGCCCAGCACCTTGGTCATCAGATCGTTGGTGCAGGCCGCGATCTCGGGCAGGCCGAAGCGTTTTTGCCCCGGCGCGAACGACAGGCCGTAGCCGGGCAAGGACGGCGCGACGACGGTAAAAGCGTCCGCCGGGTTGCCGCCGAATGCGGCGGGGTCGGTCAGCCGGGGGATAATGTCCAGAAACTCGAACACCGAACCGGGCCAGCCGTGCAGCAGCAGAAGGGGCTTGGGATTCGGGCCTTTGCCGGGAACGTGCAGGTAATGCAGGTCGATGCCGTGCAGGGCGACTTTGCATTGCGGGAAGGCATTCAGCGCCGCCTCCTGGGTGCGCCAGTCGAACGCGTTCTGCCAATAGTCCACGAGTTCCCGAGCATAATCGACGCTGGTGCCGAAGGCCCAGGGCTCACCGGGTGCGGCGTCGGGAAAGCGGGTCGCGGCCAATCGCGCCTTCAACGCAGCGATATCGGCATCGGGCACATGCAACGTAAACGGGCGCGGGGTCATCGTCTGCGATCCTGAATCTAGCGGCTCGGATCGAGAGCCATGCCCCCGCGCCTGTCAAGTCTTAGGGGATCAGAGGTTCGCTTCGATCCAGGCTTTCAGCCGCGCTTTCGGCATCGCGCCGACTTGCTGCGCCGCCACGACGCCGTCCTTGAAGATCAGCAGCGTCGGGATGCCGCGCACACCGAACTTGCCGGGGGACCCGGGGTTGTCGTCGATATCCACCTTGGCGACGGTGATCTTGCCGGCGAATTCGCCCGCGAGTTCTTCCAGCGCCGGCCCGATCATTTTGCAGGGGCCGCACCATTCCGCCCAGAAATCCACCAGAACGGGGGCGGTCTTGCTGGCTTCCACGACGTCGGCGGCGAAGCTTTTGTCGGTGACGGCCTTGGTGTTGACGTGGGCGGAATCGGTCATGGGTTACCTCGTGCGGTTAGGATTCGGATTATAGCGCGATGGCCGGAGGGGGGCCACCGGAGGTCTGAATCGCGCGTACAAATATAAGCGCGATGGCCGGAGGGGAGCCACCGGAGGTCGTTGCAATCTAGATAAGCCACGCCCGGCACCGCTCAAGCCGCATCCGACGCGGGGCTGGGTATGTGCGGATCGAGGATCTCGTCCGGCAGGATGACGACCCGCGCGTCCCGGGTCCAGATCAACGCGCAGATCACCCGGCGATCCGGGAAAATCGCCCGCAACACAGCGCGATACAGCGCCATCTGCCGGCGGTACAGCACCGGGGTGTCGGCCACCGACTCGGGCGGGCGACGGTTGGTCTTGAAGTCGGCCAACAGCACCCGATCGGGCAGCACCGCCAGCCGATCCACCAGACCGCCGACCACGTAACCGCCGACGACGCCGGTCAGCGGCACCTCCGGCTTGCTGTTGGGTCCGAACAGCGGGGCCAGTTCCGGATGTTCGAGAATCCGCAAAATCTCCGTCACCATCGCCGGCGCCGCCCCCGCCGGCAATCCGGTGCCGGGCCGGTCGAGGTAGCGCAACGCCGCCGCCGCCCGTCGTTCCGGCGGCAGTTCGGGCAGATGCTGCAACAAGGCGTGGATCGCCTGGCCGCGCACGAAGCGATCGCCCTGCCCCATCCGCTCCGCCAACGGCGACGCCGCCGCCGGCACCATCCCCAAATCCGCCCCATCCGGTCGGCTTGGCGCCAACGGCATGGGGCGCGCCGGCTCGGCCGGTGGCGGGGCGGCGCGCCAGTCCGGCGCCGCGCCGAACCACGGCGGCGGGGCGGCAATCGCGGCATCCTGGCTCAAAGCGCGAGGGCGCACGGGATCGGCGATCTGCGGGGTGGCGAACCGCAGCGCGTCGCCCCAGTCGGCGAAGCCCGTCCGTTCCGCCGGCAGCGCCGCGAAGCCGCGTTCCACCATGCTGTACCAGCAGGCGTCGCTGCGGGTTTTCCCCGACTCCCAGCCGCAGACGATCAGATGGTCCTCGGCGCGGGTCAGGGCGACATACAGCAGGCGGTTGTATTCCTCGTCCTGGCGCGCCGCCTCGATTGCCCTGGCACGCTCGATCGTGGCGCTGCGAAGGTCCTTGTTCGGCGACCAAAGCGGCACCGGGCCGGTGCCGGCGGGGTCGGGTTCCCAGAAGATGGAGCCGCGATCGACCGGCAGCCCGGTGGTGTCCGGCAGGATCACGATCGGCGCCTGCAAACCTTTCGCCCCGTGCACGGTCATGATGCGCACCAGATCGCCGGCTGCCTCGGCCTCCCGCTTGACCTCGGCGCCGGAGCGGGCAATCCAATGGACGAAGCCCTGCAACGACGGCGGGTGCATGGCACTGTATGTCAGCGCGGCATTCAGCAACTCCGCGATCGGCTCGGCTGCTTCGTGGCCCAGCCGAGCGAACAGGCGGGCGCGACCGCCGAGCGGGCCGAGGGCTTCGGCGAACAGGGCGTAGGGGGTGGCGTAATCGACCCGGGATCGCAGGGTTGCGAAGAAGTCCCAGGCGCGGCGCCAGGCCGGGTTTTCAGCGGCCCGCGCGCGCAGCACGTCCGCAAGGCTGCGTTTGCCGCGATCCATCGCCAGCGCCATCAGGTCGTCGTCGTCGAGGCCGCCGAGCGGGCTGGTGAGCAGGCAGGCGAAGTTCAGATCGTCCTCCGGCAGCAACAAAGCCTCCGCCAGCGCCAGCAAATCCGCTACCGCCGCCTGCTCGGTCAGCACCATGCGATCCTGCCCGGCGACGGGGACGTTGCGGGTTTTCAGGGCGCGCACGAGTTCGGCGACGAAGGCGGCCGATCCGCGCCGTGCTTCCCGCCCGCGCACCAGGATCATCGCATCGCCGGGCGTCATCGGTCGCCCCCGGCTTTCCAGCAATTCCCCGGAATCCAGCCGTGCTCGGAGCCAATCCGCGATCCGTTCCGCCAGCATCCGCCGGGCGGAGGTCGCGGTGCGGTTGGCCTCGGCCGGGGCGGCGGGGTCGGTGGGGTCGTCGGCCGGCTTCGGCGCCAGCGGCCACAAGGCGACCGAACCCGCATGATCGGCGCGGTCGGCCAGATGGGTCAGGACGGCGGTATCTTCGACCACGCCGCTCCGCGGTAAATAGTCGACCACGCCGCTCCGCGCCTGGGGATCCGCGAACACGGCGTCCACCAGTTCCAGCACCGGCCGGGTGGAGCGGAACGACACATCCAGGGTCAGCGGGCGGAACACTTCCCCGGCGTCGCCGACGCGTTGGGCGATGCGTTGGCGGGATTCCTCGAAGGTTGCGACATCGGCGCCCTGGAATCCGTAGATCGATTGTTTGCGATCGCCGACGGCGAAGACGGTGCGCTTTTGGTCCCGCGCGCCTTCCCCGGCGAAGAATTCGGCGGTCAAGGAATGGGCGATTTCCCACTGCCGAGGGGCGATATCCTGCACCTCGTCCAGCAACAAATGATCCAGGCCGCCGTCGAGCTTATACAGCACCCAGGCCGCGCCGGGGTTCAGCAGCAGGTTCGCCGTTTTGACGATCAGATCGGCGTAGTCGAGTAAGCCAGCGCGGGCTTTGTGCGCCATGCAATCGCGCAGCACCGGCACCGCGAGCCGCAGCAAGGCGGCCGATATTTCGGCGACTTTTGCCGCGCGGCGGCGTTCATCGACGGCGAGGATTCGGTTTCCCTCGGCCATGAGGACATCGAGCAAGGCGGGTTTACGATCGGCCAGTTTCTTATTCACCAAGCTGATTGGCGCCAGCAGCTTGTTCTCTGCGGTCAGGAAGCATTTGCACCAGACCTTCCAGTTCGCCTGCCGGGCGTCGCTGTCGCTGCCCAGCCAATCGAGCATGACCAGCGCCCGCTTGGCGATCTTGTCGGAGGCTTCGGCGGCGACGATCCGAACAGTTTCCCGCAGCGCTGTTTCGTGCGGGCAGGCAACGGCCTCGGCCAGGATCGAGGCTGCGGAGGTGCCGACGACACCGAGCACGCGCTGTTGGGCGGATTCTAGGTCGTGGCGATCCCAGAGCGGGATTTCGCTTTCGTCTTTCTGCAGTTTGCTCACGTCGTCGCCGAATTGTTTGGCGGCGACGAGCCCGGCGAGGGTTTCCAGCGCCGCGCGCATGGGTTCGCCGTCCTCGGCAGTGGCCAGCATGGCTTCGCGGGCATCGGTGCGGGCTTCCTCGGCGTCGCGATCGTCGATCAGTTGGAAGTGCGGCGACAGCCGGGCTTCGAGGGGGAAGCGCCGCAGCAGCGACTGGCAGAAGGCATGGATGGTGCCGATGCGCATACCGCCGGGGAGGTCGAGGACATTGGCGAACAACGCCCGCGCCCGCTTCCGCAGGGTGTCGGTCGGCTCCAGCGCCAGGGCGCGCAACCGATCGTCCAGTGGGGCGTCGTCGAGGGTGACCCATTCCCCCAGCAGGCGTTGCAGGCGCAGGGACATTTCGGCGGCGGCGGCTTTGGTAAAGGTCAGGCATTGGATGCGTTCCGGCCGGACCCCGTCGGCGAGCATCAGGCGCAGCAGGCGATCGGTGAGCAGTTTGGTTTTGCCAGACCCGGCGGATGCGGCGACGAAGGCGGAGACGGCGGGATCGGAGGCATCGCGTTGGGTGCGATTAGCGCGCTCACGAGGGGATTCGCGGGGCGATTCGGGGGGGGATTCAGGCGCGGTCATGGCTCGTCGTCCTCCCCGGCGGTCTGCCATTCGATGACGCGGGCGAGTTGCTTGTAATCGGCGTAGCGCGGGCCTTGGGACGGGTTGGGGTGGGACAGATAGGGGCGATCGGCGTCCTCGTAGAAAGCGATGCGGGTGCGAAGGCGGTCCAGCGCGATACCGGCCGCTGCCGTCGTGGCAGCAATGTCGCCCTTGAACAGCACGGCCGCCTTACCCGGATCGGCGCCGCCGGACAGGTACCAGAAGGCCAGTTCGCCGGTCGGTCCCGCCTCGATGCCCTCGAACGCGCCGAGCGCGGCCATCGCGGCTTCCAAGGGCAGTTGCGGGTTCAACCCGGCGTCCACGCTCTTGCCGCTGGGCGGGGTGCCGGTTTTGTAATCCACGATCGACAAGCTGCCATCGGCGCGCCGATCGATGCGATCCGCTCGGCCGGTCAGGGTGAAGCGGCGGAAGTCGCCTTCCAGCTCCAACCTGCCATCGACCTCCGCCCGCACCGCTGTCGGAGCGGCGAAAGCGCGGCGGGCAGCCTCGGTTTCGACCACCCAGGCAGCGATGCGGTCCAGCCGAGGCTTCCACCACGCCCGCAGCGCCGGCCTCACCCCCGCCCCTTGCAGCGCCTGCGCCATCGCCACCCGCAACTGCCGCTCGGCATCCGCCGGCCAGTCCGCACCAATACGATCCAGGAACGTCGCCATGCCCTTATGCACCAGCATGCCGTAGTCGGCGGCGTCGGTTTCCTGATCCAGCGGGTCGAGCTTGCGCAATTTCAGGATGTGTTTGGCATAGATCGCGTAGGGATCGCGGACCCAGGTTTCGATTTCGGTCACGCTCAGCCGGGTCGGGCGGCGATGCACGGGGGGGCGCGGGGCCGGCGGCGCCACCGGCCGCGGCGCCCCCGCCGGCTGGTCGAGCGCCCGCACCCAGTCGGCGGCACGATGCGTCGGCATCGGCTGTTGCTGCCCGGCGAGGAACATCTCCAGCCGCGTCAGCCAGCGTGCCGGCACCGCCGGGGCGCCGTCGCGCCGGGTCGGGCAGGACAGCACCGCAATGCGAGCGGAGCAGGCGGCGGCGAGGAAATCGTGCGCCGCTTGGCCGACGATCTCCTCCGGCGAGGGCAGGCCGACATCGACCCGCATCGGGCGCGACAGCCAGGGGCCGGGATCGGTTGCGGGGGGCCAGACCGTCTCGGCCAGACCGCCCAGCACCATGGTATCGACGCTTTGCAGGCGGGCTTCCAGCAGACCCCAGATGAAGACGCGGGGATGCAGCGCCCCGTCCCGCCCGCGCACGGCGCGACGATCGCGCACTACGCCGCCTTGCAGCACCGCGTCCAACAGGCCGGGCAATACATCGCGGCGCTGATCCGGCATGCCCGGCAGCGCCGCCAGAACCTCCGACAGGCGGGTCGCCAATGCCTCCCCTTCTTCGCCGGACCAGAGGCGTTCGGGGCCGGTCGCCTCATCGGTGGCGGCGAGGCGTTCGGCCGCTTCGATGGTCGCCGCCAGCGCCTCGGTCGGGTCGGTTTCGACCGCAGCGTGCATGCGGAACACCGGTTCCAAGCAGTGTTCGACCCGCGCCCAGAAGCCTGCCAACCGCTCGTCGGCGTCGGCTTGGCGCAGCGCGATGCGAATCCCGGCAATGCCCGCGCCCGGTCGCGGACCGCGCAGGCATGCCAGTTCCAACGCCCTGGCGCCGTCCCGGCAGGCCGCGAGGGAAACCCCGGCACCGGCCAGTGGATGCTTCAACAGCGCCAGCAACGGCACCGGGGCCAGATGCTCCACCACCGCGCGCAGCATCAGCCGCAGGAATACGGCGGGCGGGGATTCGACCAATGGCTCCCCGGCGCTATCGTCGGCGACCACGCCGTAGCGCAGCAGCGCCGCCCCTACCCGGTTCGCCAGCATCCGATCCGGCGTCACCAGCGCGGCGCTGGTGCCCGGCGTTTCCAGTGCATTGCGCAGGACGATGGCGATCGCCTCGGCTTCCTCCTGCTGATCCGCCGCCGTCAACCGCGCCAATCCGTCGAGGGCACCGGGCGGGATCGGGGCGCCGCTGCGCCAATCGTCGAGCGCGCGGGCCGGCAGCAAGGCACGGGATAGCACCGGGAAGCGGGTTTCCGGCACGGCGGCGTCCAGCCGGATCGGCCAGGGCCGCACATCGCCGCGTGTCGCGCCCAAGCCGTGCAGCAAGCGCGCCATGCCCGCCTGCGGGTGGGACGGTTCGAGCGCATCCCACGCCGCCTGCGCCATCGAAAGATCGAGCGCGGGGAACATCACCTGCCCCTGCGGCATCCGCGCGACAACGGCGAGCAGCCGCGCCACGGCAGCGATACCGGCGGTGGTGCCGGCGATCCAGACGGGGTGCGGCGGTGGGTCGGCCTGCCACGCAGCGGCCTGGGCATGCAGCAGCGCGACTTGCCGAGCGGCGGGGTTGGTCAGGCCGTTTTCGGTCAGCCAGGCGGGCCAGAAATCCGTAACAATATGCAGAAATTCCAGCGTTTTCGTCCAATGTTCGGCAAAACGAGCATCGGCGGCGTCGGGGAGCTTGTGGGCGAGATCGATTTCGGCGCGTTCGGCCTCGTCCATCAGGGTGGCGAGTTCCTGCGCCAACAGCCACGCTCGATCCGCCCCGGTCGGCGCCCCATTGGCCCCCTTCATCGCCAGAATAAGCTGGGTCAGCGCGGAGAGCCGGCGCATCGGCTCCACCGCAGGCGGCAAATCGAGGCTGCCGGTTAGCGCCAGCGGCGCCTCGTCCAGGCCGCCGAGGGCGACGATGCGCGGTAGCAACAAGGGGGCACCGTCGGCGAGGCGCAGGAATGCGTCCGCCAAAGCGCGGGCGGATCGTTTGGTGGGCAGCAGGACGATGCCCTCGGCGCGGGCGACCGGATCGGCGGTGCGGGCCAGCCATGCGGCGGCCAAAGCGTCCAGGAAGGGGACGTGCGGCGGGATGGCGAAAAGGTTCAGCGCCACGGCCATGCCGCATCTCCGGTGACCGGGGCCAATAGGATTTCCTCGGCTTCCGCCAGATCCGGCGGGGTGGACAAATGGAACCAATGCCCGTCGTGCACCACCGCCCGCAGCCGCCCGGCCGCCAGCGCGCGGTTCCACACAAGGTTGGTGCTGAACGCGCCTTGGGGCGTGTCCGCCAGCAGCCTTGGGTGCATCAACTGCACCCCGGCAAACATATAGGGCACGATCTCGCGTTCCAACCGGCGGCGCGGCACCCCCCAGGGACCGAGGGCGAAGTCGCCCCGCCCGGCCTCCCCATGGACCTGGAACGTGCGATGCAGCAGCAGCACCGCATCGACATCGTCGGTCCAGGCGCCAGCGAGCCGGGTCAGCGCCGGGGTCGGGCCGTCGAGCCACAGCGCATCGCCGTTGATGACGAAGAAAGGATCGGGTCCGAGCACATCGAGCGCGTTGCGCACCCCGCCCCCGGTGTCGAGCAAAACGGTTTCCCGAATCGGCACGGTGCGCGGCGGTTCGCGGCGGGCGGCGATGTGGGCGGCGACCTTGTCCGCCTGCCAGAACGCGTTGACCGCCACCGTTTCGACCCCGACATCGTGCAGCCGGTCCAGCGCGTGGTCCAGCAGCGTGCGCCCGCCCAAAGTCAGCAGCGGCTTGGCGGTGAAATCCGTCAGCGGCCGCATCCTTGTGGCGAGGCCGGCGGCAAGGATCATGGCGGTGCGGGGGGCGGTGCGGGGGGCAGTGCGGGGGGCAGTGCGGGGGCGGAATGTCATGGGTTGCCCCGTAGCCGGTGCGGCACCCAGCGGTCCAGCGCTTCTGCCAATCCGCGCGCGGCCGGGCGTTGCAGCGCGGCATCCAGCAGCGCCCAGGTGCGCGGCCCGAACGCGAGGTATTGCGGCTTGCCATCCCGCCGCGCCAGCCGCACCCATTGGCACGCCACACGCAAATGCCGTTGCGCGGCGCATGCGTCGTAAGCGGCCCGAAACGCCACCGGATCGTACTCCGGCCGAGCATCGAGGTACCGCGCCACCATGCGCTCGGCCAGCCCCGGGTCGATGTCGCGCCTTGCGTCTTGCAGCAGGGAGACCAGATCGTAGGCCGGGTGTCCGAGCGCGGCGCCTTGGAAATCGATGACGCCCACCCGCCGCACGCCGGTTCGATCGGGCAACCACAGCAGGTTGCCGGCGAAGAAATCGCGGTGGACGAAGGTCTGCGGCCCCGCATCCACCGGCCGCAGCATGGCCGCGAGGGCGCGCCCGACATCGGCCCTCGCATCGGCCGGCGCCGGGGCGTCGAACACCGCCGGCCACCACCAGTCGAACAGCGTCGCCAGGGCGGTTTCCGCCATCGGCGCGCCATTCCACGCGGGCAACGGGGCCGGCGGCGCGGCACGCTGGATGGCGACCAACACATCGATCGCGGCGGCGAACAAGGTGTCGGCGTTGGCCGGGGTCAGGACCGCGCCGAACAGATCGTCGCCGAGGTCTTCCTCCAGCAGCAGGCCGGCTTCGGCGTCCTCGGCGAGGATGCGCGGCACCGACAGGCCGATATCGGCCAGATGCCGGGCGATCCGCAGGAAGGGGCGCACGTCCTCGGGCGGCGGGGCATCCATCAGGACGGCACCGCCGACGATGCGCAGATAGCGACGGAAGCTGGCATCCTGCGCGAGGGGCGCGCGCGCGGCGGCGCCGAATCCGTGGCGAGCGAGGAACGCGGCGATCTCCGCGTCGCGAGTACCGTTCATAGCCGATCGTCCCAGCCGGTCAGCGTGGCCTCCCGGCTGTCGTCGCCGGTCGAACGCAAAGCCAGGATCAGCGCATGCGGCGGGGCAAGCTCACCCAGCCGCTCGGGCCACTCGACCAGGACGATCTCGTCCAACGCATCGTCCCAACCCAGTTCGTCCAGCGCATCCGGCCCGGCCAGACGCCAGAGGTCGAAGTGATGCACCGGCCCGCGCGGCGTGTCGTAGGCCTGCACCAACGTGAAGGTCGGGCTGGGCACATCCAGCGCCGGGTCGCCGGTCAGGCTGCGCAGAAACGCGCGGGCAAACGCGGTCTTGCCGGCGCCCAAATCGCCCTCCAGCAAAATCGCATCCCCCGCCCGCACCAAGGCCGCCAACTCCGCCGCCAGCCGTTCGGTTTCGCCCAGATCGCGCAGGATACGGGTCGGCATCAGGCGGGATCGGCGACGGGGATCGGCATTTGTTTCTCGATGGCGCGAGCGGCGCGGAACACGAGGTCGTCGCGATACTGCGCGGCGGCGATCTGCACCGAATTCGGCAGCCCATCGGCGCGAAAACCCAGCGGCATCGACAGCGCCGGCTGGCGGGAGAGGTTGAAGGCAAAGGTCCAGGGCGCCCATTGCGTCATCAGCGCCGCCACCGGATCCACCGTCGGGGCATCGGCGAGGCAAGGCCCATTCGGCACCGTCGGACACAGCACCAGATCGTAGCGTTGGTGCAGCCGCGCCATGGCATAGCCGGTCTGGGCGCGCAAAGCCTCGGCATCCATGAACGCGATCGCCGACATGCCCGCCAGTTGCTCGGCGACCGTCAGAATGCCGAGGTCCAGCAGCGCGCGCTTTTCGGGTGCCATCGTGTGCACCAACCGCGCCAGCGACGCGCCCCACAGGCGGGAGAATACCAGCGACGTATCGGGTAAATCGGGGTCCACCTGTTCGACATGGGCGCCGGCGTCGGACAGGATGCGGGCCGCTTGCTCCACCGCCGCAATGCCGTCCGCATCGACCGGCGCATCGAACCCGAGGCGCCCGACAACGGCGATCGACAAACCCTCCACCCCCGTTTCGATGCCGTCGCGCCAGTCGCGGGGATCGTCGGGCAGGCAGAAGGGATCGCGGGCGTCGAAGCGGGCCATGGACGAGAACATCAGCGCGGCATCGCGCACCGAACGGGTCATCGGCCCGGCGCAGGATACGGCGGCAAAGGCGCTCGCCGGCCATTGCGGAATACGCCCGTATGTGGGCTTCAACCCCACCAAGCCGCACCATGCGGCGGGAATGCGGACGGACCCGCCGGCATCGGTGCCGATATGCAGCGGCCCGAACCCCGCCGCCCCAGCCGCCCCGGCACCGGACGACGATCCGCCCGGCGTGTAAGCCCCGTTCCAGGGGTTGCGGGTGATACCGTGGAGGGGGTTGTCGCCGGGTGTTTTCCAGCCGAACTCGGTGGTGGTGGTTTTACCCAGCACCACGGCGCCGGCCGCTTTCAGCCCCACCACCATCGGCGCGTCGTCGGCCACCGGGGTCGCATCGGTCGTGCGGCTGCCGCGCCGGGTCGGAAAACCGGCGACATCCACCAAATCCTTGACCGTGATCGGCACCCCGTCCAACGGCCCCATCGGCCGACCGGCCCGCCAACGGGCGGCACTGGCCCTCGCCTGGTTCGCCGCATCGGGGTTCATACACGCAAACGCGTTGATGTGGGGGTTGAGCCGAGCAATGCGCTCGGTAACGGATTGGAGGACATCGACGGGGGAGAGACGGCGGCGGGCGAACGACGCGAGCATGTCCTCGGCGGAGAGCAGGGCAGGATCGTCGGACATCGCGGGGCTTTCCCTGGCGGGTGATTCGGGGGCAGCATACCGCCACCACCGCGAGAGGGAACCCAGCCCATGACGACGCATCCCGAAGGCGAGCCTTGGCAATGGCCGGAAGCCACTTGGCGCCGCATCGTCGGCCGCGCCCGCGCCGGCCGGTCCCTGGCGCCGACGTCCTGGCCGGATGGTGCGCGCTGCGCCGTCACGCTGAGCTTCGATGCCGACCACGAAACCAACCCGTTGCGCGATGGCGATGAGTCGCCGATGCGCATCAGCCAGGGCCAGTACGGCGCGCGGCAGGGCATTCCGCGCATCCGTAAGCTGCTGGAACGCGAATCTGTGCCCGCCAGCTTCTATTACCCCGCCGTCGCCGCCCTGCTGCACCCGGAAGAAGTGCGCGCGCTGGCCGACGATGGGCACGAGATTGGCATACACTCATGGATCCACGAGGCGAACACATCGTTGCCGCGCGAGGCCGAACGCGATCTGACCTTGCGATCCCGCGACGTTCTGGCGCGGCTATCGGGCCGGGATATCGTCGGCATTCGCACCGCGAGCTGGGATTTTTCGGTGAACACGCTGGATATCGTGCGCGAGATGGGGCTGCTGTACGATAGCTCGCTGATGGGCGACGACGACGCCTACGAACTGATGGACGGCGGCGAGGCGACCGGGGTGGTCGAACTGCCACCGGAATGGATCCGCGACGATGCGGTTTATTTCAACATGCTGCGCTTTGCCGGGCTGCGGCCGTATACCCCGCCCTCCGCCGTGGAGGAGATTTTTACCGCCGAATTCGATGGCGCGTGGGAGGAAGGCGGGCTGTTCCTGCTGACGATGCACCCCCATATCATCGGCCACCGATCCCGCCTGCCGCTGTTGGCTCGGCTGATCGCGCATATGAAGGCGAAGGGCGGCTGCTGGTTCGCAACGCATGCCCAGGTGGCGGCGTGGTGCAAGGCGCACGCGAAGACGGGCTGAGGTTGGTTGCGTTCGTTTTGCCCCGGTAGGTTCTCGATCGGCGGCGTCCGATCCCGGCCCCTTGCTGTGCTCCATACAGCCCGCAGGGCATTGACCGGCGGCGGGGAGAATGCGATGATCGGCTATCGAAAAATTCTTGCTCGTTCGAACTCGGAGCTATTGCGTGACAAACATCGTAGCTTTTGGCAATAGCCATTTGCTTGCCGTACAGCGGGCTTTCGACGCTCAGCCTTCGTGCTATCCGTACGGTATGAATTTCTTTCTTTTGCTACAACATCACTACAATCAAGGGTTCCATGTCGAAGGGCACGACTATGTTTGGGATACCCCGCTAATCGAAAACCTCGAACGCGCCTTCGGTACAAAGACGGTTCCATTTGTCGTTACAAGCATATTCGGCAATCTGTGGTCGCCGCGCAGCCTTTTCGAGAGTCCGACCCCGTACGATTTTTTCACCCCCGCCTTCCCCGATCCGTCGGACAACACACCGCGGGAGGTCGTGCCGCTTCGGCTGATGCGGGAGCAAGCCCGGCAGGGCCTGAAAGGCCTGCCACCCTATATCGCGTTCCTGCGCCGCTTTACGGATGCGAAAATATTCGAAGTGCTGCCGCCGCCGCCGGTGGACTTTACCGAAAAAGTAATTCGGGAGAACGTGTTCGGAGTCGATCCTAACGACGGGGTGCGCGGCAAGCCGATCTGCAATCGTATCTTGCGCCTGAAGCTCTGGCATCTCTACGCCGATGCGACGCGAGAGCATTGTCGGGAACTCGGTGTCGAAGTCGTCGATGTGCCGCCGAATACGCGCGACGCGGACGGCATGCTGCTACCGGAACTTTGCTCCGGCGATTCGGTGCATGCCAACAACGACTATGGCGCCGCGATCCTGACGCAACTCACCGCACTCTGCCTTAAATCCTAACGGATATCGCGCCATGGCAAACCATCCCTACAAGACGGCGCCTGCTTCGAGCTTCTGGAGGCAGGCGGTTGCGACGCCGGCCATGGCAGACGTCGATCCGGTGCTTGCCGGGAAGTTCAAGGTCGCCCCGACCGATAAGGTGGCGACGGCCGGCAGTTGTTTCGCGCAACATCTGGCACGCCATATCGCGGCCGCCGGGTTTTCCTATCTGGTCACCGAACGCGCCCATTCCATGTTCGATCCGGCCATGGCCGCCGACTACAATTACGGCACCTTCACCGCTCGGTTTGGCAACGTTTATACCACCCGTCAATTGCTGCAACTCCTACACCGTGCCTACGGTTTGTTCATCCCCGCCCAATCCGAATGGATCGAGGCAGACGGAACCTGGATCGATCCGTTCCGACCGCAAATCCAACCCGGCGGCTTCGAAAACGGGGCGGAATATCGCGCCGATCGTCAGGCGCATTTCGCCGCCATCCGCCGCATGGTCGAAGAACTCGATGTCTTCGTCTTCACTCTCGGCTTGACCGAAGCCTGGGTGGATCGGCGCGATGGCGCAGTGTTTCCGGTCTGCCCCGGCGTATCGGGCGGCACATTCGATCCGGACCTGCACGCATTCGTCAATTTCCGCCTGCACGAAGTCGTCGCCGATTTGCAGGAGGCGTTGCAGTTTATCCGCGAACGAAACAAGAATTGCAAAATCGTCCTGACCGTTTCGCCAGTGCCGCTGGTCGCAACGGCCGACGACCGGCATGTGCTGGTCGCCACCACCTATTCCAAATCCTGCCTGCGCGTGGCGTGCGAGGAAGTCGTCGCGACCGTGCCGGACGCGACGTATTTCCCGTCGTACGAGATTATCACTGGACTTTATACGCATGGCGCTTATTTCGCCGACGACTTGCGGTCGGTGACGGAAGCCGGTGTCGAGCATGTCATGCGGCTCTTTCTCCGGCATTATACCGATTATACCGGCGCCACAGGGTCTGCCGCCGCGACGACGCCCGGCGATGCTGGCGCCGACGCGCGTTTGTTGGCGGAAGCGTCCCGCGTGATCGCAACCCATTGCGACGAGGAAGCATTGGGGCGGCCGTAAACAGTTTCGCGGGATTGTTGATCTGGATCATCGCGCGCGTCGGCAAAGCGGTATGCAATCGCGCCGACCAAACGACGTAGAAAGATCGACATGAAGCACAAGCAGCACGGCATAATCGAAGCCATTTTCGCCCACCCCATCGGCTCCAATATCGATCCGCGCCAGGCCTTCGCGCTTATCGAGAAACTGGGCGGCGAAGTCACCCACGGCGGCAACGGCCATGTCATCGTCAAGCTCGGCGGCCACACGCACGGCTTCCACGACGTCCGTCATTCCCTGCCGAAAGACGACGTCGCGACGTTGCGCAAATTCCTGGAACAGGCCGGTTTCACGCCCGAAACGACGGCCTGATCTCCAACGGGCGTGGGTCGGCATTCTCCAACCCGCGCCCCGGTTCGATGGCAGGTTAAACCTTCAACGCCTCGGCGCCCGGCCCAGGCTCCAGTTCGCAGGCGTTCACGGTCATGCACAGCATGCTGTAATAGCCGATCGCGCCGGTCAATTGGATGAATTGGTCGTTACCGAAACGACCGAGCATGGCGCTGGCGGTGGCATCGTCCAGCCGATGTTTGCGGAGCAATTGGCGGGTGAAATCGACGATTTGCAGGTCCTCGGCCGGGATACCGTCGGAGCGGTTTTCCTTGATCGCAACGATCGTGGTTTCCGGCACATTCTGCCGTCTTGCACTGCCGGTTTGCGCACCCCAGACGTACATCGCCTCGAATTCACGAGCAACGGTGAGTGCCGCGAGAACGCGTACGCGGAAATCGAGGGTGCCTTCGAAGCGGACGAGGGCACCGAGATGCGCGACCCGTTCCGAAATCTCCGGACTATGCAGAAAAACCGAGAACGGGCCTTGCAACGATCCTCGGCTGCCGAGGATGCCATCGACAATGCCATGGTGCTTTTCCGGCACTTGGGCTTTGGACGCAATAAGCGGGAGGCGGGCCATATTTGTTACTCCTGTTAGATCAACCGCAGGCGATCGCGACTGCGGATCCTGCCCCGTCGGGCAGCGTGCTGAAGGTTTGGCCTCGGCGCGCGACGCAGTGGGCTTGTCGGCGGGATGCACCGTCAGTCCGTGCCCATGAGTATCGTCCGCGAACCCCGCTGCCCACTCCGCCGGTCCGAGCGGACGTGCCGACATAAATCTGTGTTTGCATGGCGCTGTTTCCTTGTTGCAGCGACTCAACCCCGCGCCGCCCCCTCGGTCAAGATGACGAGACCGTGACATTCGCGACCGCCCGGTTGAACTCAAGCGCATAGAGCGACATAAATGGGCGCAACCGGGGTTTGTTCCTATGCGTTTTCGGTCGATTTTTCTGGCGCTGCTTCCGATGCTCCTTCTGGCGGTCGTCGCGCGTGCAGCCGAGCCTGAGTTTACCTCGTTCGTTGCGCTCGGCGCGAAGGGGGTGCCGCTGGTTCGGGTCATAACCCGCGCCGCAACCTGCCCGGCGATCGTCGTCGATGGGCAGAGCAAGCCGATGACGCTCCGCGCGCCGGCGGAAACCGTGCCGCTGCGTTCGACGCTGTCGACGCCGGACAAATCCAAGCCATCGGTCTTCGATGTCACGACATGCGAGGCCACTTTGCCGATCGGCACTGCTCGGGCCTCGGTCCTTGGGCGTTCGTTGCCGGTTCCGAAGCAACGTATCGATCGCATCGTGGTCATCGGCGACACCGGATGCCGGTTGAAAGGCAAGGATATCCAGGCCTGCAACGATCCTGCGGCCTATCCGTTTGCGAAAACCGCGTTGCAAGCTGCGGCTTGGAAGCCCGATCTGGTGCTGCATGTCGGGGATTACCACTACCGGGAAAATGCCTGCCCGGCGTCGACGCCGGGCTGCGAGGGCTCGCCCTGGGGTTACGGATGGGATGCCTGGTCGGCAGATTTCTTCGGCCCCGGCGCGCCGCTGCTGAAGGTCGCGCCGATGGTCATGGTGCGCGGCAATCACGAAAATTGTTTCCGAGCGGGTCAGGGCTGGATGCGTTTCATGGACCCGAACCCGTATGGGAAGGACCGCGATTGTAACGATCCCGCCCGCGATCGGGCCGGCGACGATTCGCCCGTGTTTGCCGTGCCGCTGGGCGGCGGCGCACAAATCGCCATCATGGACCTCGCTTTTGCCGACGAGGCGCGGCCCATGGACCCGAAAGACCCGGCGGCCGCCCCCATTCTGGCGGCCTATCGGGCGATCGATCGGCTGTCGCGGCAGGCGAGCTTCACCTTCCTGGCGACGCATAAGCCGATCCTCGGGTTTTCCGCGACCGAGAAAAAGGGGGAGCGGTATTTACGCCCCGGCAATGCAACGATGCAGTCGGTGTTCGCCTCCCTCGATCCCAACATCCTACCCAGCAAGATCGATGTCGTGCTGAGCGGGCATTATCATGTGTGGGAACAGGTCAGTTTTGCCAGCAACCATCCGTCCCAGTTCGTGGCTGGGTTTTCCGGCACGCAGGAAGACATCGTGCCGATGCCGGAAACGCTGCCAGCCGACGCGTTTCCCGCCCCCGGTGCGAAACCGCGCCATTTCAGCAGTTGGGTCGATGGTTTCGGTTACATGACGATGGAACGCCGCGATACCAGCCATTGGGATGTGAAAGTGTGGGCGCTGGACGGTCGGGTGGTGAACACCTGCAAGATCGCCGGTCGGCAGTCGGTATGCGAAAAACCGCAGGTGCGGTCGGAGGCGTTGCGGTAGAGCGCGATGACCGAAGGTGGAATCACCGGAGGTCTGAATCGCGCGAACGCATCGCGATCCAGAACCCCGACCGTTTGTTTCACCTTCGGTGTCGCCGGTCAGCCGCGTACGTAGCGCTTGCAGAGCACGCGCAGATGATCGCGGAAATGCGGGCGCAGCTTGGCGCTCCAGGGCGTGCCGGCGCCGGTTTTCCAGGCGTCGGATAGTGTGACCTCCGGCGATTCCAGGTGATACAGCGCCAGATAGCGACGGGTGCCGGACATATCCTTGAAGCGGCGGGCGCAGACAGTACCTGGGACTTTCGACAGCGCCGGGATATGTTCGTTGTCGTACCAGTCGTTGAATTCGGCTTCGTGTTCCGGATCGACATTCATCGCATTGACCAGCAGCGCGTTGCAACCGGCCGGCGCCACCGCGTCGCCCGGCAAGGTCTGGGTGCCGTCGAAGCGCATCAGACGGTCGCACATCGGGCCGACGCGCTTGGACCAAACCGATAGATTTTCGTAGGCGATCGCCTTGTAGGCGTCGCTTTGCAGCACCGCGAGGCTATCCAGCTCGTACGTCGCCACCGCATGTTTGGGGTTTGCGACCGAGATCCACCGCTCGCAAGCGCCGAAGCCCGGCACCCGCTCGCGCTCGGGAATATGTTCGAGATCGTACCAATCGTGGAATTCGTCCGCGTGTGCCTTGGTAAAATCGAAGCCGACGGCCAAAATGCCCTTCGCCATGGTGTATCCTCCTGTTCGCATGTTCTGCGCACATCCCAGCACGCGGCGCCCGCATCGCCAAGTGGCCCATGCGATGGCATGATCGCACCTGCAACCCGAGTCGGAACCATGCTGCACATTGCCAAACTCGCCGTCGGCGTCCGCGATATCGATGAAATGCGTGCTTGGCAAACCGAGCGTGCTCGGGTCGATCCGCCGTTGCGCCATCGCACGCGAAATGCGCCTCGGCGGCGGGAGGACGTGCTGGCCGGCGGTTCCATCTACTGGGTGGTGAGTGGCACGATGCTGGTGCGCCAGCGTGTGCTGGATATTGTCGAGGACACGCGCCCGGACGGCACCGGCTGCACGGCGCTGGTGCTGGACGCCGAGTTGGTGCCGCTGGTGGGCCGGGTGACGAAGGCGTTTCAGGGTTGGCGATATCTGAAGGCCGAGGATGCGCCGGCCGACATGCGCGACGCCGGGCCGGTGCTGGGGCTGGGGGATTTGCCGCCCGAATTGCAGCGCGAGTTGCGAGCGCTGTGCTTGATTTAGACTCCGAAAATTGCGCCTCGCACGTTGACGATTCCGGCTGCGGGTTGGCTGGCGGTTTCGGCCACGCCGTCGTCGGATTCCACGACACTGAACGGGGTGTCGCGCACTTCCCAGAATTTGCCCTGGCCGAAGATTGCCACCCCACCGCCGGTATCGTCGGCGTACCATCCGTCGTGTACCGCAACGATCGGCAGTCCCTCGGCCTCCCCGATACAGAAATAATCCGTGGTGCCGGAGCCGTCCGGGGTGCGGCGGGTCATTTTCACCGCCAGATCGGGTTTCGCCCCGGCGGTGCGCACGATGAACATCATGGTTTTGTCGTCTCCGTCATAAACTGCACCACCCGATCGACGAACGCCGCCGGTTGTTCCAGTTCCGGATGGTGCCCGGCCGCCGCAATCGTTTCGAATCGAGCACCAGGAATCGCTTGAGCGTAGGCTCGGCCGTAATCGGGGGAAACGATTTGGTCGCTCTCGCCCCATAAAACCAGGGTCGGCACGTCGATACGCCGCAGCCAAGGTTTCAGTCTGGGATTGTACATATGCGGCGTCCAGGCGTACAGGCAGAGGGAATCCCAATTCCGAGCAAGCGTAACGATATCGGTGTCGGTCATGGAATCGTCGATCACCGCTTGCCACCCCAAACCATAGCAGCCCGGCGGGATCGTTTTGGGATCGTGCCATGCTCGGCGCAACAACTCGTCCGGTCTCGTATTGAAAAAATGGGCGATGTCGCGGTCTTCGCGGCCGCCGATTTTGATGCCGACGGGATCGACCAAGACTGTGCGACCGAGTTTCCGGGGACGCGCGACGGCGACCTCGGCGGCGATCCAGCCACCGAAGCCGAAGCCGATCATGGTGATATCGTCGTCCGGCATATCGTCGATTATATCGCACCAGAGATGGACCAGATCGTACATCGTTTCGAAGTCGGGCGGCATGGGCGACGCGCCAAAGCCCGGGTGCGATGGGGCCACGATCGCGCCATGCTGCGTCAAAGGACCGAGGAAGGGGGCACGCGGCGATACCGGCGCGATCCCGTGCACCAGCAGGATCGGCCGACCGTTGCCTATTCGCAGTATTTCCAGTTCCGGTTTCATGCTGCGGCCTGCTCGGTGTCGTCGATCGGCGGCAAGTCCTGCAACTGGGGCAGCACCTCCTTCGCGGCGAGGTTGAAGCTTTTCATCGCCTGGGCGTGGGTCATCAATCCTTGCCGAGTCATCATGATAATCCGCCCGACACCGCCGACACGTTCCCGGAATTCCTTGATCTGCCGCGCCACCGTGTCGGGATTGCCGCAAAACATTTGGCCTTGGGCGATCAAGCTGGCGACGCTGAGATCGGTCGGGCGTTTGGAGGCACCGCCACGCCAAGCAGCGGGCGCCATTTCCGGCGCGATCGCACCCGGTTGGAATTTGGAAAATTGCGGCGCGCTTTTGATGCTGACGGTCAGGAACCAGGGGATTTTCTGGCCGATGCGCATGGCCTCCTCATCGGTGTCGCCGACGTAGCAAAATGCCATGTAACTGAAACGATCTTCCCCAGCTTTCGCCAACCCTGCTGCTGCCCGCGCGTCTTTGTACGCCCGATAAGCCGCTCGGGTTCGATCGTAACCACCGAACAACAGCGTGTTGACGTAGCCACGGCGGCCAAGTTCGGCGCAGGTTGGCAGGTCCGATGTTGCGGCCCAGAAATCCGGGCGGGGCGACTGAAAGGGCCTGGGCCAGACATTGACGTGCGGGTGGGTGAAGAACTTGCCCTCCCAACTGAAGGGGCCATCGTGGGTGGTCAGGGATTTTTCGATCAGGTCGATCGCTTCCCACTCCCGCTCGCGGATATGCATGGGATTGGCATTGCCGGAAACCATTTCGGTGGCGCCGGATTTCACGAATCCGATATCCAGCCGGCCCTTGGAAATCACGTCGATCGTTGCATATTCCGTTGCCACGCGCACCGGATCCGGCCGCACCGTCACCAAAGTGCCAAGCGAGAGGATGCGCACTTTGTGCGTCAGGCTGGCAACGATGCCGGTGATCACCGGGCTGGCGGCCCAAAGGTTATTGATCCCGGAATGATGCTCGTTGGTGACGATGTGCAAACCGATGTCGTCGCAAAGCCGGTATTCCTCCCATATTTCATCGTAGAGTCGAGCAGCGACGACGGGGTCGCAGTATTTGCTCGGCAGGCTGGCGCGCACGGAATCGGCGGCGTCCAGCACCTCGGCCGGGACGAAGGGGTACGGGTTTTCGCAATGGTTCCATAATTCGATGGAGGTCATGTGCCGGTCGCCTCCTCGACGACGTCGTCTAGCTTCTTTTGTGCGGTTTCGGGTGCCAGGAACAGGAAAATACCGGCGGCGGCGAAGGTCAATACCATGGGGAAAACGAACCCTCGGGAGATGTGGTCCATCGCGTTGCCGGCGATCCAGGGCGGGATGGTCGGCACGAAAGCAACCACGAAACCGACAACGATGGCGAAGCTGGCCTGCACCGAACCGCGAATTTGCGCGGGAAACAATTCGTTGACGTAAGCATAGCTGCCCGATCCATAATGTCCGGTGACGAAGAAATTGAGGCCGAGGCCGAGCCAGAAGATCTGGTTCTGGGTCCAGGTGCCGTAGACGATGGCGAGGAAGAAGCAGCCGCCGAGGCCGGCGAACAGCGGCACCGCGCGTTTCTTGCCGAATCGGTTCGACATCCAACCGCACAGCCAATAGGCGATGGCGGAACAGCCCAACCAGATGGCGACCCAATCGGTGGATTGGACGTAGGGCAGCTTGACCTCGTTCACCAGCCACGCTGTCTGCCAGGGGGAGAAGGACGGGTAGGCGCCGAGATAGACCACCTGGATGCAGAAGCCCAACAAGCAGCGGCCGGGATATTTCTTCCAAGGCAACAACAAATCGGGGCGTTGGCGCTTGCCCTGGCTTTCCCGATGCCGACGGGCGGCCAGGAACGCATCGGTTTCGCGCATTTTCCACCACGCGACGACCAGCAGAACGACGCAGAGCGCATCGACGTAAAACAACGAACGCCAGCCGAATTTGGGCACCAGCCAGCCGGCCAACAACGCCGTCGCCATGTAGGCCAACACCACGCTACTGTTCAGAAACGACAACACGAAGGCGCGGACATGCGGCGGCACGGTTTCGGCCAGCACCATGTAGTTGATCGTGCCGGTATTGCGCGGGATGGCGGCGAAGGCCAACAGCAGGCTGAGTTGGGCGAAACTGCCGGCAAACCCGATCAGCGGCGCGGTCGCGGTATAGCCGATCAGCACCGCCAGGAACGCCGGCCGGCGCCCCATTCCATCGGCGACCAGCAGCACCGCGAACCAACCGGCGATGCCCACCCACCCGGCGATCGTCTGCGCGAAGCCGAGGTCGGTGCCTTTGATCCCGAACTCCTGAATGATGAACGGCACCGACAACCCCAGTGCTCGGGTTTCCTCCCCCAGGAAGACGTTGCACAGGAAGGTCAGCGCGATAATCAATATCGCGTAGTGCGAGATTGCCTGTTTCGGTTCGGACATGGGGGGTTTTTCCTCCGTTATCGGGCGACGATTCCAGGTTTGCGCGGCGAAGGCAATGCAGCGCCGGTCGTTAGGCGCCGATAACGCGCATCCAGGCGCACGGCCGCCGCCATGTCCCGGGCGGCGGCGGGGTGGAGGCCGAGCGCGGTGTGGCAGCGGGCGCGGTTGTAGAAGGCGGAGGCGAAATCGGGGGCCAGCCGCAACGCCGCATCGAAATCCAGCAAAGCGCGATCGAACCGCAGCAGGCCGCAGTAACCGAAGCCTCGGCCGTTGAACGCATCGGCGCAGCCGGGATCGAGGGCGATCGCCTGGGTCAGGTTTTCGATCGCCCAATCGAAGCAGCGCAACCCGTTGAACGCATAGCCGCGATTGTTGAAGGCATCGGCCAATCCAGGCTCCTGCGCGATCGCCCGATCCAGGTCCTGCAACGCCCGCCGATAATCCTTGCGCCCGTTATGGGCGAAACCGCGCGCGTTCAGGGCCTCGGCCGTGCCGGCATCGGCCAACAGCGCCAGTGCGCCGTCGTAATCCCGTGCTCGGTTCAGCGCCCAAGCGGCGGCGATCATGCGGGGAAGGCGCGGGGCGGGGCGAACATCCCGCCATTATGGGGGGAAAGCGGCGTCGAACCCAAATCGGCGGGCGAACCCGTCCAGCCCGACAGGTGCGATCGCCACCGCCCGCGTATCGCGCTGCCGCACCACCCAGCCCAATGCGAAGCACCGCTCGGCCAGCGCCGCACCCACTCGGCCGGCGAGATGCGGGCGCCGCTCGCTCCAATCCAGGCAGGGTCGGCAGAAAATCCGTTTGCCATCGTGGGGTTCGGCGCCGAAATCGCGCAGGAAGGCGATGCCCTCGGCCGAGACCTCCCCCCCATCGGGCGACAGCACCAGATGGCCGGCGGCGCGCAGGGAGTCGGCCAGGGCGACGCCGAGCCGCCCGGCGAGGTGATCGTAGCAGGTGCGGGCGTTGCGCAGGGCCTCGCCGCCGCGCCAGATGCGCTGGGGTTCGGGGGCGCGCACTGCCATGATGCTTTCGAGCATGTGGGCCACCGTCGGATCGGCCAGCCGGAAATAGCGATGGCGGCCCTGGGCGGCGACGGACAGCAAACCGGCCTCGGTCAATTTTCCAAGGTGGGCGCTGGCTGTTTGCGGCATCACCCCGGCGGCGAAAGCCAATTCCTTGGCGGTCAGCGCGCGGCCGTCGAACAGCGCGAGCAGGATGTTGGCGCGCGCGGGCTCCCCCAGCAGCGCGGCGATGGTGGCGAGGTGGGTTTTGTCGGTCATGGCAGGCACCTTAGACCATGATCGTTTGAGGTCGCACGCGATCTCGGCGTTGGATCATGGTCTAAGCCTTTGTTTGAGAGGGTGATTCACGCCCGAGGTTGAAGTCAACCTCAAGCGATCACGCTCTAGCCGGTTCCGGACGGTTCGGCAGCGGTGGATTGTTCGGCGGCGGCCGCAGTATCGGGGCTTGCCGCCGAACGGCCCCGGCCGCACCATCGGACCATGTGGGCTGTTCTGTTCGAAGTTACCCCGAAAGCGGATCGTTGGGACGCGTATCTCGCCCATGCTGCCGCCTTGCGCCCGGCGTTGTTGCAGATCGACGGGTTCCTGGACAATCGCCGCTTCGCCAGCCGCAGCCGACCGGGGACCTTGCTGTCGCTGTCGTACTGGCGCGACGAAGCCGCCTTGATCGACTGGCGGTCCCACGGCCACCACCGTTCGGTGCAAGCCGCCGGGCGCGCCGAGGTGTTCGAGGCGTATCGCCTGCGCGTGGGGGAGGCGACGGACCGCCGCCCGCCCGGCGCGCGCTTTGTGTCGGCGATCGAAACCCCGACCGCGACCGTGCCGGAGGGGGTGGAGGCTTGGGACATCTTCGACGGCATTACCGAACCCGGCACGTCGGCGATGCTGCTGACGTGGCGCGACGGGGCCGCGATGGATGCGTGGGGGGAAATCGGCGGCACGCGGCGCACCGACCTCGCGATCGCGCGAGATTACGGTTTGCACGATCGGGCCGAGGCGCCGGTGCCTTAGCCGGCCTGGATGTTATGCCGGGGGCTGCAATCCGCTCCGGTTTCGACGGAGCGGGTTGCAGTTGGCCCCACAGGGGGCGCGCCCGGGAGAAATTACCGAACGCCGAAGCCGAACCCGACGACCGGCGGGGCGTAGTAATAGGCTGGCGGTGGAGCGTAATAGGTCGGGCGCCAGTGGCGATGTTCCCGCCATTCGTGCTCGCGCCATTCGTGTTCCCGCCATTCGCGGCGGCGCCAATCGTCGCGATCGGCAAATGCGGGGGCAGCGGCGCTCGCGACAAAGACGGACGCCAGGGCAGCCAAAACAACGATACGTGTCTTCACGGAACCCTCCTTCCCGGCCGATCGAGGTGGCCGGTGCGGTATATGTGCCCAATAATCGTGGCAAATATCCGGCTAAATCGCGGCAGACTCTTTCACTTCTGCGGGAGCATGGTCTATGTTACCGACTCGGGCGGAAGGGCGAACGATGGCTTTGTGGGCGATTGTCAAGCGAAGGCTGAAGGCGGTGCTCGCGCCGGCATTCTTCCTGTGCCTGGCCGCGTTCTTCGGATGGAACGCGACGAAGGGCAATCACGGCCTGGTCGCCAGCGCCGAACGCCAGGACATGCTGCATCGGGTGCAGGCGGATAACACCGCAGCGCGTGCCGAACGGGACGGCTGGGCGCGTCGGGTCGCCGGGCTGAAGGCATCGAACCTCGATCCCGACACGCTCGACGAGCGGGCACGCGCGATGTTGAACCTTGCGGAGCCGACCGACGTGGTGGTGCAGTACGCGCCGACCGAGAAGCTGTTTTAACCGTCACGGAGTGGCCTGCATGAACGTCGTCGCGAACCCTGCCCGGATGCACGGCGTCTCCGAAACCGAGTGGCGCATTCGTTGCGACCTCGCGGCGCTGTACCGGCTGGTGGCGCATCACCGCTGGACGGATTTCATCTACACCCATCTCAGCGCTCGGCTGCCCGGTCCGGAACATCATTTCCTGATCAATAAGTACGGGGTGAATTTCCACCAGATGCGGGCGTCCGATCTGGTCAAGATCGATACCGAGGGCAACGTGGTCGAACAGGGCGACCTGTCCAGCCGCAAGGTGAATGCGGCCGGCTTCACCATTCATTCCGCCGTTCACATGGCGCGGCCCGATCTGATGTGCGTGGTGCATACCCACACCTCGGCCGGGATCGCTGTTTCGGCGATGAAGGACGGGCTGCTGCCGCTGTCGCAGCACGCGCAGAAATTCTACGGCCGCATCGCCTACCACGATTACGAAGGCATCGCCCTCGATCTGAACGAGCGGGCGCGTCTGGTCGGCGACCTCGGCACCCACAAGGCGATGATCCTGCGCAACCACGGCCTGCTGGTCGGCGGTAGCTCGATCGCCGAGGCCTTCCACATGATTTACATGCTGGAACGCGCCTGCGCCGCGCAGGTCGTCGCTTTGTCCATGGGCCAGCCGGTGGTGCTGCCGCCGCACGCGGTCAGCCAGCACACGTCCGACCAGTTCCACAGCTTCGAAAGCGACGCCGCCCATTACGAGATGGTGTGGGACGCGGCGCTGCAACTGATCGAAGGCGGCGCATCCGACCACCGCAGCTAAAGCGCGATGCGTTCGCGCACACGATCCGGGAATCCGACGCATCCTCCTGCTGGCATCGGGCGCTAAGGTGCTGCTCCGGATCGAGGGACTGCGCACCGTCTTTCGCACCCCGAACGGGGACGTCGCGGCGGTGGACGGGGTCGATCTGTCGGTCGAACGCGGCAAAACCCTGGGCATCGTCGGCGAATCCGGCTGCGGCAAATCCATGCTCTCGCTCTCGGCGATGCGGTTGGTCCCGCAGCCCGGCCGGGTCGCCGCCGGGCGCATCCTGTTCGACGGGCGCGACCTGCTGACACTGCCGGCGGCGGACATGCGCGCCATTCGCGGCCGCCGCATCGGGATGATCTTTCAGGAGCCGATGACCTCCCTCAACCCCGTCTACACGGCGGGGGCACAAATCGTGGAGGCGATGCGCGCGCACGACCCCGGCGCATCCGCCGCCGCCTTGCGCCAGCGCGCCATCGCAGCGCTGGACCGGGTGCGCATCCCCGCACCGGATCGGCGCTTCGGCGAATATCCGCACCAGATGTCCGGCGGCATGCGCCAGCGTGTGATGATCGCGATGGCCTTGGCGTGCGAGCCCGATCTGCTGATCGCCGACGAACCGACCACCGCCTTGGACGTCACCGTGCAGGCGCAAATCCTCGATCTGCTGCGTGGGTTGCAGCAGGAAACCGGGATGGCGATCGTGCTGATTACCCACGACCTCGGCGTAGTCGCAGAAATGGCGGACGACATCGCGGTCATGTACGCCGGCAAAATCGTCGAGCACGCCCCTGCCCCCGCTTTGTTCGAGGACCCGCAACACCCCTATACGCTGGGCCTTCTCGGTTCGATCCCGCGCATCGAAACCACCGCCGATCGGCTGCTGGCAATCGAGGGCACGGTGCCGCCGCCGTTCGATCCGCCGCCCGGCTGTCGGTTCAACCCGCGCTGCGTCTTCGTCGGCCCGGATTGCACGACAACCGCGCCGCCGCTGCGCGCTCTCGGCGTAAACCACACCGTCGCCTGCTTGCGCGCCCCGGTGGAGGCCCTGTGACCGCCCCGCTGCTGGAAATCGCCGGCCTCGCCCGCCATTTCACCGCCAAACGCGGCGCGATCTTCCGCCGCTCGGCTGGCGTCGTGCGCGCGGTGGACGGGGTGTCGTTCAGCCTGGATCGGGGGGAAACCCTGGCCCTGGTTGGCGAATCCGGCTGCGGCAAATCCACCACCGCCCGGCTGGTGCTGCGCCTGATCGAGCCGACCGCCGGCGCCATCCGGTTCGAGGGCCAGGACATCGCCGCCCTGACCGGCGAACCCCTGCGCGCCCTGCGCAAACGCATGCAGATCGTGTTCCAGGACCCTTTCGCCTCCCTCAATCCACGGATGACCGTGGGCGAAACGCTGGAGGAGCCGCTGATCGTGCACAAAATCGGCAACGCCGCGTCGCGTCGGGCACGGGTGGCCGAGCTATTGGGGTTGGTGGGGTTGGCGGAGTACCATGCGCAGCGGTATCCGCACGAATTCTCCGGCGGGCAACGCCAGCGCATCGGGATCGCCCGCGCTTTAGCGGTGGAGCCGTCGCTGATCGTGTGCGACGAGCCGGTCTCGGCGCTGGATGTGTCGGTGCAGGCGCAGGTCGTCAACCTGTTGAAAGACCTGCAACGGCGGTTGGGTTTGTCCTATTTGTTCATCGCCCACGATTTGGCGGTGGTGAAGCATATGGCGGACCGGGTCGCGGTCATGTACCTCGGCCAGATTGTCGAAATCGGCCCAGCGGCGGCGCTGTTCGCCCGGCCTCGCCACCCGTACACGCGCACGTTGCTGGCGGCGATTCCGCGCCCGGAGGTGGGCCGAGCGGGGCGGCGGCAGACGGTTGCGGGGGATGTGCCGAGCCCGATGGATCCGCCGAGCGGATGCCGGTTTCATACGCGGTGCCCGTTTGCGGTGGCGCGATGCCGGGCGGAGGCGCCTGTCCTTTCGGCCTCCCCCGACGGGCACCCCGACGGGCATAGCGTGGCCTGCCATCGGGCGGCGGAATTGCCGGAGGCGGAGGCGACGGCGGCCGGCCCGATTCCGCCGCTAGCTGCGCGCCGTCTGGCGTTGTACGCGGCACGGCGGGCGGCGGGGGAGCAAACCGCCGCTATCGCGGGTTGAGGACGCTGCCCGCGACGATGCCGTTCGCAATGACGCCCAGAACGAAGCGCCCGTCGATCTCCCGCCATTCATACCCCTCGGGCGGCGGGCTCAGGTGATCGTCCCGGCGGCCGCGGCTCCAGTCGTCGTGGTCCATACGATAGCCCTCGCGCCATTCGGGATGACTGCGATCCCGGTCGCGATCCCGATCCCGGTCGCGATCCCGGTCCCGATCCCGGTCGCGATCCCGGTCCCGATCCCGGTCGCGATCCCGCTCGCGATCCCGGTCGCGATCGGCACGCTCCTCGTGGCGCCCGTCGTCGCGGCCGCGCCCCTCCTCGCGATGCTGGGCAAAAGCGGTGGCGGCATTGCCGGCCATCAGCGCCAGAGCCAAAGCCCCGATGGCGATTTTTCGCATGGCACAGTTCCGATCCTGTTGCGGCCGCCGGGTTCGCACCCTCGGCCGGATTTCCGGTCCGAACCCCCGAGGCAGCCTTGCCTCGATCGTCCGCCGACACTGGGCATATGGTCGCACTATGCGTCGAATGCGAGGCGCCCGCTGCACACTGTCCGATCCGGCCATCGCGATCGCACAATCCCGCCGCTCGATCGGCGCAAGGCGCGCAAGGGCAGCGTGACGCCGCGCCAGGGCCGGGCTAAACCGTCGCGACCGATCTGCCGGAGCGACCTCATGACCACTGTCAACGCCAACATAGCCTCCCCCCGCATGCTGCTGGTTGCCGGCGGCGCGGTGAAACAAGTCGCCGAGGTGCTGGCGAAATTCGGCCTGTCCCGCCCCTTGATCGTCACCGATCCGATGATGGTGCGCCTCGGCCTGGTGCGGTCGGTGCTCGATCCGCTGGAAGCCGCCGGCATCGCACCGGGCCTGTTCAGCGACACCGTGCCCGAACCCGACGACACCGTGATCGAGCGCGGGGTCGCCGCCATGAACGCCGGGGACTACGATTGCCTGATCGGGTTCGGCGGCGGATCGCCGATCGATACCGCCAAGGCGATGGCGATCCTGGGCCTCGGCAACGGCAAAATGCGCGATTACAAGGTGCCGTTCGCCGCCGATGTGGCGAAAATGCCAGTGATCGCCATCCCCACCACCGCCGGCACCGGCAGCGAATGCACCCGCTTCACCGTCATCACCGACCACGAGCGGGACGAGAAAATGCTGATCGCCGGCTTCGGCTGCCTGCCGCTGGCGGCGATCGTGGATTACGAGCTGACCTTCTCCGTCCCGCCGCGCACCACCGCCGACACCGGCATCGATAGTTTCACCCATGCGCTGGAAGCCTACGTGTCCAAACGGGCGAACCCGTTTTCCGACGCCTTCGCGCTGGCCGCGATGGAACTGATCGGGCGCCATTTGCACACCGCCTACACCGAACCGCGCAACGCCGCCGCGCGGGAAGGCATGACGATCGGGGCGACACAGGCGGGATTGGCCTTCTCCAACAGTTCCGTCGCGCTGGTACACGGCATGTCTCGCCCGATCGGGGCACATTTCCACGTGCCGCACGGCCTGTCGAACGCCATGCTGATGCCCGCCATCACCCGGTTTTCGGTCGGCGCCGCCCCCGCCCGCTATGCCGAGGCCGCGCGCCGGGTCGGCTTCGCCGCCGCATCCGACAGCGATGGCGTCGCCGGCACGAAACTGGTCGCCGGATTGGAAGCCTGGAACAAAGAACTCAAAGTCCCGACGCCGGCCGAATTCGGCATTACCGAGGACGCCTGGTACGGCAAAATGGCGCTGATGGCGGAACAGGCGCTGGCATCGGGCAGCCCGAACAATAACCCGAGGGTGCCGGACGCGGCCGAGATCGTTTCGCTGTATCGGGAAGTCTGGATCGGCGCCGCCAGCAACCGGCCCGGCGCATGAGCCCCATCTCCGCCGCGCTCCGCGCTCGGGTTGGATCGATCCTGGACGACGCGACCATTGCCGAATTGCCGAAGCATTATCGCGGCAAGGTGCGAGACAATTACGATCTGCCGGACGGCCGCCGCATCCTGATCGCGAGCGACCGCCTCAGTGCCTTCGACATCGCTCTGGCCTGCATCCCCTGCAAAGGCCAGGTGCTGACCCAGACCGCTCGGTTCTGGTTCGAGGCGACGCAGGACATCTGCGCCAACCACGCGCTGGAATACCCCGACCCCAACGTCGTCGTCGGCCAGCATTTGAACATCCTGCCGGTGGAAATCGTGGTGCGCGGCTATCTGGCCGGGACAACCGGGACGTCCATCCTGACGATGTATAAGAACGGCGAAAGAACGATGTACGGCGCGACCATGCCCGACGGGATGCGCGACAACCAGGCACTGCCGCATCCCATTATCACCCCGACCACGAAAGCGATGGACGGCGCGCACGACATGCCGCTGACGCCCGAGGCCATCGTCTCCTCCGGCCTGCTGCCAGCCGCGCAATGGAAAGAAGTCACCGACCACGCCTTCGCTTTGTTCGAACGCGGCCGGGCGATCGCGGCGCAGAATGGGTTGATCCTGGTCGATACGAAATACGAGTTCGGCACCGATGCGTCGGGGCGCATCGTGCTGGCGGACGAAATCCACACGCCGGACAGCAGCCGCTATTGGTTCCAGGAGTCGTATCGGGAACGCTTCGAAGCCGGCATGCGGCCGGACAGTTTCGACAAGGACGTGATGCGCGCCTGGGTCGCCGCGCGATGCGACCCGTACAAGGACCCGATCCCCGAGATCCCCACGGATATCGTGCTGGAAACCGCGCAGGTCTATATCGCCGCGTTCGAGCGGATCACCGGCCAGATTTTCGATTATCCCGACACGACCGAGCCGGTTCTGACCCGCATTCGGCGCAATCTGGAGCGGTATTTTCGGTAGCGAGACCGCGATCGCCGGGCTGCTCGTTGGGCAGCCCGGTTCGCAGCGTTCGTTGTTTCAGCCGTCCCAGACGGAACTCGGCATCGGCAGGCCGACGAAGGCGTCGTCGGTCGGCGGCGCATCGGGAACGACGCCGTGCATACCCAGCAGCATGAACCACTGCCGGACGTGCTGGCCAGAATGCCAGGTCGTGCGTTCCATCAGCTCGTGCAACGATTGCGGACCGTAATAGGTCTGCACCGTTTCCCGACCGGACTTATCCGCCTTGCCGCCCCAGTAAACCCGCAGTCGATCCAACACGGTTTGCCCGTATTGGGAGATCGACACGAAGGTCGCCATATCGTCCGACGGGCCGGTGGAAATCAGCGCATGGGTCAATTCTGCCCCATCGGCGACTTCCAGGAAGGTTTCCACGATCCGGAAGATATGATGGCTGAGCACGCGGAAACTGCGCGGCCGGCCGGGGGCCTGACTCTCCATCTCCCGATCCGGCATCAGCCGGACGTTGCGAATGGCAGCACTGAGGAACAAATCCATCCGACCGACCAGGGCGTCGGGCGAAAGCACCGGCCCAGCGTTCTCATTCAGGCCGAGGAACTTGACCACATGGCTGAGATTCTGCGCGAATGTCCAGTCGTCGCCGCGCGACAGCACGGGAATCGATCGGGCGCCGAGGCGTTGCAGTTCGGGTGGGCCTTCGGGGTCAGCGAGGATGTTGACCGAATCGAACTCGATCGCACGGACCGAGAGAAACTCCTTGAGTTTCAAACAACTCGTTCAACCCGGCTGCCAGAAAACCTTTAGCTCTTGCGCGGGGTTCATGGGTGATTCCTTGGTTGGAGCGCGATTGGTAAGACACCGCCGGTCCGCCGTCAATCGTTTCCGCGCCGCCGGAGCAGGCGGGATGCGGGCGCGGTTGCGAGATGCAACCGTTCGCTACCAGCCAAAGGTGACAGCGCCCACCGCCCGGCGCAGGATCGGCGCAAAGGGAGAGCCGACATGGACGCGACAACCGACGACACGCGCCTGCCAACCGACTTCGACGCCCTGACGATCGTGCGCGACGCCAAGGCGATCCAAGCCGAACTGCGCCGACACAAGGACCGGATCGAGGCCGAACAATGCTTCCCGCAAGCGCTGGTCGGGCAACTGCGCGAAGCCGGGTTCTATCGGATGGTCGTGCCCAAATCCCTCGGCGGGCTGGCGGTCGATCCTATTACCTTCACCCGTGTCATCGAAAATCTGGCAGAAGGAATGGGTTCCGTCGGCTGGAACCTTGCCAACAACACCATCGTGCAACTCGTCATGCTCGGCATGCCCGACGACGGCGTCGCCGAGATCTACGGCAGCGGCAAAGGCACCACCGGCGCCGGCACCGCCGTCCAGGGTGGCGGCACGGCCGTGTCGGTGCCCGGCGGCTATCGCGTCTCCGGCCATTGGCGGTTCGGCAGCGGCAGCCCCGAAGCCGAATGGATGCTGGGGAGTTTCCAGATCCTCGACGACGGAGTGCCGCGCACGCGCGACGATGGCGGCACCTTCTGGCGCGGCGTGTTCCGCAAAGACGAAACCGTTACTGTGCCGGGAAGCTGGGACGTCGCCGGTCTGCGCGGCACCGGCAGCTTCGACTGGACCGTGGATAACGTGTTTTTACCGGAACGACGCTGCATGATCCATGCCGGCGTTCCGCTCGACAATCAATGGGCGAAATGGCCCGGCACCACGTTCCAAATGCCGAGCCAATGCTGGATCGGACCGCATCATAGTTCGGTTATTACCGGGATTGCGCGGGCGGGGATCGAGGCGGCGATCGCACTCGCGGTCGAAAAAGTGCCCCGGGGACGCGCGAGCGCCGCACGGGTCTGCGACAATCCACAGGTGCAGGAAGCCGTCGGCCGGGCGGAGGCGATGTTGAGCGCCGGCCGCGCGCATCGCACCGCCATGATTGCCGAACTTTGGAACACAATTGCCCGAGGCGAAGACGTGACCTTGCAACAAAAAGCCCGCTGCCGTCTGGCCACCACCTTTGCCGCCGATTGTGCGCGGGACGTCATGAATGCGATGTACCGGCTCGGCGGCAGCACCTCGTTCGAGCGCGACAGCCGGTTGGCCGAATGCTGGCGGGATTTGCAGGTGGTCGGGCAGACGGTGACGATCGCCCCGGAATGGTATCCGATCGGCGGGCGGGTGTTGCTGGGGATGGATCCCGGGTCGCGGCTGCGGTAGCCGCGCCGTCCGCCGAAAAACCGCCTATTTGGCCGCCGCTTCCTTCGCGCGCCGGAAGCCGGAGATCGTCTCGTAAATCACCTTGCGCATCCGGTTGACCGCGCCCAGCGGGCGATGCTCCGGCAGTGCGTGCCAGGGGGAATAGGACAGCAATTCGCACGCGGTGTTGCGCGGCGCGGTGTTGAAATTCTGGGTCGGCACCGTAATGGTTGCCACGTTGTGGAAAGGGGCGACGGATTCCGGCCAATCGACGCGCGGGTCCTCGACCGGCAAAGTCGTTTCGGTGCGCGGCTGGATGGCGAACACGAATTTCGCCTCCTGCTTCGCCAGCGTCCGCACCATCGCATGGCGCAGAAATTCCGGGTCGGCCGGGTCCGGTGCGGCCTCGGCCGGGGTTACGACCGGCAGGACCGAAAATTTCGTTGCGATCGCGCTCGGACCGGTTCCCAGTCGATACGGCACCATCGACCAATACCGTTGATACAACGGGTTATCGATTTTCAGGCTGGTGATCGCCATGGCGTTTTTAATGCCGGAAATGCCCAGCCCCTCCAGCGCCACGAACGGGCGCACGATCGCCGCGAGCGGGCTGGTGGAATCGGTATTACCGACGAGTTTGCGATAGCCCACGGCATCGGCGGCCGCGAAAACCGGGTGGCTGATCATGATGAAGTCCTGCGACGGGCTGCCCGCCAGCGTCATATTGTCCGGCGCCACGAACGGCATATCCGCGCGCGGCGACAGCGCTGCCAGCGGATCGGCGGTCATCGGCACCTGATTGGGCTGGAGGTCGAAGAGTTTGATCGCCATCCCGCGCCCGTCCGGGTCGCGATCGGGGCGGGTCGGGTCCTCGTTCGAATTGGAGAAACGAATCACCGCGCGATAGGAACGACCGGGTTCGGCGAAGATGCCAACGCGCAAGGCCGCCGGGATATCGTTATTTACGGTAAACGTTGCATCGACGCAGCCGGTCGATTTCGGGTGCGCATCGCGGCGGATCTGGCCGTTCGGATACATATTCGTCAGATGCGCTTCGATGATGGCGGCGATGCGCCGGGCCGACTGGATTTCGTCGGGGTCCATCGCCTCCCCAGGCCCGTCGGCCGGCGGGTAGGGATTGGGATCGATATTGGCGATATAGGCGTCGCCGGTTTCCGAACAGCCGCCGAGGGCCATGCACACGGTTGCCAACAGTGTCAGGCGGATGGTCGAAGTGATCGACATGCTCATGGTCCTCGATTTTTTTGCGGTGTCCGAGCGTCGGCGGATGGTTCGGTGATGGTCGGCGGCAGCTTATCGGGGCTGGCGGGCGGATGCCATGACGAAAAGACGCCGGGCGGGCGGCGCGGGACCCGGTGCGCGCCGCCGATGTTTGTTGGCAGGCCGGTATTATCCGCCCGCCCGCGATCGCCTAAAGCGCGCCGCCCTTCCGACCGACCATCGCACCCAGCCGTAGACGCAGCGCGTTCAGCTTGATGAAGCCTTGCGCATCGACCTGATCGTAGGCGCCCTGGTCGTCCTCGAACGTCACCACGCGGGTGTCGTATAGGCTGTGCGGCGACTCGCGGCCGATGCAGGTCGTGTTGCCCTTGTACAGTTTCAGCCGCACCCGCCCCGTCACCGAGTTTTGCGACGTATCGATCAGCGCCTGCAGCATCCGCCGCTCCGGGCTGAACCAGAAGCCGTTATAGATCAGCTCGGCATACCGGGGCATGAGGCTGTCTTTCAGATGCGCCGCTTCCCGATCCAGGGTGATGCTCTCCATCGAGCGGTGCGCTTGCAGCAGGATGGTGCCGCCCGGGGTTTCGTAAACGCCGCGCGATTTCATGCCGACGAACCGGTTCTCGACCAGATCGAGCCGGCCGATGCCGTTCGCCTTGCCCAGTTCGTTCAATCGCGTCAGCAACGACGCCGGGGACAGGCGCAGGCCGTCGATCGCCACGGCGTCGCCGTGTTCGAAATCGATGGAGATAACGGTCGCTTTGTCCGGCGCATCTTCCGGGCGGATGGTGCGCTGGTAGACGATTTCGTCGGCCTCGACCGCCGGATCCTCCAGGATTTTCCCCTCGGACGAGGAATGCAGCATGTTGGCGTCCACGCTGAACGGGGCCTCGCCGCGCTTGTCCCGGGCGATGGGGATCTGGTGGGTTTCGGCGAATTCCAGCAGGCGGGTGCGGCTGGTCAGTTCCCATTCCCGCCACGGCGCGATGATTTTGATGTCGGGTTTCAGGGCGTAATAGGACAGTTCGAAGCGGACCTGATCGTTGCCCTTCCCCGTGGCCCCGTGCGCCACCGCGTCCGCGCCCACCATCTCGGCGATTTCGATCTGGCGTTGGGCGATCAGCGGGCGCGCGATCGACGTGCCCAGAAGATACTGGCCCTCGTACACCGTGTTCGCTCGGAACATCGGGAAGACGAAGTCCTTGACGAAGGTTTCGCGCAGGTCGTCGATGAAGATTTGCTTCACGCCGGCCATCTCGGCCTTCTTGCGTGCGGGCTCCAGTTCCTCCCCCTGGCCGAGGTCGGCGGTGAACGTCACCACCTCGCATTTATAGGTGGTTTGCAACCAGCGCAGGATCACGCTGGTATCCAGCCCGCCGGAATACGCGAGCACGACCTTCTTCACATCTTTGACAGCCATCGGGGGTCTCCTTGACGGCGGCGGAGGTAGCGCGCCCGGAAACCCTAGGCAAGCGCCCGATTTCGCGCGCCGCGAACCCGACCGGAAGGGCTCATCGGATTTCTCGACAGAGCGCACCCGCCGCCCCTAGAATTCGTCCTCATCAACCGATGCCGGCCATGACGGTCGTGCGATCGCGGAAATCGTCCCGCCGATCGCGCCGTGCCGGGACTGGCGTCGCCGGAGCGTATCGCATGGCCTTCCAGTTCATTTACACGGTGAGCGCTGCATCGGGCACCCAACTGGGCCTGTGGGAAACCACCGGCAGCAGGGTCGGCACCCCGGATGCCGTGGTCGTGCCCTACGCCGCCGGCACCTTCGCAGCCCTGGGCTTCAGCCCCGGCTACGCCATGGCGCGCCTCGGCTCCGGGCAGGTTGTCTTCGCGACCCGGTCGACTTCGTCGAACATTAGCCTGACCTTCGTCCAAGGGCTGCAACTATGGGTGACGGACGGCACCGCCGCCGGCACGCGGGTGATCGGGGCGGGGGCCGACTTCCAGTCCGGGCAGGCCAACGACCCCTACGTCTTCGCCGGCTTCACGGCGTACAACAACATCGTGCTGTTCGAGCAGAATATCGGCGCCACCAACCAGAACACCTTGCTCGCGACCGACGGCACGAACGTTGTGCACGTCTCCTCGGCGTATAACCTCGACGATGCCTCCATCGGCTCCGGCAATGGGATAAGCATCGGCACGCGGTTCATTTATGCGTCCTCATTCGGTGTTTTCGCGACCAACGGTACCGCCGGCAGCGAAAACCTGCTCAAGCAATCGGCGCCGGGGAACGCCGCGAGCATCGGGTTTCTCGCTGGCCACCAGATGGCGGCGCTGTCGAACGGGACGGTCATTTTCGGGGCGACCAGCAATGGTTCGACCGCCAGCAACGAGTTCAGCGACGGGGTGCAGCTTTGGGCCACCGACGGCACCGCCGCCGGGACCCGGCTGGTCAGCCCGCACCAGTTCCAGGATTTGAGTTTCGGCCAGCCCAACAGCACCGCCGGGTTGAGCGGTTTCATCTCGATCGGCACGCGCGTCTTGTTCATGGCCGATTTGGGTTCCTCTAACACCCGCCTTCTCTACTCGACCGACGGCACCGACGGTGGCCTGCTCAGCACCAGCGTGTCCCCCGATGCCGACAGTTTCGGCCCAGGCCGAGCGGCGAGCACCGGCAGCAAAGTCATCTGGGCCGACCAAAACGGCGTTTGGTCGTCCGACGGCACGGGCAGCGGTACGATCCTGCTCAAGGCGCTCAACACGGGGACCCCCACGGCCACGGGGTTCGTGCCGGGTAAGCAGATGGCCACGCTGCCCGATGGACGGGTCGTGTTCGGCGCGACCGCGACCGGATCGACCTTCAGCACGGATGCTTTCCTGAACGGCATCCAGCTATGGGTGACCGACGGCACCGTGGCGGGCACGCAGCGCATCTTCACCCAGATCGATCCCGGCACGGGGGGGCCGACCGATACGGACCGTTTCTGGAATTTCGTCAGCACCGGGAACGGGGTTCAGTTCCTGTCCAATGTCGGCGGCCCCAACAAGAACACGCTATATTTCACCGACGGGACGAACGCCGGCACCTACCCGATCAGCAACCAAATTGTGGACGACAAAAGCCAGGCCATCGGCCTCGGGGCGTCGCCGGTGTGTTTCCTGCCGGGCACCATGATCATGACCCCGGCCGGGGAAGTCGCCATCGAGGCATTGTCGGTCGGCGATCCCGTCACCACCGTGTCGGGCGTCGTGCGGTTCATCCGCTGGGTCGGTCGCGGCCAGGTGCTGGCAACCCGTGGCAAGCCCAATGCGGCAACCCCGGTCATCGTGCGCAAGGGCGCCTTCGCCGACAATGTGCCGAACGCCGACCTGCGGGTGACGAAGGCGCATGCGTTCTACATCGGCGGCGTGCTCATGCCGGTGGAGTTCCTGATCAACCACCGCACCATCCGCTGGGATCGCAAAACCGGGGAGGTCGCGCTGTTCCATATCGAACTCGAAACCCACGACGCGATCCTAGCCAACGGTGCACCGGCCGAGACCTATCGCGACGACGGCAACCGCTGGATGTTCGGCAACAGCAACACTGCCTGGCACAAACCGCCGATGCCGGCTTTCGCCCCGGTCGCGACCGGCGGCCCGGCGGTCGATGCCGCCTGGACCCGGTTCCTCGAACGCGCGGGTCCGATCGTGGCGCCGCCGATGACCGACGATCCCGATGTGCATCTGCTGGTCGATGGGCAGCGGATCGATGTCGCCCGATCCTCCGGCGCCGATCGGGTGTTTCGGGTGCCGGAACGACCGCGCTCGGTCCGGATCGTCTCCCGCAGCGTCGTGCCGGCGGAACTGGGCTTGATGCGGGAGCCGCGTTGCCTGGGCGTGGCCATCCGGCGCATCGCGTTGTGGCGCGGGCGCCAGCATGCCGCCATCGACGCCGACGATGCGCGGTTGGAGGACGGGTTCCACGGCTACGAACCGGCCGAGGATTACCGCTGGACCGATGGCGACGGCCATTTGCCGATCGGCTTGTTCGACGGCTTCGAATCGGGGACGGTGGAGGCGATCGTCACGCTGGGCGGCACAACCCGCTATGCCGCGCCGCGGCCGCGCCAATTCGCCATCCGCACCCCGTCCAACACAAGCCAAAGGGTGGCCTAGACCATGATCGTTTGAGGTTGCACGCGATCTCGGCGTTGGATCATGGTCTAAGCCGTTGTTTGAGAGGGTGATTCACGCCCGAGGTTGAAGTCAACCTCAGGCGATCACGCTCTAAACCCCGAAGTTGAACCGAGGAAACCGCCATGTTCGTCGATCGTTACGGCCTATCCCTTGGCACCGCATCGGCCGCCGCCTGCGATGCCTATAACGAGGCCTGCAATCTGCTGCTGACGCTGTATCCCGGCGCGCCGGCCGCGTTCGATCGGGCAATTGCGGCCGATCCGGACTTCGCTTTGGCGCATGCGGGCAAGGCGCGGGTGCTGCACCTCGGCGGTAAAACCGCTGCCGCTCGGGAAGCCATCGCTTGCGCTGCGGCCTGCCCGACCGACGCGCGGGCGGCCGGGGCCATCGAAGTGTTCCGGCTGGCAATCGAGGGGCAGGCGGACGCAACCCTGGCCGCTGTGCGTGCCCACACCGATCGCTGGCCGACCGATGCGATGGTGCTGGCGACCACCGCCAACCAGATCGGCCTGATCGGCATTTCCGGCCGCACCGAACGGGTGCAGGAACTGGCGGCGTATCTGGACACGCTCGCCCCGGCCTACGGCGCGGATTGGTGGTTCGGCGCGCATCATGGGATGGCGGTGGCCGAGGCCGGGCGCCTGCGGGAAGGCCGCGCGATCGTCGAACGTTCCTTGGCCGCCAACCGCGCCAACGGGTCGGTCGCGCATGCGTTTGCCCATATTTGTTACGAGGACGGCCAAACCGACGAAGGCATCGCCTTCATCCGCGATTGGCTGCAAGGCTACACCCGCTTCGGCGGCATGCACGGCCACTTGAGCTGGCATCTTGCGCTGTTCGAGCTGCATCGCGGCAACGTCGAAGAAGGCAACCGCATGTTTGCCGAGAGCTTCGGCGCCGACGACTACCCCGGCCCGCCGCCCAACAAGATGTTCGACGCCGCCGCCTTCCTGTGGCGCAGCGAACTCGCCGGGCACAAGCGCGACACCGCCCGTTGGGCCGCATTGCGGGACTACGCGCATGCGACCTTCCCGCAGCCGGGGATGAACCTGCTGGATTGGCACATCGCCCTCGCGGATGCCGTGACCGGCGAGTCCGAAGCGTTGCAGACCCGCATTCGCAGCATCGAAAGCCAGGCCTACCCGGCCGGCCACACCGTCCCCGATCTCGGGCGTGCTTTCGCCGCGTTCGAGCGTGCCGACTACGCCGCCGCCATCGCGCTGATCGAACCTTTGCTCCCCGAGCGCGGGCGGATCGGCGGGAGCAATGCGCAGGTGGATTTGATGGAATTTACCCTGCTGCGGGCCTACGTCCTGGCTGATCGGCCCGACGCCGCCGCGCAACTGCTGGCCGCTCGGCGACCGGGTGCGGTGGGACCGGCAATGGCGGGGTTCCACTAACGGCGCAGGGGACGCAAGATGGGGGGATGAACGCTCCCCCCCTGTCGTCCCGCATCCGCGACACGTTCGCGGCCCCGATCCCCACCGCCAAGGCCTGGGCGCTGCGCTACGACGGCCGCGCGGGGCCAACGATCGACCTGACCCAGGCAGTGCCGGGCTATCCGACCCATCCCGAACTGGCGCGTCGGCTGGCGGAGGGGGCGGAATCCCCGATCCAAGCCCGCTACGGCACCATCGATGGCGACGAATCGCTGCGCGCGGCGCTGGCGGGGGATATCGCGCGGGTCTATGGCGCCGAGATCGCGGCGGGCGACGTGGCGATCACCGCCGGGGCCAATCTGGCGTTTACCATGGCGCTGACGGTGCTGTGCAGCGTGGGCGATCAGGTGATGCTGCCGGTGCCCTGGTATTTCAACAATGCCATGGCGGTGACCATGCAGGGGCTGGAAACGCTGCCGCTGCCATGCCGAGCGGAAGACGGGTTCGTGCCGGACCCGGATCGGGCGGCGGCGTTGATGACGGATCGGACTCGCGTGGTGGTGCTGATCAGCCCGAACAATCCGACCGGTGCGGTTTATCCGCCCGACGTCATCGCGCGCTTTGCCGCCCTGTGCCGGGAACGCGGGGTTTGGCTGATCGTCGATGAATCCTACCGCGATTTCCTGCCGGACAGCGCCCTGCCGCCGCATCGCCTGTTTCAGGACCCGTCCTGGCGCGACGGGATTGTGCATCTGTATTCGTTCTCGAAAGCCTATTGCGTGGCCGGCCATCGGACCGGAGCCGTGGTTTGCGGGCCACGCGTCCGCACGGAATTGAACAAGGTGCTGGACACCATGCAGATTTGCCCGCCGCGCGGCCCCCTGCCCGGCCTGACCTGGGCGGTGGACAACCTGCACGACTGGAAAGCCGGCAACCGCGCGATCATCGCCGAGCGCGCCCGCGTGTTCCGCGAGGGTGTGGGCCGCTTGCAGAATTGGAAGATCGACGCGTTGGGCACCTATTTCGCCTATATCCGCATCCCCGACGGCCCCCGCGACGCGATGCAGATCGGGGAGGCCTTGGCAGCCGAATGCGGGCTGGTGTCCCTGGTCGGCCCGTTCTTCGGCCCCGGCCAGGATCGGCATCTGCGGCTGGCCTTCGCCAATGTGGATCTCGACGCGATCGCCGCCGTCCCGGAGCGTTTGCGCGCGTTGGCTTAGACCATGATCGTTTGAGGTTGCACGCGATCTCGGCGTTGGATCATGGTCTAAGCCTTTGTTTGAGAGGGTGATTCACGCCCGAGGTTGAAGTCAACCTCAGGCGATCACGCTCTAACCGATCCACGTTGCAGCGATCCACGTTGCAGCGGCGTGCGTTTTGGCGATGATGCGCGCCGCACCGAACACGATATGGAGAACCGACGCATGCCCGATACCATGGTCGCCCCGACCGCTGCCGCCGAGACGACCGAGTTCGACGCCATCGTCATCGGCGCCGGCATCGCCGGGATTTACCAGTTGCACCGGTTGCGCGAACGCGGCCTGTCCGTCCGAGTGTTCGAAACCGGCGGCGGCATCGGCGGCACCTGGTACTGGAATCGCTACCCCGGTGCTCGGTTCGATTCCGAAAGCTACACCTACGGCTACGCGTTCTCCGACGCATTGTTGCAGGAATGGAATTGGAGCGAGCATTTCTCGCCGCAGCCGGAAACCGAGCGCTATTTGAATTATGTGGTGGATCGTTTCGATCTACGGCGCGATATCCAGTGCAACAGCCGCGTCGCCTCGGCCATCTGGGATGAGGCCGCGCGCAAATGGTCGGTGACCCTGGACGACGGCCGGACATATCGGTGCCGTTTTGCCATCACCGCCGTGGGACCGCTATCGGCCGATACGCTGCCGAAATTCGAGGGCATTGCCGACTTCAAGGGCCGGTCCTTCCACACCTATCGTTGGCCGCACGAAGCAATCGACTTCGCCGGCAAGCGCGTCGCCGTGATCGGCACCGGCGCGACCGGGGTGCAAATCATTCAGACGATCGCACCGCTGGTCGGGTCGTTGACCGTGTTTCAACGCACTGCGAATTGGTGCACCCCGCTGCATAATGCGAAGATTTCCGACGCGGAACAGGTGCGGATCAAGGCCGGCTATCCGGCGATGTTCGAACGGCTGCGCCAGACGCCGGGCTGCTACATCCACGACACCGACCCGCGCGGCACGTTCGAAGTGACGCCGGAGGAACGGGAGGCCAACTGGGAACGGTTATACGCCGAACCGGGTTTCAGCATCTGGATGGCGAATTTCCGCGATGTGCTGACCGATTTGAAAGCGAATGCTTTGTTCAGCGCATTCGTTGCGACGAAGATTCGCCAACGGGTGAAGGACCCGGTGGTGGCGGAGCGGCTGATCCCGAAGAACCACGGTTTCGGTACCCGCCGGGTACCGCAGGAGACCGGATATTACGAGGCCTACAATCTGCCGCATGTGCATTTGGTGGATACGGTGGAAACCCCGATCCTGCGGGTCACCGAAACCGGCATCGCCTGTTCGGATCGGTCGTACGATTTCGATATCATTATCTATGCGACCGGTTTCGACGCCGTGCTGGGGGCGTTCGAACGCATCGATGTCCGTGGCGTCGGCGGCAAGACCTTGAAGCAACACTGGGCGGACGGGCCGAAGACCTTCCTGGGCACGATGTCGACCGATTTTCCGAACCTGCTGACCATCGTCGGGCCGCACAATGCGTCCACCCGATGCAATATTCCCCGTTGTATCGAGCAGAACGTCGATTGGGCGTCCGACTTGATCGGTTACGCCAGCGCCCACGGCATCACCCGCTTCGAAGCCCTGCCGGACGCCGAGGCCGACTGGTCGCGCCATGTGGACGAAGTCGCGGCGGGGATGCTGTACACGCAGGTGGATTCGTGGCTGACCGGCATCAACTCCAACGTCGAGGGCCGGAATGTGCGGCGGGTGCTGCAATACCAGGGCGGCGCCCCGCAGTATCGCGAACGCTGCGACGCCGTGGCGGCTGCGGGGTATGCGGGGATGGTTCTGGCGTAGCGCCCCCGCTACCACCCCCCCGCTACCAGCCCCCCGTTACCAGCCGAGCGCGTCCGCCATTTGTCGGCGCTGCCAGGACGGGGCGCCCAGGAGTTCGTAGAGCGAGCGCGAAATCCTGGTGTAGAGCGTAAGGCCATAGCGGGGATCGCTGCCGATTGCCGCGTGGACCTCGTGCGCTGCGTTGGCCGCCTCGATCGCGCTGTCCGCGGCGGTGGCGCAGGCGAGGTAGCTGCGTCCGATGCCGTTACGATCCGCCTCCCACGCCCAGGCGGCCTCGTAGACTGCCCATTTCGCCGCATCCATTGCGTTCAACAACCGAATAATATGGTCCTGCACCCGCTGAAACCGGCCGATCGGGGTGCCGAACTGTATGCGTGTGTTACTATGGGACACCGACATATCCAGCATTTCCATCATCCCGCCCACCTGATAGGCGCCGAGCATAAGCCGGGCGACGGAGAGGGAGTCGTCGAGGGGCACGGTGGGATGGAGGATGGGTCCGACGGGCACGCCGGAAAAAACGACCTCATGCGTTGCTTGCAAGAAACCGCCGAGCGGGCGCACCGATGCAGCGGAAGCAGGAACGATCGCCAGCCCGTCCGCCACGGTGACCAGGAAATGCGTCGCTGCGGCGGCGAAGGGCACGAACACCTTGGTCCCCGTCAGCATCCCGTCCACCAGCGCCGTCGCGGTACTGGCGACGCCTTGCCACGTCGATGCCGGGCGACGCAGCGCTGGGATAACGATGGCCGTTCCGTCGGCGATCCCTGCCAGGGCCGCGTTGCGCGGTTCGGTTTCCTCGCACCCCAATAACAGGCCGACGGCGATCGCGCTCGACGCCAGCAGGGGGGATGGCACGGCGCCGCGGCCGAGTTCCTCGAAGATCAGCGCCGCACTCAGCGGGTCCAATTCCAACCCGCCGCAGGATGCTGGCACCAGGGCGCCGGTCCAGCCGGCTTCGGCGAACATGGCTTGCCACGCCGGGTCCCAATCCTCCCCCACATTTGCTTGCCGCACCAATTCCGCTCGGTGCACATGCCGCTGGACAAAGGTGCGGACGCTATCGCGGATCAGGATTTGCGAATCCGACAGGGAAAGATCCATCGTTCAGGCCTCCGCAGTCGTTTTTTTCGCCAGGCCTTCTTCGCCCAACTTGCCCGCTTGTTGCGGTTCCCGGGCGCCGACGCCAAGGCGGCGGGCGATGACGACGCGTTGGATGTCGGTGGTGCCGCCCGGATGTTGTTCGACGATGCCGCGGCGTTGTTGCATTTCCGCGATCCCGTTCATCGCGCCGTACAGGGCATCGGACGTGAGCGCTTCCGGCCCCAACAGGTCGTGGATTGCTTTGGTCAGCCACAGATTGGTGGTTTTGCGCAAATAGGACGCTTGCGAGCCGTGGTAGGATCGTTTCTCCCCAGCATAGACCATCCAGAAATTGCGCGTCGATAGCAGGCGCACCGCTTCCAACCTTGTGTAGATTTCGGCCAGTTTGTCGCGCGCTTCGGGGTCCGCGATAATCGGGCGGCCGTCGCGCAGTTCGGATCGACAGTGGGCCAGCAGGGCGATCCATACCGGGTTGGTGCGGATGTTGCCTTGCCCGCTATGTTCGACTTCCAGATGGGTCGAGGCGACTTTCCAGCCGTTGTTTTCCCCGCCCACGAGGCAATCCGCCGGCACTCGAACGTTATCGAAATAGATAATATTTTTATGCCCGTACTCGTCGGTTTCGCCCTCGCTTTGGGCGCTGAGCATGTGCAGCGGCTGGGTGGACAGACCGGGCAGCGACGAATCGATCATGAACCACGACACGTTCTGGTGCCGTTTGCCTTTGGGGTCGGTCACCGCAATGGTCCAGTAACGATCGGCCCCGTGGTGCGACCCGATGTATATCTTCTGCCCGTTGAACACGTAACAATCGCCGTCGCGGATGGCCGTCATTCGGATGCCCGCAAGGTCCGATCCGGCCGTCGGTTCGGTCAGCAACTGCCAGGTGCGCACCTGCCCGGCATAGATCGGCGGCAGGAATTGTTGCTTCTGCGCGTCCGTCCCCCAGACCCGAATGCTCGCCGCGCCCATTTTTCCGCCGCTGTCGTAGTAGGGCGGCAGGCCGAGGCCTAGGCGCGCCGTTTCCTCCTCCAGCACGACGATCCGATCGAATTCCAGGCCGCCGCCGCCGTATTGCTTCTCCCCCGACGGGTAAAGCCAGCCTTGCGCGCCGAGCCGGCGGCCGAGTTCGCGTTTGTGCAGGTACTGGGCTTTGGATTCGGCGAAGGATCGGGGCCGGTCGCGGATTCCGTCCGGCACGTTCTCGGCGAGCCAGGCGCGCACCTCCTGGCGAAACGCCTCCTGCGCCGGGGTATATTTGAGTTCGAACTCCAACGTCGCCTCCCTCGGGAACCCCACGATCTCACGGCTGTTCGGGCCGTATGTCAACGCGGCCGAACTCCCCTGGTGACTCCGGCGCCAAGCCCCGCTAGGAGTCCGCTTCTGCCCACTGCGGCAGGTTCGCACCGGGTTCCACCTAAGGGGAGCAAGACACTCATGACGATTAAAGTTGGCGACAAAATCCCGTCGATGAAGCTGATGATGGCGACATCGGAAGGGCCGAAGGAAACCTCGACCGACGACATCTTCGGCGGCAAGAAGGTCGTGCTGTTCGCTGTGCCGGGCGCGTTCACCCCGACCTGCAGCGCGAAGCACCTGCCGGGCTTCGTGCAGAACGCCGATGCGTTCAAGGCCAAGGGCGTCGATACCGTCGCCTGCATCTCGGTCAACGACGCCTTCGTGATGGGCGCCTGGGGCAAGGATCAGGGCACCGATGGCAAGGTCGATATGCTGGCCGACGGCGCGGCGGCGTTCGCCAAGGCGATCGGCCTGGAGCTCGACCTGAACGGTCGCGGCATGGGCTGGCGGAGCCAGCGTTACGCGCTGGTGGCGCAGGATGGCGTCGTCACCCATTTGGGCGTCGAGGCCCCCGGCGGGTTCGAAGTCAGCAAGGCCGAGGCGATTCTCGAAGCGGTCTGATACGCGATGATCGAAGGCGGAACGCCGGAGGTCTGAATCGCGTGTCCAAATCACGATACGCGATGATCGAAGGCGGAACGCCGGAGGTCTGAATCGCGTGACGTGTAGAAGCGCGGCCGCAACAACAGCGGCCGCGCTTTCCTTTTTTAGAACACCAGCGTGGCGCGCAGGCCGGCAATCACCGCGTTCTTCAACGCAACCCCGGTCGCGTTGGGCAAGCCCGCGCCGGGATTGACGACGTATTGCAGGTCCGGTTGCAAGGTCAGGCCCGGCATCGCCCTATATTGGTAGGTCAGCTCGACGACGGTTTCATGCGTCTTGAACGGCGCACTCGCCGCGCCGAAGCGCACCAGATCGGCCCCGAACGACCGTTGCGCACTGCCAAGGTCGGTTGTCGCGAACGCCAAACCCGCGACATCCTTGTCCCGCCCCGGGAATGGCCCCGTCCAGTTCACCCCGCCCGTGACCGACAGATTGGCGACATTGCGGTCGTCCGGGGCGATCGTCGCCATAGCGAACACCGAAATCCCGCCATCCTTCGCATGCGCCGGCCGCCAAACAGTCTGATCCATCACCGCATACACCGCGCGGTTGCCGCGGAATTGGCGCGGGACCCCATTGCTGGCCGGGCTCGCGAGGGGGCGGCCCAAGGTGTCGCGCACCGGGTCGGCGAAGCGTCCGGAATGGTACCAGGCGCCGATTTTATACAGGCCGGGCCGCCCATCCTCCCCATCCGATCCAGCGGCATACCAGAGTTCCAGGAAACTCATGGCGCCATCCCGGGTGCGGAACGCCGATCCCGTCAGGTCGCGGCGCTGCGGGTCGCCGGGACCGACGCCGGCCGGGTCGCCGTCGAACACGGCACCAAGCAGCGTGAACCGCTCGTCGAGTTTGTATTGCGCCCGCACCATCGGCGCCGCCAACGGGTAGTTCGGCCCGCCGGACGGCAGGCTCAAGGCCATGGCGGCGGGGAAACCGAAACTCGAGTCGATGAAGATCGCCGCCGATTTGGCCAGCATGAACTCGTCGGTCGCGCCCTCCTGCCCGATCCGCACGGTCAGGTCGCCGCCGAACAGCGCTTGCTCGATCCATAACCCATACAGCTTGGTGGATCGCGTCGCCTCGGTGTTGGTGACAGACTGCAGGCTGCCGACCAGATTCGGCGTCGGGCCGCGTCCGTGGATTTGCAGCATGCTGGCATAGAACGACAGCCCCTCCAGCCCGCCGACATTGTCCACCTTCACGCTCGCGGTGGTCAGGCCGTCGTAAACCGCGCCGCGGTGCAGGCCACCGGCCAGATTGCCGAAGACCTCGCTCTGCTCCTGCACGCACAGACTTATGCCGTAATCGGTGGCGAGCTTCGTGCGGAAGCCGCCCGCCCAGGCCCCGGTCAGGGTGTCGTCGATCGCCGCGCAAGGGGCCGGCAACGATGCTCCGGTGGCGGAATCGGTGGCGGAATCGGCGGCGGCATCGGCGCGCGCGGCGGACCAGGAACCCAAGGTCAGCAATCCCGCGAGGACCAGGGTTGGAACAAATTCGGTCATGGGTATTTATCCATCGGCAACTGCGGGCCGATCCCATAAAACACCGTTGCACGCAAGCCGGGCTATGCTAGCAACACCGCGAATCGCTCACCGGGGAATCATGGACCGCCTGATTGAAGGTTACCGGCAATTTCGCGCGCAAATCTGGCCCACGGAACGCGCCCGCTACGAGGCTTTGGCCAAATGGGGGCAGCAACCGGAAACGCTGATCGTCGCGTGCTCCGACTCCCGGGTCGATCCGCAGACGGTGTTCTCCGCCGTACCCGGGGAGATGTTTGTGGTCCGTAACGTCGGCGCTTTGGTGCCGATCTACCAGCCCGACGCCAAGTACCACGGCACCAGCGCCGCACTCGAATTCGGCGTCCGCGTCCTCAAAGTCTCCCACATCGTCGTGCTCGGCCATGCCCAATGCGGCGGCGTGCGCGCCATGGTCGAAGGCGCGCCGGAGGAAGCCCGCGATTTCGTTCAGCCCTGGGTTTCCATGGCGCGGCCCGCCTTGCGCAACCTGCCGCCCGGCGAGGATGTGCTGCCCTATGTCGAGGCCGAGGTCGTGCGCCTGTCCCTCGCTAACCTGCTGACCTTCCCCTGGATCCAGGATGCGGTCGCCGCCGGCAAGCTCGACCTGCACGGTTTCCGCTTCGATATCCATACAGGCGTACTCGCCCGGCTCGACAAAGACGGCGTCGTGCCGGTGTAACGCCGGAACCCGCTCGCGCGATTCAGACCTCCGGCGATACCGCCTGCGGTCATCGCGCTCGTTGTTTGTTCGCGCGATTCAGACCTCCGGCGATGCCGCCTGCGGTCATCGCGCTCTACGCCGTCTTCACCTCCCGAATAAACTGGCTGACCGCGCCGTGCAGTTCCTCGGCCTGACGGGTCAGGGCGCCGGCGGCGTCCAGCACTTCGGTCGCGGCCGCCCCGGTGGTGTTCGCCCCCGCGCCAACGCCTGCAATATTGGTCGTCACGGCCAGCGTGCCCGCCGAGGCTTGCTGGACGTTGCGGGCAATCTCCTGCGTCGCCGCGCCCTGTTCCTCCACCGCCGCAGCGATGGCGGCGGCGATCTCGCTGACCTCGCCGATCGTCGCGCCGATGCCCTGGATGGATGCGACGGCTTCGGCGGTGGAGCCTTGGATCTGGGCAATCTGCCGGCCAATATCCTCGGTCGCTTTGGCGGTCTGGGTCGCCAGATTTTTGACTTCGGACGCCACCACGGCGAAGCCCTTGCCCGCATCGCCGGCCCGAGCCGCTTCGATCGTGGCATTCAGCGCCAGCAGGTTGGTTTGACCGGCGATATTGCTGATCAGGCCCACCACTTGGCCGATCTTCTGCGCCGCATCGGCCAGATCGCGGACCACGGCATCGGTACGCCGAGCATCCTCGACGGCTTTACCGGCGACTTTGGCGGATTGGGCGACCTGGCGGGAGATTTCGCCGATCGACGCCGCCAGTTCCTCCGCCGCGCTGGCGACGGTTTGCACGTTCACGCTGGCTTCCTCCGCCGCCGCCGCCACATTGGCCGCTTGCTGGGTGGTTTCCCCTGCCGTTCCGGTCATCGATCGTGCGGTCGTCTGCAACTGGGTGGCGGCGGACGCGACCAGCCCGACCAGCCCCCCCACCCTATCCTCGAACCCATGCGTCAGCCCATCCAACCGCTCGGCGCGCTTCGCCTTCACCGCCTGCTCCGCCGCCTGTTCGGCCGATAGTTTCTCCGCCCGCAGCATATTGTCACGGAATACGCCGACCGTTCCGGCCATGCGGCCGATTTCGTCGCGATGCCCGTTTGCCGAAGCGTTGGCCGTCATGTCGCCTTCCGACAGGCGCCGCATCGTATCGTTGAGGGCGACGACCCGCGCCACCAGACTGCGCCCGATGTAGAGCCAACCGATCAGGAAGGATACCGCGATGCTGACGCAGGACAGGCCGATGGCGATCCACGATCCAACGGCGATCTGCGTCTCCGACGCGGCGGTCGAGGTTTGGATCGCCTGTCGCCCGGCGTCCACCCGACGCCCGACCAGTTTGGTCAGGGCGGCTGCGGCCTCCCTGGTGTCGTTCAACATTTGGCGGCCGTCGGCGAGGGCCTTCAATTCCGCCTCCCGCAGCGCGAACACGCTGTCCGGCCCCGTTCCCAAGGCCGCGAAGGCGTCGATCGCCGCGTGCAGGCCGGGCGTTGGCGACAGGTTTTCGACGACATCGGATTTCTCCAGCAGCCGCTCGGTCAATTCCACCAACATCCGGCGCAACCGCTCCACCGCCTCAATGTTTGGGGCCTGACCGGCGAGCAGCAGGATGCCCCGCACGTCGTTGCTATCGGCGGTCAATTCCGCGAGGGCCTGGGACAGCGGCACGTCCATCGCTGTCAATTGCAACAAAGTCTTCATGATTTGGGCGCGGTCGCCGCCGGCATTCATCGACGTCATCTCGATCTGCGCGCGCACCTTCTCCCAGGCGGGATCGAGCAGAGCGCCGACCGCTGCGTGGGATTGTTCGGCGCGGGCGGTTGCCTTTTCGCGCCCGGCGACCGCGGCCAGACGCAGGCCGACCGCGCCGTCGACCCGACCCAACCGCGCGTTCAACTCGGCCGCCTGCGCCGTCAATTCCCGCAAGGCCTGCGCACTGCCGGGAAATTCGGCGAGCGCGGTGAGCAATTTATCCAACTCGGCGCGTTCCACCGACAATTCGTCCAGCCGGCGTCCGCGTTGATCCTGCGCCGCCGCGGCCAACAGATTGGGGGCGAGCGCCGCCAATGTCTGCGCCCGCGCTGCCATTTCCAGGCCGAGGAGGGCTTGCGGCACATCCTGGCGGGTCACGACACGCAGGGTGTCGCCGATCCCACCCAGTTGCACATAGGCTGTCAGACCGGACGCGACCGTCATGCCGGCGATCGCCCCGAAGGCGAGGAACAGGCGGGGGCGAATACCCCAGGACCCGATACTCAGGTTCATCGTGTTATCCTTTGATGCCGACGAGGGCGAAGACAGCAGGGGTTGCGCCGTCGAAGGGCGTCAACGGGCGGCGGTGCGAGAACGGGCCGACAAAGCGCGGGCTTTTTCGTAAAGCGCCTCCCCATCGATGTTCTGGCGGGCCATGGCGGCCTTCCAATCGACGATCGCCGGTCGGATCGCTTTCGCCATGTCCGCGCGTTCCTCGGCCGTCAGATCGCGATAGGTATAGCGAGGATCGGCACGCAATTTGGTGCGGGCCAAAGCTTCGGCGTCGTCGCGCAGCCTGGCGTTGCCGGCAACGAAAGCGCCGCTGTGCTTGTCCACGATCGCCTGCAAATCGGCCGGCAGCGCATTCCACATGGCGCGATTCATCACCACCATCAGCGCCGGGGCGGCGAAATTGGCATCCACCAGCACATTCACCTGTTCCACCAGCTTCTTGCTGCCGGCCCCTTTACCGGTGAGCGCCGAATCCCAGCCGTAGGCGATGGCATCGATGGTCCGGCTCTCCAGCATGTCGCCGATCGCATCGACCGGAATCCCGACCGGAATCGCACCCAGGCGCGACAGCGCGAGGCCGATCGTCGGGCTCGGCGTCCGGATCCGGAGGCCACGGAGATCGCGCAATTGGTCGATTTTACGCCCGTTGGTGAAGATCCCGTAGGGCGGCAGCACGTAAAGCCCCAGCACCTTGACCGATGCATAGTCGGCGGCGATGTCGCCTTCCTGGAACAGCCGCCACATGGTTTCCGTCCCGCCGACGGCGGAATCGAACATCAACGGCAGTTCCATCACCGAGGACCGAGGAAACCGGCCGGGATTGTAGCCCTGCACCGTCGCGGCAATCTCGATATCCCCGCGTTCGGCCATGTCGAACAATTCGGCGGGTTTGCCGTAACCGCCCATGGGTTTCAGGGCGACCGCGACGCGGCCACCGGATTCCTGTTCGACCGCCTGGGCGAAGGGCAGCAGAATTCGCTCGTACGCCGCAGTATCCGCCAGATTGATGGACGCGAAGCGCAACGTGAATTCGGCGGCCTGCGCCGGTTCGGTCGCAGCGAAACCGATGCATCCGAGCACGATCGGCAAACAAGCGAGCATTTGTCTGTATGTCATCAGCCTGTGTCTCCTAAACGATGGAGGCACTATCGAGATGAAAGCTTAACAAAATATTAAGAAATCGACCGTAACACAAAAATATTTTCGTATCGTTTGTCGCCATTCCGGCCCGGTCGCGGATTATCCCACAACCACCTGGATCGGCCCGGGGGCGTCGACGATCGTCAGCGGGGTGAAGCCGGCTTTGTCGCCATCCGTCTGCACCGGCACCGGACTATTCCCCACGAACTCCACCCGGTGCGCGCGGATATGCCGCACCCCCGGCGCCCGCCCCAACCGGTGCAGCGGCAAGGCCGCGCCGTATAGCAGCGTTATCCCCGGTCCGTAACGATCGAACAGCACCACCGAAAACCCGGGGCGGCTTGGCTCGGCATCGGGCGCCAGCAGATATTTGCCGGCGTACAGGCGGCCTTTGCTGACGATCGCGCTGGCCGCTTGGGTGTCCTGCCCGTCCAGGCGGATCGGGATCGGGGTATAATCGTATTGCAGCAACTGGCGCAGCGTCTGCACGACATAGGCGCCGCGCCCGAGGACTCGTTTCAGCGGCAACGGCATGCTGTGCACAATATGGGCATCGAAGCCGGCGCCCAGCATCTGCACGAACAACCGTTGCGATTCGCCCTGGCTGGCGATGCCGGGCCAGATCGCTCGGGTGCGCCCGAACGCCAAAGCGGCCGCGACGGCGCGCGGTGCGAACGGCAGATCCAACTCGTGCGCTAATACGTTGGCGGTGCCGAGCGGAATGACGCCCAGACAGGTGGCGCTGCCCATGAGACCGTTGGCCACCTCGGCGATGGTGCCGTCGCCGCCGGCGGCCACGACCAATTTCTCGCCCCGCTCGGCGGCATCCCGAGCAAGGTCTTCGGCATGGCCGGGGCGGATGGTTTCCATGAGGTCGAGGCGCACGCCATTGGCCACCAACACGTCGAGCACGCGCCACAGCAGGGCCGCCCGGCGCCGCCCGGCGGTGGGGTTGAACACGATCAGCACGGGGCGGCGCCGGCGAGCATTCGAATCGGTATCCTTATTTGCCTGTAAACGAGTGCTTGTGCGCCAGGTCGCATGTTATTCGCGTGACAGACAATTGACAGTATAAAAACATTGAACAGACGACGCAGATGAACGCTGCGTCACTCAACGTTCACTTTCCATCGACGGATTCGGCCCTATTACATGCGCCTTGCATGAACGCTCTCAATGAAATGGCCTCGGGCCGCGACTACCGATGCGTCTTCATATCGGACACGCATTTGGGCACACGTGGCTGCCGCAGCGCGTTTCTGGCCGATTTTCTGCGCCAGACAAGCTGCGACACGCTTTATTTGGTCGGCGATATCGTCGATGGCTGGCGGCTGCGCAAATCCTGGTACTGGGACGACAGCCACGACGAGGTGCTGCGGCAGATATTGCTGAAAGCACGCGGCGGGACCGATGTGGTTTATATCCCCGGCAACCACGACGAGATGTTTCGCGCCTGGTTGCCGTTGGGCCTGGAAATCGCCGGCATCAAATTGCGGGCCGAGGCAACGCACATCACCGCCGACGGCAAACGCCTGCTGGTGACGCATGGCGACGCGTTCGACAGCGTGGTGCGGTATGCCAAGTTCCTGGCGATTTTGGGCGACAGCGCCTATACGTTCGCCTTAGTAACGAACCGCTGGTTCAACGCCATCCGCCGCCAGTTCGGCTACCCCTATTGGTCGTTGTCCGCCTGGTTGAAACGGCAGGTCAAAGGCGCGGTCAAAGCGATCGATCGTTTTGAGGCCGCACTCGCGAACGAAGCCCGGCGACGCGGCTTCGACGGCGTGGTCTGCGGCCACATCCACCATGCGGAAATGCGGGAGATCGATGGCGTGCTGTATTTGAACGACGGCGATTGGGTCGAAAGCTGCACGGCCCTGGTCGAACACCACGACGGCCGCCTGGAATTGATCGATTGGGCGGCGCTCAACCGCCTGTCGTTCTTCCAGCCGACCCATAGCAGGGTCCCGGCCGCTGCCTGACCTCATCCCCCACGGTTCCCTCGCGGATTGCGCCGATATGTTGCCAGCAGCGCCCTCGCACCGGATTTTGATCGTCTCGGACGCCTGGCAGCCCCAGGTGAACGGCGTTGTCCGCACCCTGACCACCCTTGCCGGCGAATTGCGCGATATGGGGCACGAGGTGGATGTGATCGGCCCCAACCGATTCCGCACCGTCCCCTGCCCCACCTACCCCGACATCGCGCTGTCGCTGCTGCCCGCCCGCCGGTTGATCCGCATGATCGAGGCGTTTCGCCCCGACGCGCTGCATATCGCAACGGAAGGCCCGCTGGGGCTGGCGGCGCGGCGTTGGGCGAAGCGCACCGGCTTCGCCTTCACCACCGCGTTCCACACCCGCTTCGCCGAATACGTCAAAGCCCGCACCGGCATTCCCGTGCGCCCGATCTACGCCTGGATGCGCCGCTTCCACGGCGCCGGGCACGGCACCATGGTCGCCACCGCATCGTTGCGCGACGAACTGGCCGGGCGCGGCTTCCGCAACATCCGGGCCTGGTCGCGCGGGGTGGATTTGGCGCTGTTCAAACCCGAACCGCGGGAGGAATTCGATCTGCCGCGCCCGATTTTCATCCATATCGGGCGGATCGCGGTGGAGAAGAATATCGCGGCCTTCCTCGATCTGGATTTGCCAGGATCGAAAGTGGTGGTCGGCGGCGGCCCGCTGCTGGCGAAATACCAGCGCGATTACCCCAACGTCCACTTCACCGGCCCCAAGCATGGGGAGGCCCTCGCTCGGGCCTACGCCGCAGCCGATGTGTTCGTCTTCCCGTCGTTGACCGACACATTCGGGCTGGTGATCCTGGAATCCCTGGCCTGCGGCACGCCGGTCGCCGCCTATCCGGTCACCGGCCCCAAGGATGTGCTGATCGGCGCCGACGGGATCGTGGGCGCGGTCGATACCGACCTGCGCGCGGCCGCCCTGCGCGCGCTGTCGGCCGACCGGCAAGCCTGCCGCCGCCATGCCGAGACCTATTCCTGGCGCGCCTGCGCCGAGACCTTTCTATCGCACCTCGTGCCGCTGATGGCGGTCCGGCAAGACACCGTGGGGGATCCATGAACGGAGCATTCGCCGATCGCGCCGCCGAAAGCGGTGTGCCCCTGTTCGTCCGCCGCTGGCTGGCCCATCCGCTGCGCATGGGTTCGGTTGTCCCGTCCTCGGCCACGCTATGCAAACACATGGCGCGGGTCGGCTGGCCGCGCGAGGATGGGGTCGTGCTGGAACTCGGCGCCGGTACCGGGGTGATCTCGCGGGCGTTCCTGGACGCCGGATTGCCGCCGGATCGGCTGGTCGCACTGGAAATCGACCCCGATCTGGCCAACCATCTGCGCGGCACTCTGCGCGGGGTGGAGGTGCTGGAGTGCGACGCGCGCACGCTGGCGGACCACCTGCCGGAGCGCTTCGCCGGGCGGATCGAAACGGTGATCTGCGGCATTCCGCTGGTGCTGCTGCCCTTCGCGGACCAGCAACGCTTCGTCGCGGCGATGGCCAAGGTCGCGCCGGGGCGGGGGTTTCTGCTGTTCAGTTACTGCATCACCTCCCCGTTGCCAGCACAAAAACTGGGCCTGTCGGCCAAGCGGGAGGTCTGGACGCCGCTGAACCTGCCGCCGGCGAGCATCTGGCGCTACCGGCCGCTGTAGCGGGCCAGGGTTGCGGGACGTTGGCGCCGGCCGCCGATTCCGATTGCCCCCGATTCCGATTGCCCCCGATTACCATTGCCAGGACTCCCGCCCCGCTAGTAGGTTGCGGCGGTAATTCGGGAACAGACTATGAACGACTTGTTTGGTTCGGGTTCTGCAAAGCCCGCCGCGCGTAAGCCCGCCAAAGCCGCCGAACCACCGCTGCGGACCGGCAAAGCCGACGCACCGGCAACCGGCGACTATTCCGCCAAAGATATCGAGGTGCTGGAAGGGCTGGAGCCCGTCCGCCGCCGCCCGGGTATGTATATTGGCGGCACCGACGAGAACGCGATGCATCACCTCGCCGCCGAAATCGTCGATAACGCGATGGACGAAGCCGTCGCCGGCCACGCCAGCTTCATCGAAGTCGGGATGGAGCCGGACAATTTCCTGACCGTCCGCGACAACGGCCGCGGCATTCCCGTCGATGCGCATCCCAAGTTCAAGCACCTCAGCGCGTTGGAAGTCATCCTTACGACCTTGCATTCCGGTGGCAAATTCGGCGGCAAGGTGTACGAAACCTCGGGCGGTCTGCACGGCGTCGGCAGTTCCGTGGTCAACGCGCTGTCGGAAACTCTGGAAGTCGAAGTTGCCCGCGACCGCATCCTTTGGAAGCAGCGCTATGCGCTGGGCCAGCCGCAAACCAAGCTGACGAATGCCGGGCCGGTGCATAACCGGCGAGGGACGACGGTGCGGTTCAAGCCCGATACGTCCATCTTCGGCCCGCTGACATTCAAACCCGCTCGGCTGTTCAAGCTCTGCCGGTCCAAAGCCTACCTGTTCCGCGGGGTGGAAATCCGCTGGTCCTGCGATCGCCGGCTGATCGACGACGAAACCCCAACCGAAGCGGTGCTGCACTTCCCCGGCGGCCTGAAGGACAGTTTGGAAGCCGATATCGCCGGCAACACCCGCGTCCTGCCGCAGATCTGGTCGGGGGAGGCCAATCTGCCGGGGGAAGCCACCGGCCGCGTCGAATGGGCCACCATCTGGTTGGAGGGCAACGACGGCTTCCTGCACTCCTATTGCAACACGGTACCCACACCGCTGGGCGGCACCCATGAAACCGGCTACCGCAACGCGCTGGTCAAGGGGTTGCGCGCCTGGGGGGAGCAACGGGGCAACAAGCGCGCCGCCCAGATTACCGCCGACGACGTGCTGGAACCCATGGCGGCCAAACTGTCGGTGTTCATCCGCGAACCCCAGTTCCAAGGCCAGACCAAGGAAAAACTGACCAGCGGCGAGGCCACAAGGCTGGTCGAAACCGCCCTGCGCGATCGCTTCGACCATTACCTCGCCGGCAATCCGGCCAGTGCCGACAATCTGCTGGCTTTCGTGATCGAGCGCGCCGAGGACCGCATCCGCCGCAAGGAAAACAAGGACACCGCCCGCAAATCGCCGACCCGCCGTCTGCGCCTGCCCGGCAAGCTGACGGATTGCAGCCGGTCCAACGTCGCGGAGACGGAAATCTTCCTGGTCGAGGGCGACTCGGCCGGCGGCTCCGCCAAGCAGGCCCGCAACCGCGAAACCCAGGCGGTGTTGCCGTTGCGCGGGAAAATCCTGAACGTCGCCAGCGCATCGGCCGACAAGCTGCGCGGCAATCAGGAGTTGAAAGACCTGATCGAGGCCCTGGGCTGCGGCGTCGGCGATCGCTTCGATCGTGCCAAGCTGCGCTACGGTCGGGTGATCATCATGACCGACGCGGATGTGGACGGGGCGCACATCGCATCCCTGCTGATGACATTCTTCTATCGCGAACTGCCGGAACTCGTGCGCAACGGTCACCTCTATCTGGCGCAGCCGCCGCTGTATCGGCTGACCCAGGGCGCCAAATCGGTCTACGCCATGAACGACGACGACCTCGCGCGTAAAACCAAGAAGGAGTTCAAGGCGGGTTCCAAGGTGGAGGTCAGCCGCTTCAAGGGCCTGGGCGAAATGCCGCCCGCGCAGTTGAAGGAAACCACCATGGACCCGTCCAAACGCACCTTGCTGAAGGTGATAGCAGCGCCGGAAGACCGCGCGGCGACCAACACGCTGGTGGAGAATTTGATGGGACGCCGCCCGGAACTGCGGTTCGCCTTCATCCAGGAGAACGCGAAAACGGTGGCGGAGTTGGATGTTTAGGGCAATGGCAGGGTGAGGAACACCGATGTCGGATAGTCTGAATGCCTTGAGACCAAATCGCCCCGCTGTCTGGGCGGCGTTCATGACCTGGGTCGATCGGCACGACGATGCGCGGTGGGTCTATCGCGGCCTTGGCGACAGCAGGTTCAAACTCATAGCCGGTGCGGGACGTGTGCCTCAATACAACCCGGTACACGAAAAGACGCTCCTCGAGATTTTTGAAAGACGGGCCAGCGAATTTGTCGGCACCGATACCCATTCGGACTGGGACCTGCTGGCGTTGGCGCAACATCACGGTTTGCCGACCCGGCTTCTGGATTGGACCACCAATCCGCTCGTGGCGGCCTATTTCGCGGTTTGTGCGGAACCTGAGATGGCCGATCCAGCATCCGTCAACGGTCGAAAAAACGCCGACCGTGTTCCGGCGCGGGTGGTTGCATGGCGGGTGTCAGCGAAGGATGTCATCGATCCAAAGCAAGATCCTGACCCTTTCACGCGGCCGTCGGTTGGGTTCTTAATGCCACGATCTTTGACGACCCGGATTACCGCCCAGAATAGCCTTTTCAGCGTTCATCCGGCTCCAAACGAACCCTGGGTCCCGCCCTTGGCCGAGGCAAACAAGCAGGATATTTTCGATATTCCAGGCCCGTTGCGGAGATATTTTAGGCGGCGACTCTTTTATCTGGGCATCGACGACCAACGTATCAAAGGTGGCCTCGACGGATTGTGCGGTCGATTGAAGTGGCAATATGCTGCGATGATCGGTTTGGGAGCAGTGAGGTAATCGAATGACGAACTCTGTTGCCATCGACGACGCAGCATCTGGAAAAGCCGCTTCGAAACCCACGCGGCCGGTCGTCATGCGTCCGTTCGACAACCTCGATAGGCGCGCTGCTGTAATCGATGCCATCGGCGCCTTGGACATTACCCAGGAATCGGCATGGGACGACCTGAATGCCCTATCTCGGAACACCGGCATCGACGGCATCGATGCGGTTCCGGAGGGTATTTTCGAGCTTGACGAGGGGCGCTTTGTCGCAGCGGCGACAGTGTATGTGATCCTGCGTTACGGCGACGGCGACGACACTTTCGAGGACTCCGATAGTTTCCCGATGGTCGTGAACGGCCATTTTGAGAAGGATGGGAAGGCCATTATCGACGAGGCGGAAGTCAATACGGCATCGTTTTACGATTAGCACCTGCCGAACCGGCCCCGCCTGCCGTCCCTCAAACTAGCTTTTCCCCGATCTCGCGCACCAGTTTGCGGCGCATTGCGTCCTCGAAATCCGGGTAATCGCGGCATACCACCGCGAAGGCGCCGGGACCGCCGATGACCTCGGCGTTGTAGGACACCAGCAGGTCCGGCTCCTCGTGCAAAATGCACAGGCCGTTGATGGTGATGTCGGCCGCCGCCATGCGATCGCGGATCGGCCCCGGCGCAATGCCCGCATTCGATCGCCCGTCGCCGATGACGTTCACAATGCTGCGTTGCGCGATCGCTGGCAGATGCGCCAGCAAGGTCAGCGATGCCAACAGCGCTTCCCCGATCGCGGTTTCCCCGGCTTTGACCAGCCGGGGCATGTTATCGACCTCCTCCGCGAATGCCGCGAGGTCGGCGGGGGAGGCAATGCGGGTCCAGTCCGTCAGCACCTCCTGCGCGCCGACGCCGGACCACAGCAGCAACGACAGCAAACACGGCGCCCGCGTCAGGCCGGCAACGACGCCGGGATCGCGCAACGCCGCCGCCATGCCGCCCGCGATCAGGCCGAATTCGTCGTATGTCACGCTGGCGGAACCGTCCACCGCCAGCACCATTGCCAATGCCACGCTGTCCATGGGGGTCTTGAGTGATCGGCAAATACGGCAGAATATCGGCCGAGAGCGCGATGACCGAAGGTGAAATCGCCGGAGGTCTGAATCGCGCGAACAAACAACGAGCGCGATGACCGAAGGTGAAATCGCCGGAGGTCTGAATCGCGCGAACAAAAAACGAGCGCGATGACCGAAGGTGAAATCGCCGGCGGTCTGAATCGCGCGAGCAAACAATAGATTGGATCGCGATACGTGAGCGAGAGCGAACGCATCGGGATCGAACGCCAAGGAGTTCCAAAATGCCCGAAAGTCCCGCCGACAAAGCCGCGCTGGCCGACGCCAAGACCCGCTTGCCGCTGAACGGAATCACCGTCCTCGACCTCACGCTCGCGCGGGCAGGACCCACGGCGGTCCGCCACTTCGGCGATTGGGGCGCGAATGTCATCCGCATCGAACCGCCGACCGAGGAAGCGGAAGGCGTCACCGGGCGCCGGCACGGTTCGGATTTCCAGAACCTGCACCGCAACAAGCGCGCCATCACGCTGAACCTGAAAACGCCGGAAGGCCACGCCGCGTTCATGAAGCTGGCCGCAACCGCCGACGTGATCCTGGAGAATATGCGCGCCGCCGTGAAACACCGGCTGAAGGTGTCGTACGAGGACGTGAAGGCGGTCAATCCGCGGATCGTCTATGGCTCCATCTCCGGGTTCGGTCAGGACGGCCCCTACGGTCCGCGCGCGGGCGTCGATCAGATCGCGCAGGGCATGGGCGGGTTGATGACCATTACCGGCGAACCCGGTCGCGGCCCGATGCGCGTCGGCATCCCCATCGACGACCTGACCGCCGGCAATCTGCTCGCGCTGGGCTGCATGATGGCGGTGTTCGATCGCGAACGCACTGGGGTCGGCCGCTGGGTCACCACCTCGCTGCTGGAAGCGCAGATCTTCATGCTCGACTTCCAGGGCAGCCGCTGGCTGATGGAAAAGGAAGTCGCGGGTCAGGCTGGCAACGACCACCCCACCGGCATCCCGACGGGGGTGTTCCCGACAGCCGACGGACACATCAACATCGCTGCCAGTTCCTCGCGCGTGTTCACCCGCTTCTGCGAAGCCAGCGGCCGGCCGGACTGGCTGACCCGCCCGGGCTGGACCAGCCAGGGGGAGCGCAGCAAAAACCGCAAGGAAATCAACGCCACAATATCCGAACTGACGGCGACCAAACCCTCGGCCTATTGGATCGAGCTGTTCGAAACCAACGGCATCCCCTGCGGCCCGATCTATACCATCGATCAGGTCTTCGACGACCCACAGGTGCGCCACCTCGGCATGGCGACGAAGATGCAAAGCCCCTATGTCGGCGAAACCGAAGTCGTGGCTTCCGCGATCAATATCTCCGGCTTCGACAAATCCATCCGCCGCTACACCCCCGACGCCGGGGAGCATCAGGACGAAATCATGAAATCGGTCGGCTACACCGATGCGGAAATCGCCGACATGCGGGCAAAGGGGATCGTCTGACATGACGGAAACCACCGGCACCACCGCCTACGCGAACGGCCAAATCCTGGCCGTTCGGGACGGCGGGATCGGTACCATCACCTTCAATCAACCCGAAAAACGCAACGCCATGTCCATGGAGATGTGGCTCGGCCTCGCGGAAATCCTGACCCAGTACGAGGCCGACGACACGCTCGCGGTCGTGGTGCTGACCGGGGCCGGGGACAAAGCGTTCGTGTCCGGCGCCGATATCAGCCAGTTCGCCAAGCACCGCAACAACGCCGAGGCGCAGCAGGAATACGATCGGATCACCGGCATCGGGCGCCAGAAGCTCGCCAGTTTCACCAAGCCCGTCATCGCCCGCATCCGCGGCTTCTGCATGGGCGGCGGGCTTGCAGTCGCGATGGCAACCGATATCCGCATCGCCACCCCCGACAGCCAGTTCGGCATCCCCGCCGCCCGCCTGTCGATCGCCTACGCCCCTAGTTCGGTGCGCAATCTGATCGATCTCGTCGGACCGGCGCATGCGCGGATGATCCTCTACACCGGCCGCCGCATCGACGGGGCGGAAGCCGAACGCATCGGGTTGATCAATCAGTGCGTCGCGCCGGAGGCGTTGGACGAAACCGTCATGGGCATCGCCCGCACCATCGCCGAGAACGCCCCGCTGTCCGTTCGCGCCTCGAAGCTGACCATCGCCGCGATGCTGAAGGACGAAAGCAAGCGGGACATGGCAGCGATCAAGGAGATCGGCGAACGCTGCTTCAACAGTGCCGACTACAAGGAAGGGCGTACGGCGTTCATGGAAAAGCGCCGGCCGGTGTTTACCGGACGATAGTATCGTTCGATCGTGCATTGGCGGGGTCCGCCCTGCCAGTCTATGATGCGGCCAACAGCGCAACTCGGGAAGCCGCATGGCGACGGTCGATAAACTTGGGAAGTACGAGATCAAGCGCCAACTCGGCAAGGGCGCGATGGGAACAGTCTACGAAGGCTGGGACCCGATCATCGAACGGCGCGTGGCGGTTAAAACCGTTAACCTGCCGGATGCGACCGATCCCGAAACCGAAGAAGCGCTCGCCCGGTTCCGCCGGGAAGCGCAGGCCGCCGGCCGGCTGACCCATCCGAATATCGTCGGCGTCTTCGATTATGGCGAGACGGCGGACGTCGCCTACATCGTGATGGAGTATATCGACGGCCCGCCGTTGAAAAATCTGCTGGATAAACAAGAGCGTTTCACCATCGCCAACACCGTCCGGATCATGGACGACCTGCTGGCAGGGTTGCAGTTCAGCCACGACCGCGGCGTCGTCCATCGCGATATCAAGCCCGCCAACCTGATGCTCACCAGCGGCGGTCAGGCCAAAATCGCCGATTTCGGCATCGCCCGCATCGAAAGCTCCTCGATGACGCAAGCGGGTACCGTGCTCGGCACCCCCGCCTACATGTCCCCCGAACAGATCATGGGGGAGGTCGTCGATTCCCGATCCGACATCTATTCCTCCGGCGTGCTGCTCTACCAGTTGCTGACCGGGGAGCGTCCGTTCGAAGGCGGCATGTCGGCGATCATGCACAAGGCGCTGAATACCGAGCCGTCTTTGCCCTCGCAAATTTCCGTGACCACGCCACCGGCGTTCGATGCGGTGGTGCGCAAGGCGATGGCGAAGCGGCCGAACGACCGCTTCGCCAATGCTGCCGATTTCGCCACTGCGGTGCGCGATGCCGCCGAAGGGCGGCCGCTGGCGACGGAGGAAGCCGACGACCACGAGGCGACGATGATCGCCGCCCCCCGCCGTGGCACCCCGACACCGCCGCCGACGCGCGCCGCCACTCCGGCCGCAGCGGCAGCACCGGCGGCGGCACCGACCAAGAAATCGTCCATGCCGTTGATCGCCGGGGCCGCAGCGGCGGTTGTCCTGCTGGCCGGAGTCGGCGGGTATTTCGCCTTGAGCGGGCCGTCCAAACCGACGCCTCCGATCGTCGCGCCATTGATTCAACCCCAGATTGCATCACCAGCGCCACTGGCATCGATACCGGTGACGCCGCCGACGCCCGTACCCATCCCCATGCCGCCCGCACCCGCGCCGATGCCGGAACCGATCGTCGCGCCCACCCCGCCGCCGCCCAATCCGACCGGGCCGGCTGCGCTCGAAGCGCTGCGCGGGCAGATCGCGCAACTCATTGCCGCCCAACGCTGCGCCACGATCGAGGGCGATGTCGGATCGACGGGGGCGGCAAGCTTGAAGGGCGCAGCCGCGCAGCCCGTGCCCGACGCCTTGCGCAACGGTCTGGCCGCGATGACCATCCCCGGTGGGGTCAATTGGCAGGTCGTCGCCGTGGATCCGGTGTTCTGCCCGGCGCTGGATATCCTGCAACCGATCGCACGGGGGTTCGGCACCGCCGCGCCGGGCCTGTCGTTGAATCTGGCCGACGGCCGCACCACGCTGCGCGATGGCGACCGTATTCGCCCGCGCCTGACCATGGCCGATTTCAAAGGCGCACTGCGGGTCGATTACGTCGCGCACGACGGCAATGTCCTGCACCTCTATCCGCAGACTGCCGACGTCAAACAGGGGGTCGCTGCCGACCCGAACGCTCGGATTTTCAACCCGGCGGAGGCGCTGAGCCTTGGGGAGGTCACGCCCGGCCACCCGGCCTGGGAAGTCGGGGAACCCTACGGCATGGATATGATCGTCGCGATCCAATCCGCCGTGCCGTTGTTCGATCGACCGAGGCCCTCGAACGTGGAGCCGGCCGCCGAATACCTGCGCGATCTCCGAGCGGCGGTCGAAGCCGCGCGAAAACGCGGCCGGGTCAATGGGCAGTCGTTCATGCTGGACACTGTCGCGAAGTAGGTCCGGTTATCGCCTTCTAGCGGTCGAAATCAGCCGGACGATGCCGTCTGACTTCGACCGCTAGCCCTTGTTTTTGTGGGCCGATTCACCCGACTGCATAGGATGCTTCCGTCGGGATCGGACCTCTAACGAATGGTGGCGCGGGCGATTTCCGGTTTCGGAGGGGCGGAATCGCGGAGCCAGTCGGTCGGCATCTCCCGCAGGAAGGTCGCGCGCAACGCGGCGCGGCGGGCTTCCGCCATCCCAATCGTCGCGGGCTCGAAGAAGGCCGGATTCAGGGTGAAGACGATATAGGCCTGCGCCTCGTTCTCGACGAGCATATCGTTTGCGATATCGTAGCCTTCCTTCGCGAGAAACTTGCGCATCCCGTCCCGCTCCACCGGGGTCAGCAGGGTTGTCCAAAATCGGCGGGTGTAAGCGGCGAAGGCGGGATTGCTGAAATACTCGCCGTGCGACAATTCGTGATGCAGGATAGTGGCGCGGCTATCGGCCGTCACCTCGGCGTTGGCGCCGACCCGCGGCACGGAAATCAGGCCGCCGGCCTTGTTCTCGGCTAGCCAGCCGACCTGCTGCATCAGGCGGCGCAGCGTTTCCTCCTGTGTGTTCAGTGCGATACGGTCCCGACCGGCGATCGCGAAAAACCGCGCAATTTCGGCCGCGCTATAGTCGTGCCCATAGTAGTAGGTTTCGGCTGTATCGCCCCCGGCCAGAATCGCTTGCTGCAATTCGGCGTCGGTGAGCAGCCGATCGTGCGGCAACCCGGCTTTTTCCGCGAAGGCGCCGAGCCGATTGAGCATCGCACCTTGATCCAGCAGGGAGGCGAAATCGAGAATGAGAATATTGGGGTTTGCGGCGAGCCGAAAAATACTCAGTCCGGTTGTCGTGTTGTCCCGCAGCAGCGCTTCGGTGGTGCTGTCGATGCGAAATTCGGGGGGACGCGGCGCCGGTGGCACAGCCGGCGGGGGTAGGAGCACCGCAGGCGGAGGCGGCGCCAGCGTCGCAATGGCTGGCGGTTGACTATGTGGCCACAGGAACCAGATTGCGGCACCGGCGCCGAGGCCGACAACCAGCGCACCGGCAAAAATAGCGCCGAACGGGGCCGGTTTCGGTCGAGGCTTCGTCGGCTCCCGCTTTGGGGCGATCCTGACGGTATCGTCATCGGACGGATTTCGGGTCGTGCGGGCGGCGGGCTTCATGACCGCCACCCTAGACTGTGCCGCAAGCCGCCGGAAGGCTTTACGCGCCTAGGTTCACCACCAACACGCGTCTGTTACGCGGTTCGGCGGTTTGCGCCGGGGTCGGCACCGCGAGGTCTTCCTCCCCCTTGCCGATTGCCTGCAAACGGCCGGCATCGACGCCGAAATGGCTGGTAATATAGGCCACAACCGCCTTGGCACGCTGTTCGGACAACATGCGATTCGCATCGGGGGTTCCGACCGTATCGGTATGCCCTTCGATCCGGAACTTGTAGCCCGCCAGGTCCTGGCTGCTCAGCGCCCGGCCCAGTTCATTCAGGGCCTGGATCGCTTGCGGCGTCAGGTCGGCCGAACCGCTGGAGAAATTCACCGTCAGATTGGCGGACGGCGCTGCGGTTTGCGGCGCCTGTGCCAAGGCGGCGCGTGCCGGCGCATGCGGCTGGCCTGTCGCGACGGGGGTCATCGGCGACGGCATCGTCGGTGCAGGCGCACCCAGACGAATCCCGCGTGTTCCGCCCGAAATCAAATTGCCGGACGGTTTCAACGAGTTGATGATTTGGTCAGCCGAGGGGCTGCTCTGTGCGAATACGGGCAGACCGACGACGACCAAGGGTAACGCAATAAACGGTGCGAAGATTTTACGCATAGCGGCATCCTCCATTGATCAGGTGAGTGTGTGTAGCACTCTTTTTGCCCCATGTCATGAGAACTAGATCACAATTTCGCGGTCTCACCGGATGAGCAGACGGCCCTCACACAATCCCTGCCGCGCGCAGCACCGGCACGCGGAATCGTTTCGCCCGATCTATGGCATCGTGCCGGTCCACCGGCAGTCGCATGGCCGTCGCCAACTGCGCGGTATCGGTGTTGCCCTGTCGAACCTGGTCGGCCACCATCATGTCGAACAATGTCAGAGTCAGGCCGGTTCCCATGCGCAAACTCGCCGCCCCGGCCGGTCGATCGATATTTTCGGTGCGCAGCAGCCGGCGCAGCACCACCTGATTGAACCGCATTGCGGCATTGCCCGGCCCGGAAGCCGGCCTGACCGCCGGTTCGGCGAAGGCCAGCCCCACCAAAATTCCCAGGAGTTCGGCCGGATTGTCCTTCCGCCCCTGGGACCGCTCCAGTTGCAGCAGGTCCGACACCCGCTTCGGCCCATCCGCCATGGCATCGACGACCGGTCGATAGAACGATTGATTCAACTGGACTTTTCCGGCGGGAATGGCCGCTTCGGTCGGCAACTCCTCCGGCAGGATCGTCAGCCCGATATCGATGTCCATCAACGCGGCATCGCGTTGCGCCGGATTCATGCGACGCACACCGCGCACGAAGACATCGTGACGCAGCGCCCGATCGATGCACATATCCTTGATCAACTCCCGCACCAACGGATCGTCGAACCGTTGGTGAAGGGCAATCTGTGGCTCGGTCAGGGTTAAACCCGGGAAATTTTCTATTAAATTCGACGACCCGACCCATTCCAGTTTCGCATCGGCGAAGGCGGAGGCGACGTCGGACATGAAACAGGGCTTCCAGTGCCCGTTCATCAACTCGTGCGCCAAATAAGAGACCGGAAGCTGGGCGAATTGCTCCAGAAACTGTCCCGTCGCGCCGTTGGGATCGAGATGCTGCGCCCCGGCCGCAGCCAACGAGCGCGCGAAGGCCAATCCCTCATGCACCTGCCGATCGCTGCGATCCGCGAGCCGCGCGCCGGTGTCGTGGATAAGACGTTGCATCCCCAACCGCGGCCCCCAGGACGGCAGCACGTTGTAACTGACATGCACCACGCCCCCAGCCCGCACTTTGGCGCGCAAAAGACGCACGATCCCGGCCTGCACCGCAGGCGAAACCCAGGTCCAGACGCCGTGCAACGACACGAAATCGGCCTGCGGAATGTCGCGCGCCGCCGGATCCTCGGCCAATGTTGCCAGATCGGCTTCGATGAAGACGACATTATCCAGCCGCGCCTCGGCCGCCCAGGCTCGGGCGGCGGCGATATGGGCCGGATTGAAATCGACAGCGGTGATGCGCCAGGTCGGGTTGCTCGCCGCCAGCAGCAAGGCGCCGTAACCCTGACCGCAACCGAGTTCGAGAACATGCACCGGCTCATCGCCCGCCGGCATCGAAACCTCGGCGCCGTTCAGCAGGCAGGCCAATGCCAGCATAGCGGGCGATTGCTGCCGGTACCACCCGCTGAGGTAGGCGATATCGACGATATACCCGTCGCTCCAACGGCTCATGGCGTCGGTTTTTCCCTTGTGGCGAGGCGGGCTTCGACAACCTCGGCTTCGAACATGGACTCCCAGGCATCGCCGCGCCGCACGATGCGGCCGGGCGCGGCCGGCAACCAGGTGTTCCACCCAAGCCGGGGCGCCGGATCGGCGGTCGAGTCCATGCGCAAAACCGGGATATCGTCTTCCCGCAGGCCGGGATTGACGGCGAATCCCAGTTCGAATCCGACATAGGCCCGCACCAACGACACCAAACGTTCCAACGCCCCGCGATCCGGCAACAGGCGTTCGAAATCCGCGCGCGGCAGCGGCCCGATCTTCAACACGAAACGCGCTTGCGGGTCCCAGGCGCGCACGCCGGCCGAGGCATCGACGCCCAAGCGCGCAAACGAACCGAAGGCACCGATCCGCGTGCGCTGGTCCGGCGGCAGATTGAGCCAGGCGCCGGCAAATTCCTCCACCGCCACATCCATGCCCAGGAAATCGGCGATGAGCGCCTGGAGGCGTTCGGCCGAGCGGGGACGCATCGCGAACAAGCCGGCGTAATGGAGGATGGGTTCCGAACCGGTCGGCAGCCGTGCGGCGAGGTTCGAGGTGCCGTAACCGGTCAGTGCCAGCAGCACCTGGGTGATGGGATCGGGCTCCGGCGGGGTGCGCAGGGCGGCGATTTCCGCAGCCGGGGCCGGCCGGTATTTGATCGGCGCGCGGGCGAAAAATGCCACGAACCGATGCGACAGCATATCGAGGAAATCGTGCAGCGCCGTCGATCGCCCACGCAGCGTGTGGGTCACGAATTCGGTGTAATGGCGTGGCAGGACCCCGGACGGTCCGGTCAGCCCCATCAAACCAAGCACGACATCGGGCCGCCTGTCGCCTTGCACCCGCAAAACGTCGGCCGGGGGATAGGCCAGCCCCGGCGGCGTACGAAATCTTGCCGCGTCGGCCGGATCCTCGGCTTTGGCGGCGCGGGCGAGAATGCGCACGACGGCGTCGAAACGGAATTTGCGCGGCGCGTCGCGCAGAGTCGCGAGGGTGGATCGCACCGTCATACCAGATCGCGGGTGCCGCTACGTGCCGGCCAAGCCGCAGCGGTGCCCGGGCGCCCGCGCAGCACGACTTTGGTGCGGGTGAAACTGTTCAACGTGCCATGCAGCGCGAAAAACCGTTCCAGCACCGAAGCCAACAAATACAGTCCCGCGACCTGCCAGGATCGCGGATCGAATTCCAACACGATGTCGAGCCCGCGGCAGAACGCGCCGCCATGACCAGGCGCCCGAGCGACACCGGGTGCGGAGGTTATGCCGGTCAGTGCCTCGATGGAGAGATGGGTTTCGGCGGTTTCGCGCAGATCGTAGAGGCGCAGGATTTCCTTGACCGCGTTCGCGCCCTCGGTGCCGCCGACGACCGACAAATGCCCGATCGAGAGATGCGAAATCAGCCGCCAGAAGCTTTTGTCGCGCAATTGCGGGCGCAAGGTTTGGGTAGGCGCGGTCACCGGCACGATCGAAGCGACCGCCGCAGCGCCCTCGATCATGCGCATGCGCGGGTGCCCGCCGCCGAATGGCAGATCGGTCGGCAAATCGCGATTGACGCAAAGCGCATCGACCGACAGCACGGTATCGGCCGGTTTGTCCGGGTCGAAGGCCGGGTCGTGCGGCGCCAGGAAGACCTCGGTCCCCGGTACGCCGGGCGCTGCGGCACGGCGGGTCACGTGGTAGAAGCCGCCCGGCGTGCCCGGTTCGGCGTCGGATTCCGACAGCCGATGGAACGGGCGCCAGGGCCGGAAACTGCCATCCGCAAGGTTTTCCCGCACCCTTGTGACGGCCCAAACCTCCGACGCGCGGGGGCGGCGGGCATCGGGCACCACCCGGTATTCCGTTTCGGTATGGGTCAGGCGCACGGGGTCGCAGCGTTGCTGAAACAGATTGATCAACGGCGTGCATCCCAGCGCCATCGACGTCGCCCCGATCATGCGCTCCAATTCCGGCGCCGGACGGTCGAGGTAGATGAAAATCTCCAGCTTATTGCCGCCCGACGCCATGGTTTTGGCATCGATGCCGGCGATATCGACGAACAGGAATTTGTCGGGAAACGCGAAATACTCGGTCAGCAGGCGAAAGCCGGAGAAGCCGCGCGCCGACCAGGGCAGCAGCGCTTCGTCGTCGGAAAACCCGGCCGGCTGAATACTGGCAGCGGGCACCACGACCGGCGCCGGATCGGCCGCGCTGTCGGCGAAGGCGATGGACATCGTATGGCCGCACAGCAGCTCATACAACGGGAGCGTCTGGTTCGACGGACCGCGCAGGAAAAACCGCAGCTTGTCGACGCCCAACTGGTTGAACGTGACGTCGGGCGCCAGACATTTCAGGGTGATGCGCAACACCGCCGCCGCCCCGGCCGCCGCTGGGTTGGCGGGCGCGACGATCGGCAGGCCGGACAGTCGAACCGCCTCCACCTCGATCGGCCAGAGCGTGACGGCGGAGGTGGAACGATAATTCAGTGCCTCCCCCAACACCGGTTCGCTGGAGAAGGCGAGGCCCGACGGCAATTTGGCCGGCAGCAACAGGCTGGCCTGACAGTTCATCTGCACAACGATGCAGGATGGCATCGGCGCGAGGTAATGCGGATAGAGCAAGCCCAGCAGGGCGTCGGTCAGTTCCGGGAATTCGTCGTCCAACCGGTGATGCACCCGAGCGGCGAGGAACGCCACGCCTTCGAGCAGCCGCGCGACATGCGGATCGTCCACCGCGTCGGCCGACAGCCGCAACCGGCCGGCGATCTTCGGATGCTGTTCGGCGAATTCCGCCGCGAGGCGTTTGATCGCCGTCAGTTCGCGATCGTAATAGGGGAGCAGCGTGTCAGACATGGTGCGAACTACCCGGCATCGTTGGTGCGCACGACGATATTGTCGGTGGTCGGGTCGATGATCGTGTCGAAGGTGATCGGTTCCGGCATCGGTTCCGCATGCAGCACCGCATCGATCCGCAGGCGCAAGGTCGCTTCCAACCGCTCGGTCGATTCGATCAACGCCACACGCACCGACAGGAAGCGCGGCTCGAACGCCATGATCGCTTCTTCGATTTCCATGCGCAAATCTTCGCGCCGCGCCGGGTCGTTATAGGCGCCCGAAGTGAAATCCGGGATGCCATAGCCGATCGGCGACACCGCGAGTTCGGTCAACGACGCCGGCCAGGACTTCCAGGTGCGCCGCGCGTTGAGCAACGATTCCAAATCGCGCCGCACCGACTGGCGCAACATCACCATCGACTCCGACGCCGATAGCGGCGGATCGCGGGTCTGATCGGGCGCGTCGTCGATCAACCGGTCGAGCAGCGGCACGAGCACCCGAGCGGCGGTGCCGCGCGAGCCGGAGCCGATGCGTCCGCTCATGCACCGAACCGGAGATCGCCGAGTTCCATGATCGCGGAGTCGTCCTCGCCGATCAGGAAGACGCGCTGGCCGACGCCGCGCACCGGGCCGCCTTCCGCCTGCTGCCAATCGGTTTCGCGGCCGAGGCGCTGCAATTCCGACGCATCGTCGCCGGCACTGTAGATCGCCGGCAGATAGACATCGCCATCGGGCCCTTCGGCCACGGTCATCGACACCCGGCGGTAGATCAGATCGCGCGGGCGCTTCGGCGGGTGGAATTCCGCGCTGACCACCCGTTCGGTCGGGATCCAGAAATATTTGCCGGTGGTGGTCAACACCTCAAAATTGCCGGCGAGCAGGTCGTCGGCGTCGCGGAAATCGTCGAACGCGGCTTCGCCATGAGTGCCGGCCACGCGGGGGCGTGCTTCCTCGGCGGCAGCGGTCTGCCGGGCGGCGGTTTCGACATCGCCCGCGCGCAACGACACCAGCGCCGCGAGTTGCAAGGTCTGGGCTTCCGTCGCATCCGACAATAATTCCGGCACCCGCCCATCGCGGAACAATTGCCGGCGGGCCATATCGGCGCGGATGAGTTGGCGGAATTCCGCGACAACCATGGTGGCCGACGGATCGATCGTCGATGCGGCGTCGAGCAGCACGTCCGCGCGTTCGAGATTGCCGGAAAACACCAGCAACTCCGCCAGCAGAATGCGACCCGCCAAATCGAGCGGGGTCTTTCGCACCGCTGCCTGCGCCGCAGCGATCGCGTCGGTCAGGCGGCCTGCGCGGAGCAGATCGGCGGCAGTCATATCGGCCATGGTTTTTCCCCTAACGGTTCATCGCCCGCCGAGATCGGTAACGAGTTGGAATGTCGCCGACACGTCGTCGAGTTGATAGTGCGGTTGCATATGCAGAACGCAACCGAAAACGCCGGGCTTGGCGGTCAATTCGCTGACGGTCACTTTACCGTTCACCAGCGGAAACCGTGCCCGGGTCTCCCCGTTCGCATTCAGGTTGCCGTTGATGTAGGTCGTCAGCCATTGTTGCAACGAACGCTGGATTTCGTCGGCCGTTTTGAACGAACCGACCATTTGCCGGCCCTTCATCTTCAGATGGTGGGCGAACCGCGATGCGCACAGGATCGAGTTGATCTGCGACGACAACCGGGCATTGGCGTCGGCGATGGTCGCGATCGGTCCGGCACTGCGTTGCGGGGTCAAAACGCTGCGCACCGCGCCGAACACCAGTTCCTGGCTGAAGGGAATGGCAGAAAGCGGCATCAGGCCGGAATCCAGCAATTCTCGTTCCTGCCGATCGTTCCAAACGATTTCGACCGGCATGCGTATCCAGCTACGATCGGAATCGGTGCGGAACGGTTCGATCGGCGCACCATCGACCAATCCGCCGCCCACACGATCGGTTTCCGCCCCCCGCACATCGGCCGGCCATGCGTACTGCGCGAATGCTCGGGCAACCACCACCGCAAACGCGAAGGCTGGGTTCATCCACACCCGCTGGTCGGCGGTGGGGGCAAATTCGGCATAGGCGAAATTGTCGGCGCGGGTGCCGTCGGCCTCCCACGGGGGGCGGGCCAACAGGCGCGGCAGGGCAATGCCGATGAACCGCATATCGGACCGGGAGCTTAACGTCCGCCACCGCGCGTGTTCGGTGTCGCGCAACGGCCGCGAAATATCGTTCACATTGTTGAGATCGGCGAACCCCTCGGCGTCGAGCAGCGCGGGGGCGGCGGCGAGAATGGTCGGGCAGAACGACGCGGCTGCGACGCCCGACAACAGCGCGAGGGCGTTGACGTCGTCGGTTCGGGCGGTCGCGCTGGGGCGGTGGCGGACCTCGTGATCGACGATCAGCAGGCCGTACGGCTCCCCGCCGGGTGTGCCGAACTCGTCTTCGTATATTTTCTTGAACAACTGGCTCTGATCGAATTCGACGGCCCGTTCCAGATCGCGGCAGATTTCCGCCCAGGATAAATTCAGGGCTTTGACTTTGAGCTTGGTGCCCTGCTCCACCCCATCGACCAGCCACGCGAGGCCACGCCAGCAGCCTTCGAGCTTGCGAAACCGAGCATCGTGCAGGATCGCATCAAGCTGTTCGGACAGCATGGCGTCGATCGCCGCGATATCGCGATCGAGCGCGCCCCGCAACGCATCGGCATCGATCGAGAGCCGTTGCCCCAGGACATCACCGAACCAGAGCCTGATGGTATCCGCAGGTTCACCGTTCAGGAAGCCGGCGAAGGAGTCTGCCAGCACGATATCGTTACGGCCGACGAACCGCGCAGCCAACATATCGACGCGCAGACCGGGCGGTGCGTCGTCGGGCGGTGCCGAGGCCGCAACGTCCGCCGCCGAAGCGACGGACGTCAGCGCATCCAGGCCGATATCGTTCACGACACTGCCCGTTGCCGGCCCGAACCGGCGGTTACGACGATGCGGCTGGGATACGGGCCACCATACGCAGGCTGGTGGTCAGTTCTTCCATCTGCAACCACGGGCGCAGATGGGCCACAGCGTTGTAGGAACCGGGCTTGCCCGGGATTTCGCGGACTTCGACCCGCGCTTCCCGCAGGGGGTAACGGGCTTTCATTTCCGCCCCGGCGTTTTCGTTGCCGTTGACGTAGTTGGTGATCCAGCGGTTCAGCCAACGTTGCACATCGCCCGCTTCCATGAAGCTACCGACTTTGTCGCGCGCCATGATTTTCAGGTAATGCGCGAAACGACCGGACGCCATGATGTAGGGCAGGCGGGAAGAAATGGCGGCGTTGGCGGTTGCTTCCGGCCGATCGTATTTCTTCGCCTTCTGCACCGTCTGTGCGCCGAAGAACACGGAGTAGTCGGTGTTCTTGTAGTGGCAGAGCGGCAGGAAGCCAAGGTTCGACAGCTCGAACTCACGCCGATCGGTGATCGCCAGTTCGGTCGGGCACTTGGCGTCCATATCGCCGTCGTCGGATTGGAAGACGTGGGTCGGCAGGTTTTCGACTTTACCACCGCCCTCGGCGCCGCGGATCGCGGTGCAGAACCCGTACTGTGCGAAGGCGGCGGTCAGCCGTGTGCCCATCGCGTAGGCCGCGTTCATCCAGCAGTAATTGTCGTGTTCCATCGCTTTGGCGGCGCCGGCTGCGTCGTACGGGGCTTCTTCGTAGTCGAATTCGTCGATCGCCTTGGTGGCAACGCCGTAGGGTGCGCGCGCGAGGGTGCGCGGCATCACGAGGCTGACGAAGCGGGCATCTTCGCTTTCGCGGAAGCTGCGCCATTTCGAATAGTCCGGGCCTTCGAAGATTTTGGCCAGATCGCGCGGCTTGGCGAGTTCGGTGTAGCTATCGAAGCCGAACATGCCCGGACCGGCGGCGGAGATGAACGGTGCGAAGGCGCCGGCCGCGATATTCGAAACCAGGCGCAACGTCTCGACATCGTCGGGATGCTGGGTCCATTCGTAGTCGCCGATCAGCGCGCCGTAGGGTGCCCCGCCGGGGGAGCCGAACTCGGCTTCGTAGATCTTCTTGAAGACCTGGCTCTGGTCGAACTCGGAGGCCCGCGTCAAGTCGCGATGCAGGTCGCGTTTGGACGAATTCAGCACCCGCAGCTTCAGCCCGGTGCCGGTCTCGCTATTCTGCACGAGGTAGTTCAGCCCGCGCCAGCTGCCCTCAAGCTGCAGATAGCGCGGATGATGCATGACCGCGTTGAGTTGGGTCGAAAGCTTGCGGTCGATCGCGTTGATCGCGCGCTCGATCGTCTTGGCCAGGTTCTTGTCAAAGGTGATGGTGCCGGAAAGCGCCTCCGATACCAGCGTCTTGACCAGCTCCTGTGCACGGTCCGGCTCGGTCTGCTTGGTGGCACCGATCACCTGGTCGAGCAGGTTGAGGCCCTCCAGGGTTTCCGTGGCGGCACCGACTGGTGCGGTCTGGGTTCCCGACATCGTCTAGCCCTCCTGCTTATCGAGGCCGAGTTGCGTCGACAGCGACTTCATGTCGGCCTCGTTTTTCAGCACCTGCTCAAGCAAGCCCTCGAGCTCTTTCGAACGATCGGCCTTGCTGGCGAGATCGCGCAGCTTGTTCCGTGTTTCCAGCAATGCGGCCAAGGCCGGCACCTGGGCCGCGATCCGGGCCGGCTCAAAATCATCCATCGAATTGAACTTGAGATCGACCGACATCTGGCTGCCGTCATCGGCCAGGGTGTTATCGACCTTGATCTTCAGGCCAGGAGTCATGCTGGCCATCACGCTGTCGAAATTGTCACGATCGATCTGGACGAACTTGCGCTCGGCAAGCGGCTTCAGCGCCTGAGTCGGATCGCCGGAAAAATCCCCCATGATGCCGACCACGAACGGCAGCTCGCGCACGATCTCGGCGCCCTCGGTCTCGACCTCGTAGGAAATATGGACGCGCGGCTTGCGCACCCGGTTGAGCTTGTCATGAACGCTGCCACTCATGGAATTATTACTCCCGATACGAATACATTGTCGCCGAGCGCCAATACGGCCTTCGCCGACCGCCTGCTGTGAGCCGCTTCACGTCTGCGGCATCGTTACGCCGTATCGGCGACGGGGACCAACAAAATCTATCGGCCGCGCAACTTTCAACCCTTAGGCCGGATACTTCAAGCGGGCGGCTCCGGCCGGATCCCTAGGCTGTTGAGCACCGCGTCGCGCGTCGTTGCATCCGGTAAGATTTCCGCCAGCAGCTCCGGCCAGCTCATCCGGCCGCGCCGCACAGCCTCGTCGAGGGTGTAGGCCAGCGGCGAATGCGGCTCCGTGCGCCGAAAATAGTTGGCAAGGTCGCCGAGCATCTTCAGCGCGCCCTCTCGGGTCATCAGCTGCGGCTGGGCCACGGCTCCGACAGGCGCCGGGACGGTTTCGCCGGTTGTCGCGGCCAGGTTCTCGGGCGCTGCCTCGTCACTCACCACCGGTGCAAATTCGCGAGCAAATTCGACGATGCGGCCAAGGGTTTCGGCAACCCGGCTGGTCGGCGGACCGTCCGCGCCGGCTAGCCCGTCAAGCCTGCGCGCCATCGCCTGCCAGGACGCCAGGGCGTGGCTCGACTCTGCCAGCAGCCTGGCGAAGCGCGCGACCCCGTTGGCGCGCGCCTCCTTCTGCATGTCCTCGATCGGCACCGAGCCCGATGCGATAGCGGCCTCGCGCCGTGCCCTGTCGGAAATGCCGGCGAGAAGTTTGGTGCGCTCGTGGTTCCACAGCGCGAACGGCGCGCCATTCGGCCGTTCGAACAGCACAATCTTGTTCAAGGACTGGATCAGCGTGCCGTCGCCGCCTTGTCCGTTGAGGCCGGTGACGGCGGCAACCCGGGTTTCGACTCCGTCCTCATCAGGCAGCGGGTAGAGGCCGTCCCAAAACTTTTCGGCCAGCCCCTCAATCAGTTGCGCCCCGGCGGCAAGGCCGATCAGTCCATCGGCGCGCACCAGAGCCTCGGTGTACCAGGCGGCGATCTCCAGGTCCTTGCTGCTTTGGGCTATCGTCGAAGGCGCCAAGGTCATGACGATGCGCCAATTCTGCGTCGCCGACAGTATCGCGTCGGAATAGCCGGTGCCCCCATCCTGGCCCGCGGCGTCGGCCTGGCGCTCCTGGGTTCGGGCCTCGGAGCGGGCGTCGCGCAACCGGAAATATGCCGCCTGCGGCGCGTAATCGGCGCGCAGATCTGGCCCCGCTTCGGTGTCGCCGGCGATCGGTGCCAGCAAAACGTCAAGATCAAAACCATCGGGAAGTGTCATCGTCCTGAACTCCTCAGCTATCCCAGATCATGCAATATCGCTGGATACGTTATTGAGTGTGCACTTCTTCACTGGACACGTTGGCAGCACAACACATACCCTCCGGCACGGGAAAAAGGGAAACGCTTCATGGCTGCGATCGACCTCAAGCTGCTTGTCGGCAAGCTGAACGAGGATTGCAGGCGTGCGCTGGAAGCGGCAGCGGGCATGACGCTGTCGCGCTCGCACTACAATGTCGAAATCGAGCACTGGCTGTTGACGCTGATCGACCGTAGCGACAGCGACATCGTTTCCCTGCTGCGCCATTTCGATGTCGATCCTGGACGGTTGGCGGTAGACCTGAACCGCGGACTTGACCGCATGCGCACCGGCAACGCCCGTGCGCCCGCCTTGGCGCCGGAGATCGTCGAACTGGTCAAGCAGGCTTGGCTGCTGGCGACGCTGGAGCATGGCCAGAGCCGCATCCGCTCCGGCCATCTGCTGTGGGCATTGCTCGCTGACGACACGCTGGCCCGACATGCGCGCGAGGTTTCCGGGCAGTTCGCCAAAATCCAGCCAGACGCTTTGAAGCGGGACTATTCGGCCGCGACCGTCTCCACTCCGGAGACGACCCGGGCGGCCGGGGAGATTGGCGGAGCAGGTGGCCCCGTGCCCGAAGGTGTCGCCACCCCGATGGGCGGCAGCGGCGCGCTGGCGCAGTTCACCATCGACCTGACGGCCTTGGCCCGCGCCGGCAAGATCGATCCCATTCTCGGCCGCGACGCCGAGATTCGGCAAATGGTCGATATCCTGACGCGTCGACGCCAGAACAACCCGATCCTCACCGGCGAGGCCGGCGTCGGCAAGACCGCGGTCGTCGAAGGCCTGGCGCTGCGCATCGCCGAGGGTGACGTGCCGGAGGCTTTGCGTGAGGTCACGCTTCGCACGCTTGACCTTGGCCTGCTGCAGGCCGGTGCCGGGGTCAAAGGTGAGTTCGAGAACCGCCTTCGAAATGTCATCGACGAGGTCAAGGCGAGCCCCAAACCGATCATCGTGTTCATCGACGAGGCGCATACGCTGATCGGCGCCGGCGGACAGGCCGGCCAGAACGATGCCGCCAACCTTCTGAAGCCGGCATTGGCGCGCGGCGAACTGCGCACCATCGCCGCCACCACTTGGGGCGAATATAAAAAATACTTCGAGAAGGATGCCGCACTGGCGCGCCGCTTCCAGGTCATCAAGGTAGAAGAACCGAGC